>NZGQ01000021.1 GCA_002689565.1 Methanobacteriota archaeon | reverse complement strand
CAACTCCTGCATTATTGATTAGTAAATCGACCTCTCCATCAATAGCTTCAACCAATTTTTGGATGAGATCACCATCTCTTACGTCTAACTTGTAAGTGTTCAAGTTAGGGTTATCGATTTGTTCAAGACCGCCTGAATCACTACGGAAAGTAGCGTAAACTTTGCTTCCATTGTCCAAGAATTGCTTAGTTAATTCTAGACCTATGCCACGATTCGCACCAGTTATTACGACAGACTTCATGGTTTGCGCAACAAAATCTTACAAATAAGGATTGATATTTCCAGTTCACAATCCAGCAGCAATCAATCCCATTGAAATCCATGCTCCTGCCATCGAACCAAGGTTGGTTAATGCGGTCACTAGTAGTATTCTTCCAGCCCTATTAGTCCAGAATAACTTTGCAGAATCTAACTTTAGGAATTCTGTAAGATCTTCTCCAGTTGGTTCTTTAACCTTCATCTGAGCATAACCCGCAAACCAACCTGCAGCTAATGCAGGGTTGAGAGAGGTAATTGGAGATGCTAATGCGGCAACTAGTATTGCGACGGGATGACCTCCTGCCAACATACAGAACAAAGCAGCACCAATGAAGTTACCAGCAAACCAATAGATTCCGTTTTCCTTAATCGATGCAAGGTCGCCATTATAGAAGAACCAACCCAATAAACCGAGAAGGGCAAGAGGTATTGCGTAAGAGATGGTCTTGAGCATTTTACCTCCTTTAGGAGTCATTGCAAGTTCAGAGATTCTTTCTTTACTAGGCTGGACATCTTCTTTCAAGAGTTTAGAAACACCATCTAGGTGCCCTGCGCCCAATACTGCCAGTACCTTGCCATTACCTCTGATTGCAGAGATTTTCCTTGCAATAAATTCGTCACGCTCGTCAATCAAGACTTCTCCTGCACCGGGAGATACTTCTCTCAGTTCCTCCATCAGTGATGTAAGTAAGTCCTTATCTGCAAGCATGTCCTCTAATTCTAATTCTTCATCCGAATCATCTTCTGATAGTAGAGCCCACATTAGCCCCATCTTTTCTCTAAAGCGCATCTTATTCCATGCTCTTCGAAGGGTTGTCTGAATATCTCTATCGACTAATTCGACTTGGAGTTCATACTCCTTCGCTGTTTCTACAGCAGCTAGTAGTTCAGCACCAGGCTGTTGGCCCTCATCTAGTCCCAACTTTCGTTGTTCTGCAGCAAGTAATGATTGAAGAAGAACCATTGGGGCTCTTCCTTCTTTGATAACCTTCAGCAGTCCCTCTTTGTCCAATCTTTTTTCTTGAGTAAGTGCATCATGTCGACCTTTACAAAGTTCTACTGCAACAATGTCTGGACCCCACTCCTCGATATTTTGCTTCACAGCTTCAACAGATGCTGTAGCAACGTGTGCTGTTCCCAACAGTCTCAAATTTTCATCGACATCAATAATTGGAGAACTCATCTATTCACTTCCTAGGGCTGATTTTAGTATCTCAGTTATCGATGCCATCGCATCATCTGAATTATCGCAATCTAATTCCTCAAATGGAATTTGTCCACCTGCAAGAGATCTATGGCCTCCTGCACTGCCTTTAGCAAAATTTCTGCTTAGTATCTTTCCTATGTGCAAAGAATCTTTACTTGATCTCGCTGAAAGAATGACCTTAGACATTCGAACTCCATATGAAACAACAATATCTACCCCCTCAGTAGGTAGTAAGAAATCGGCAACTTGTGATAGAGCATCCCTGTCTACCATGTTTGAGATCGGTGCTAGCATCAAGCCATTTTCGAGAGTGGCATTGCTGAGGGCTTCTCTGAAAATCGATAGCACTTCTTGGCTTCTTGGTGGGCTTTGGAAAGTGCGCATTAAATCCCAATCAATCCAAGCACCAAGCCATGATAGTGCTCTCAAATCAACTGCGTTAAACGAGCGAGTGAAACCTAGTGTGTCTGTTCTAATTCCAAATGCTAGTGCGGTTGCTACATTTGAATTCATTTCGACTCCTGAATTCATTAGTACTGAAGCAACGAGAGATGAAGTTGCAGCGAATTCGGACCTGACTAGAATGACATCACCAGCAGGTCTCTCTTCACTGGTATGATGATCAATTACGATATGTGGGACGCAAGATTCAGGAAGTATGTTATTGGCCCCTGGGTGGCTGAAATCTACACACAATACTATATCCGACTGATTCAATAAATCTTCAATCTCCCAATCTAGGATTAGTTTTCGCAAATCCATATTCAGTAACCTTACCATCGCACGGTTTTGTTGATGTTCAATCATACCTCCGTGAATGATTGTCGAAGAATGTCCCATTGAGTCACATAGATGCTTCATTGCTAGAGCACTTGCAAGAGCATCTGGGTCGGGATTGTCATGGCAAACGATTAGGACTTTGGCAGCGTTTTCGTCTGAAAGCCTACGNAATACTTCGCTCGCTCCTTGTTTTCTGTCGATCGATCTAAGTCTATCTTGAATTGCAGATGTTGTCAAATNCTCGATAGATATCCTCTCTGCACCTTTGACATCGATAGTTGATAAAATGGGAGTATTGGGCCAATGGCTCTTTAGTTCTTGGACAGGATCATCATCACAGATTATTTCTTCCAATAGTAAAACAGCTGTTGGAGTAACATCAGGAAGTGGCATTTCATGTAATTCCATTTCAGTCGGAAGGGCAACAATTTCTACATCCTCCATGGGTACTAATTGTTCTGCAAGCCCAATTATTCTAACATTGGAACGCTGTCCAATCCATTCTGCTAACCTTATTGCAAGGGTATCTGAACCAAAAATAAGAAACAAATTCAGCCCTCCAATTTTTCAAGTACTTTGAACAAATCAATATGTTCTCTTACATCGTGGACACGAATAATGTTCACTCCGTTGTAAAATGCCTTTGCTGCTATGCCAAGGCTCCCNGCTAACCGATTTTCAGTTTCTGGTTGGTCACAAATTTGACCTATCATGGATTTCCTTGAAACTCCCCATAGTACAGAGTATGGTTGGAGTTCATCACTCGAGTTCAGAAGTTCAACATTATGCTCGAGAGTTTTACCAAAGCCAATACCCGGGTCTAGGTGGATTTTGTCCATTGANTGCCCCATTTCTACTAATTCCCTTGCTTTTGANATAAGGTACTGGTTAACTTCCTCTGTAACATTACTGTATTGTGGATTATCTTGCATTGTACCTGGTTCTCCAAGCATATGCATGATACAAACCTCGCATCCAGATTCAACAACTAATTCCATCATTGCCCTATCTTTTAGGCCACTAACATCATTGATCATTTTTGCTCCTGCTTTCAAAGCTTCACGAGCGACCTCGACATTTCTTGTGTCGATTGATACAAGAGCATNTTTTGAGATTTCTTTAACAAGAGGAATAGTCCGCTTAATCTCTTCATCTATAGAGATTGAAATTGCGCCTGGCCTTGTTGATTCTCCTCCAATATCAATCCAATCTGCTCCATCAGAAATCATTTGNATTGCTCTCTCAANGCCTCCGTCACGAGAGGATTTGTGGAAAGAATCAGGAGTTGCATTGATGATTCCCATCACCAGCGGCCGGCTTTTACCGACTCCCTCCAAGACTGCCATGTTAACACCCCTGCCTGCGGCAGGTTTTATGAGATGCGGGGNCGCAGGTGTACCCATGTCTGAAGATGAGGGGATGCATGATGACATCAACAACGGCCTCTCATCCGATGAGATTGTGATGCCAAGCGAGGAAAAATTGTTNTTCGCTGAGCGTATTTTCGCAAGACTAAANCCNCCTTCNNTNGGAGCAATNCCTAGCATGATTCACAAAAGAGCTAAAATTGTGGGTGGAATCTTTGCAGGTTATGCTGTATTCTGGTGGTTAACTGTCCTACAAACTAAAGATGAGCCTGCATTTGAGTCTATCTTCTTCGGTCCTGATTTTCTAACAATTACGATATTAGCTCCATGTTTGGTCTTCTTAGGATCTCTACTCTCTGATTTCAGCAGAGAATTAGGACAACTCTTCCCCGGTTTAACAAGTGGGATAATGTTCGTACTAGCGGTTCTTTACTGCTTTGAACCGGCGATCATGGGGCTCATGGGGGACATTGAGACTGGTGATGCAGTTTGGAAAACCTTCAGACTGGCAGTATTGTGTGCTACGGTTTTGTTCGCTGCTAAATTGTTAATCAATGCCTGGCTATTGGTTTGGGTAAAGGAATTCATGGAGAAGCACCCATTCATTGATTATCAATCACTCAATCCTCATCAGAATCATTCCGACTCTTTCATGGAAAATGAGCCGGTTTTTGAAACCGAGGCTTGAAATCCAGAACCTTTTCCGAAGGTATATGGGAGAAAGGCTTGATGTTCTTCGATTAGGATATCGCAATGGCCGAGATCCTAGAATCACTACTCATCTCGCTCTTGTTGCAAGAGCCATGGGTGCGGACGGTTTTCTTCTATCAGGTGACGAAGATAAAGAGATGTTTAAGAATTTAAATTCCGTTAGTAATAGGTTTGGAGGTAGCCTTCAAACCGAGCATGTATCTGGAATGAGCCATCTCAAAAAGCATGTCAAAGATGGAGGGGTTGCAGTTCATTTGACAATGTATGGTGAACCATTTAGGAAAGCGATTCCCAAAATCCGTAGGGATAGACCCGTTGTGATTGTAGTTGGCGGAGCTAAGGTACCCGGTGATGTCTACAAAATTTGTCAACACAATGTTGCAGTAGGTAATCAGCCACACTCTGAAGTTGCAGCTTTAGCGCTGTTCATGGATGCATGGTTTGGCGAATCTGCTAGCGAAAGGGAATTTGATGATGCTCGGCTCATTATCGAGGGGACCAATGATGGCAAGTTGGTTCATGATATGAATGATAATTAGTAGTTTATTTACAACTACTTACTTAGGGCACTGAAGTTTATTTCTGTTGGTTGCCACTTAAACTCACGAAATGGTAGTCAATCAGTTGAGCGTTGCGAATGATTATACCCCCTATACAACCAGCAAATTTGATGTCGGGTGAGTGGTCACAGAAAGGCGATACCTCTCTCGGGGATCGTATTCTTCTGGTTGATGCTACAGACGACATCAATTCGGGTGCGCCAATACCTCCTTCTGCATCAGGTGAAGGAGTTCTATTACTAGCGGATGGAAGCCGATTTACTGGTAAGTTGTTTGGAGCTCCTATTTGGGGAGAAGGTGAGTTAGTTTTCACTACAGGGATGACAGGTTATCAAGAATCATTAACAGATCCATCATTTGCCGGCCAGGTCTTGACATTTACATACCCCTTGATTGGAAATTACGGCATCCATCACGGTACATCGGAATCTGCAGGTGTATGGCCTAGAGGAGTTGTTGTTCGTCATGCAATGAAAGATCCAGATCATAGAGACTCTATCGCTAGTCTTAGTGATTTCTTAGCATTCCATAACGTTCCGGGGATTGAAGAAATCGACACTAGGGCAATAACTCGCAGGGTTAGAGAACACGGATGTGTTTTGTGTGTATTCGGCCCGATTGAGGATGAAGANTCTCTAAGTAAACACCTTGCAAAGTTGACCTCGCCTGAACTAGAAGACNTGGTTGACTTGGTTTCAATAAATGAACCAGTAATCATTAACGAAGGCGCAGTTGATAGGTTAGGTNGCCCACTGCCAAGAATTGCAGCNATAGATTGTGGGATAAAGTACAACATTTTNCGAAGTCTTTGTTGTCAATTCGAGGTNGTCTGGTGCCCTCCANATACTTCCTTTGCTGAAGCACAGTCGTATGGNATTGTAGCATTNTTTTGCTCNAACGGACCNGGNGACCCCGCACATCCAGGAAAGGCAACNATGGCTAGAAACACATTGTCTGAAGCNGTNAAAGCCAATATTCCAGTTATGGGTATTTGTTTAGGTCATCAATTGCTGGGATTAGCAAGTGGATTGCAAACTTACAAAATGCGTTATGGNCATAGAGGGGCGAATCAGCCCTGTGTGGATTTGGAAAGTGGAAGAGTTTGGATTACAAGCCAAAATCATGGATTTGCAGTAGCAGATCCTGATGCAGGAATGCTTGCAGCACACCCTTCAGGGGCATGTTCCCCAGTAGGTGAAAATTTACACGGCGAGAAGGCTAAGGTTAGGTTCGTTAANGCCAATGATAGAACNGTGGAAGGTCTTGACATAGTTGGCAAGTCAGTATTTACTGTACAATTNCATCCTGAAGCAGCCCCTGGCCCTCACGATGCATATCCTTTGTTTGAGAGATTCCGTAAGATGGTAGATTCACATTATGGGGGGAATNTNTGATGCCACGNCGAGAAGATTTGGAAACNATCCTCGTATTAGGTTCAGGTCCAATCAAGATTGGACAAGCAGCAGAATTCGATTTCTCCGGTTCNCAAGCAGTGCAGGCTCTACGTGAAGATGGCTACAAAGTAATCTTGGTAAATTCAAANCCAGCAACTATCCAAAATGATCCTGAAATGGCTGACAAGGTGTATATTGAACCATTGTTGCCTGATACAGTCAGAAGGATTTTGGAAATAGAGCGCCCTGATGCTTTACTTGCAGGAATGGGTGGCCAAACCGCACTGAATATTGCTAGCGAATTAGCACATGCAGGAGTTTTAGATGAGTTAGGTGTTGAACTAATTGGNTCTGATTTAGATGCTATCGATAAAGCAGAAGATAGAGATTTATTCAATAAAGTATGCTTAGGAATTGATTTGCCAATCTCTGAAGCGATAGCTTGCAATTCAATGGATGAAGTTTTGGCAGCAGCAGATGAGATTGGTAGTTGGCCAATTCTCATTAGGCCNGCATTTACACTAGGAGGTCTAGGTGGTGGAACTGCATGGAATACAGGCGAGTTGGTNGAAATTGCAACTCTAGGATTGAGAAATAGCCGAATTGGCCAGGTTCTTATCGAAGAAAGTATTCTAGGTTGGCAAGAATATGAGTACGAAGTTATGCGTGATACTGCAGATAATGCAACCATTGTTTGTACTATGGANAANATTGACCCNATGGGNGTCCATACTGGCGAATCAACTGTAGTGGCACCTGTCCAATCTTTATCAGANAGAGATCACATGCAGCTAAGAGATATGTCTCTATCTCTAATNCGTGAACTGAATATCAAAGGTGGATGTAATGTACAATTTGCGGTAAATCAGTCCACAGGTGAAGTTCGNGTCATTGAAGTCAATCCTCGTGTATCTAGGTCTTCAGCACTNGCCTCCAAAGCAACGGGCTATCCAATTGCTAGAATGGCTGCCAAAATAGCAGTAGGATATACTCTTGATGAATTNCCCAATCCAATAACAGGTGAAGGTACAACTGCNGCATTTGAGCCGACATTGGATTACTGTGTAGTGAAAATACCNCGTTGGCCGTTTGACAAATTTAGAACAGCGGANAGGACACTTGGTACTTCGATGAAATCGACCGGTGAAGTAATGGCAATAGGTAGATGCTTNGAGGAAGCATTTCTCAAGGCTTGGGCGTCACTNGAGCAAGGTGCACCCCATCCACGNCCATTAACAAGAGCGGATGAGTCTGAAGGAGAAGGTATGGCGGAACGTGCTCTTGAGCAGTTACCAGATAATGTCCTTATCGATTGGTTAAGAATTGCCACAGATCGTAGAATGGGCGCAGTCATTGAAGCATTCCGTCGGGGATGGAGTATTGAGCGTGTACACGAAATCACTAGAATCACTAGATGGTTCCTATTTGGATTCCAAAGAATTGCTACTGTAGAGAATGAAATCGTTGCTAGAGGTTGTATTCCTCAAAGGCTTACTGCTGATGAACTTAGAAAGTGGAAAAGTTTCGGATTTTCTGATGGTCACATTGCTGATGCACTTTCAGGATTCCCTGCTACAGGTTTGAAACACATCGCTGATGATAAGAATGAACAGGCTGTGATGAAAGTAAGACATTCCTACGCAGTACATCCTATTTTCAGGATGGTCGATTCGTGTGCTGCTGAATTTGCAGCAAAAACTCCCTATTACTATTCTACTTACGAGCCAAATGGAGAAAACGGAATAGATATCTTGCCTGATTTAGAAAATAGAGTAAAGCTCAGGCAGGTAGTAATTGGTTCAGGGCCAATAAGAATTGGCCAGGGGATCGAATTTGATTATGGCTGTGTCCATGCTGTAAAGGCGATTAGGGAGGCAGGCATGGATGCAGTGCTGATGAATAATAATCCAGAAACAGTATCCACAGACTTCGATACATCCGATCGCTTATACTTCGAACCATTGACATTGGAATATGTAACTGAAGTACTATTGAGAGAAAAAGCACACGGAATTCTACTACAATTTGGCGGACAAACAGCAATCAATCTAGCACTTCCTCTAGAACAACGATTGCCGGTATTAGAAATGGAATTAGAAATCCTAGGAACTAAATGTGACGCTATAGATGAGGCAAGTGACCGTGAGCGCTTCGAAGAATTTGCTGAAAGAATTGGCCTCCAGATGCCAAGGGGGGCAACCGGTACAAGTGCTGATGACGTTCGAGAAGCAGTTTCGAAGATAGGTTTCCCTGTTCTCATCCGGCCATCATATGTTTTAGGTGGTAGAGGTATGGAGATACTTGCCAATCAAAAGCAATTAGAAGCATATCTCTCAGAAGCATACCTTGCTCCTGATAAACCACTATTGGTAGACGAATATCTAGGCCATGCAATCGAATTAGATGTTGATGCAGCATCTGATGGCAAGCAAGTTCTAATCGGAGCAGTTATGGAACATCTTGAAGAAGCTGGAATTCATTCTGGAGACTCTACATGTTTCATCCCAACCCAAAACATCAGTGATGAAATGCTTGAGAGGGTCAGGGAACAGACCAAGAAAATAGGAATTGGGCTAAATATACACGGTTGTTTTAACATTCAATTTGCTATACAGGATGATGATTTGTATTGTTTAGAAGTAAATCCAAGAAGTAGTAGAACAGTTCCATTCGTAGCCAAAGCTACAGGTGTTCCAATGGCAAGAATAGCTGCAAGGGTCACCCTTGGGATAGATTTAGCAGATCAAGAAATTCCAGAAGCAACATCTGGCCATGTTGCTGTTAAAGCACCTGTATTCCCATTCATCAAACTGCAAGGATTAGATCCCGCACCTGGGCCTGAGATGAAGTCTACGGGAGAAGTATATGGTTCAGATACACGTGCTGATGTCGCATATCTCAAGGCAAGACTGGCGACAGAAATACCAGTAGCTAAGGAAGGTGGTGCTTATCTTACTGTAAGGGATGAAGATAAGGAGGCACTAATTCCAGTCGCTCAAGAATTACAAGATATGGGCTTCACGATTTATGCTACGCCTGGCACTGCAGACGTGATTAGAAGTGATGGCGTCGAGGTGCAAACTGTCTATAGAATAAATGATAGGAAGCACCCGGATGCTCTTGATTTGATGAGGAAAGGACAAGTTTCTTTCATCGTAAATGTGCCTACAATCTCTGGTGGGGCTGTTAGAGATGGGAATATGATGCGAAGACTCGCAGTCGAGATGAATATACCATTTGTTACAACAATGTCTGGAGCCGTTATGGAAGTCTCTGCGATTAAAGCAAACCGTGAGGTTGACTTGGTTCCTATGAGGTTGAAGGTCAATTACTAATCAGCATGCATCGTATGCTTCGATTATGTATTGTGTAAGTGGGCTGGTCCAAGCAAGGTCGCTAATGCCATCCTTTCCTTCTGCATCATATACTCTTACAACATCTTGGACACGTACATTGCCATCACTTGACCTTGCTAGAATTGTCTTTGGCTTCGGAACTTTACCCGTTCCGTGTGGGTCATAAATTGTGTCTAATGCTTCAGCCAAGAACCAGTCTGCTTTGTCTGCTGGATCTCCTTCGAAGGTCTTTTTTGGCCTCTTGGCTCCAAACAATCCACCGGCTTTCTTCTTCGGAGTAGTTGCATTAGACTTTTTCTTAGCAGTGGAAGCAGTTGTTGATTTCTTAGCAGACGATTTAGTCTCAGTCTTTTCTTTAGTGGCTGCACTGCGACCTTCAAATTCAGATTCTAATTGCTTGCGGATTTCTTTTTCCAACTTCTTTCTAATTTCTTTTTCATCAACAGATTTGTTATCTTTTTTGATGTTCTCAATTACAGTAAGATAGTGCGATGCTACCTGAATAAGTGCGGTTTCCATACTCGCTTCTAATTGCATTGAAACAACATCACCAGAGGAATCTCTCCATTTTCTCCATTGCAGCATTGTATTTGCATGGATATCAGAACCGCACTTTGGACAAAATGACCTTTTTGGCGGCTTTAGAACTGGGATTGAACGCATCGCTTCAGGGTCGATTCCTTCATGTTCACCACTTGATACATCGTGAATGTGTGTACTAGCTTCCATTCCAAGGTCCATAGCATCTCTAAACATGCCCTCTTTCAAGTCCAGGTCTCCGGATTGAACCAGAACCCATCCATCGGTTCCTCTGACTGTAGCACGTACAGCAGCAGCAGCTGCTTCGGATTCACCGAATTTATAATTCTTGAATGCACTATCTGTTTCGATACTCGCTTCTCCTTCGGCCAATGCCTCGGCAATACTGTCTTCATCACCATCTGCAGGTGCTGCAATTCCAAGTAAAATTGGATTTGCACCTTCTTCGACCTTAGCAATCATATCGAATTTTTCTGCCATAGAGAGGTCATCACGTGTGCGAATGACATCTTTCAATTGGTTCAAATCATGTCCTGTCGCAGTGATTGGACCGCGTACTGTAAGGTCGTTACCACACGAAAGACAGAACTTTGCAGCGGGTTCTACGCTAGCCTCACAAGTGGGACAGTATACCCCCGACATGGTATGCCAGCAACTGTTGATACCTTTCAATCGAACGGTGGAGATACTTCGTATCTGGTAAATTTGAATCACTTATGGGTCAGCCGAGTAAAGAAAGTACTCGGTTTCTATCCAATTCCGCCAGGATTGGAGCTAATCTAGGACCTTTTTCAGTGCCAAGTATCGCAAGATATAGGTTTCTGTAACCCTGTTTCGGACTTATTTCATCACTTCTGAAACCTGAGGATATGGCTTCACTGATTCCTTCGGAATTCCATGGGCAATCAGAAAGTGATGATTTTAGATTCTTCGAGATATCTAGGTCTAAACCAGTATGTGGCTCATTACGAACTTTAATCCGTAATTCTTCAGGGAAGTGAGGTCCATTTATCCAGGTCCTCATTCTTTGCAACTTACCAGAAAGATTTGCTCCACTCGATTCTATTATCTCCTCATCACTCTTCACTTGTGCAAGCATTGCGAGGTGCCTAAATGAAACATTAGATTCAGTTAAGTTGCCGATTTTACTCATCCTGAGTGCTCCTTCTGCGTCTTCAAGNGCGACTCTTTGNCTTCTTGATAGACTNTCATCTTTCATTTCAGATTCTATGTCTCTGGAAATNAANCTNTCNAATTCATCGGCTAGTTCAACTAGAGACATNCCCGCATCAAATGTGATTGCTTTTTTCGGCTTAGTAGATGCAATAAGGTACCTCAATATTTCNGGAGGAACCAAGTCNAGGGCTTCCAATGGTCCGATTGTATTTCCTGTTGAAGAAGACATTGCACCTTGCCCTTTCAATGAAATCCACTCGTAGACCAAAGGATGAGGAGGGTTGTCATCAAATAGTAATGATATTTCTTTTCCAGTTGAGTATGATCCGCCTGCAGCCCCGTGATCTTTACCAAACGGCTCGCAAGTTATTCCAATCCATCCCCATCTAGCAGGCCAATCAATTCTCCAAGGTAGTTTACCTTCAGCTTTATTCAAATCAGACTTTCCCGGAATTCCATCTTGCTCCCAATGGACATATGGCCATTCAAATCCAGTCACGGTAACTCCGTCGAGGCTACCATTGTGGCCATATGGATTGAAAGGNAACCAACTGGGTGCAAGTTCGCGACCACTTACTCTCTCTATTATCTCCCTGATTTCTGTTGCTTTTTCACAAGCTATTTTCGATCTTAAAGCAAATTCACCATTNGCATANGANGTATAATTGTCAATTATTCTTGGCCTGACATCTATCTGTTCTAGAGCAGATAAGAATGGTTCTAAGAAGTGCTGTGCATAATTCCTACCGTCATTTCCTGGCTTGCCATTTTCGTCAGGTGCAGGTATAGTTGCTAGTGCGCATCCGATGTACTTCTCGTATTCATCAGAGAGAAATGGATACACTTTTCGCAATGGGTCTGCAGAGTCAACAATGAAAACNAATTCTGCATNCATGCCCGCATTTAAGCAAGCCTTTGTTACCATGTCACCAGTCAAGATTTCTCTTAGATGGCCGATGTGAAATTCACCGCTAGGCGTNATCCCTGAAGCAATTATGTGTTTGTCACCGCGATGAGNCAATGTCTGCGCAGCAAAATCCGCCCAATGCAAGATAACACCTCAAACAACAGCNGCTCTAATGATTCCTCTTAGAGGGACTTCATCAACCTCGTTCCTGGCGGTCTTGTTGACCAAAACCATGCACAGAGCAACTTCTGCACCTGCTTCGCGCATTGATTCTATTGTCCTGGACATAGTTACCCCGGTGGATAATACGTCATCTACAATGGCAACTCTCTTTCCAGCAACTTGGCCATATTTGTTTGANAGGGAGCCTTTTCCTGGGCCTCCGTCTACATTTCTGTGAATNGCAACTTCACATCCTAGTTGGCTTGCAACCTCATTTGCAAACAGAACTCCATTTATTGAAACTCCTACAATGGTGTCGATACTATCTCCACATTCTTCCGCTGCAACATCCGCCATTATTGCACCGATAGCAGCAATTCTTTGTGGCCTTACTCCAATTGTTCTCCAACCTATTTGGACATCTTGTGGCTTGTCATTGTTGGAACTATCTGCAATAAGCCATGAAATTGTATCTTGTGATAGTGATANTTCATCAGCTATTTGCTGCGAATTAAGCCCTTCTTTACGCAAATTAGAGACCATGTCACGTAATTGTTCTATGCTCATACCCTGCTCCATATTTCATTACGGGTAGCCTATCAGACATCAAACCATCGTCGGTCAGGAACCAAAAGTTGCGGAAACCCTCAAATGGGGCGGGCTCGGGGANGGAACCAATGTCAGACTTCGAGTACGAGTCTCTGCTTGACCGCGCAAGGTCAAATATTCCAGAAGATATCTCCAACAGAGCACGTTGGACACTTCCTGATCCTCAAATTATGATTGAGGGTTCAAACACTATTTTCCGTAATTTCGCTGAAGTTGTTAATCATATGGATAGAGATGACAACCATGTTTACCAATTCATGCTAAACGAGTTGGGTACTGCAGGTTCAAGAGANGGACCTCGAGCAAGATTCAAGGGTAGGATTCCTCCTAAGCGTTTGAAAAAGGCAATTGTGAANTACGTGAATACATACATCAAGTGTGTACAATGCAACGCTCCTGATACCCATTTCATCAAGGAAGGTCGNACAACATTGCTAAAATGTCAAGCATGTGGTGCAACACGTCCNGTAAANCTCTAATCTAAGTAAGTCGTAACTTCTTNATGACTTGGCTTTGATACATNGGGAGTAGAGATTGGATATCCTGCTCGAATAAAACCTATAATCTCCTCATTTTGCTTATTTATCCCAAGTTTCTGATAAGTTTCAGAATCTCTTGTTACAGATCCTGTTGACCACAAAGAACCCACTTCGTTTGCCCAAAATGATAGTACCATATTGTGTAACGCACACACGGTTGCAGCATAGTCTTCTCTTTCTCTGAATGAATCATCAGGACTTAGTTTTGATGTAATTGCGAAAAGAACAGGNGCGTTTTGTATTTTTGAAACAGCCCTTTCGACATCTGCTTCGACATTGCTAGAACCCTTTTTTTCGGATTTTATTCTTGCCAACTTCGTAATTAGTGGTATTAGTGATTCTCTAGTACTTTTTCCAATTGAATAGAATCTCCAAGGGTGAGTGTGTTTATGGCATGGAGCACAGGATGCTGCTTTGAGCGCCTGCGTCACTATCGTTTCGGGAACTTCCTTGTCCAAGAATCGGTAAATAGTCCTTCTAGAAAGAATATTTTCTTGGGGCGAAGTCATTTGAAGACACCTAGATTTTCTCAATTTTTGCAGCTAAAATAAAGTCNGCTTCTGCTAATCCATCAATTTTGTGAGTCCATATTGAAACCTTGACTTTACCCCAGGATAAATGGAAATCAGCATGATGGTTTTCTTGTTCACAGATTTCTCCTGCAGAGTTTACAAAATCAAGCGCAGTTGCAAAGTCATCAAACAAGAAATCTCTTTCCAAGTGATGTTCTTCTACCAATTTCCACTGGTCATTAAGTTGAACTAGAAGAGGCTTTATTTGTTGCAAATTCATTGCAGGAACCTCGCCATTGCATGGCAAACATTTCTTTTCTTCTAATGACATAGATTCATCCCCAAAGGTGTGAATCGTCATTACCTTTGGTCTTCTTCTCGACCTTTTCATGCAGGTTAGCTCTTCTTTTCTGATCTGCTCTTTCGAATTCCAATAATTCCTTGTCATCTATGTAAGCAGGACGAGTATGAGCGATTAGATCAATACGAACGATTACATCACGGGCGATGTAAGAGTGGTCGCCGTTTGCTGTGAGTATCTCAAGTGAAGACTTACCCGAAGATAGTAATCTTCCGCGAACCCATGTTTCATCTCCATCCTTTAATGCTCGCGCATCAAGTTGAACTTCGACTAAGTCGTCCTTTCTCAATCCATGTCGTCTTTCCATTAAATCNCCAGTATGGATACTTTGTAGATCATTGATTTTTGGAGATCCTAGATCTTCCCACATGCTCTTTGCCCATTTCGGTAGGTCCGACATGATTTGCTGTCGGGTTCCTCCTTCTAAGCCCTGACGCATACAAAATCTACCTACGGATTGAAAAATAGGAGTCGACCCCCTTGACTTGGAGGCATCCTTGTGAAGGTAGTATGGAGAGATTTAGTTACCGTACTAACAGAGGAGGAAGTTCTCGACAAAGGATTTAGTCGCGCTAAAAAATCAGCAGACAGAGTGGATGACCCTGTCAAAGTTTTCCGAGTTCGTAAACAATTGAGTAGGATGGTCCAAACAGCTGCAGATGTAATGTCGCAATATTTGGAGGACACCGAACGCTCTTGGCCTAGNTTAGACCAAATGCCAATCTTCGATAAAGCGATGGTNGAAGCCTGTGTGGGTTGTGACAATTACAGGCATCATCTTTCCATGTTGGGTTGGGGTTCTAAGCAAATGAGGAAAATTGCTAAGCAAAACTCAGACAAAATAATTCGAACTGCTAGGTTTGAGGTTATGCATGCTGCAAGAAAGGAAGCATACGGTCGTATTTCCAGTATTATGAGGAGAGTAGGCTCATCCTTAGATTGGTTACATGAAACTAGAATGATTCTCAGAGAGTTACCAGTCATTGACCAACTTTGTCCAACCATCGTTGTTTGCGGTGCTCCTAATGTTGGAAAAAGCGCATTCATTTCATCACTTTCTAGTGGTAATATGGAAGTTAATCACTACCCCTTCACAACAAAACAACTCCACGTCGGACATTTCAAGCACCGAAGAGTTCCTCACCAGATGGTGGATACTCCTGGTTTGTTAGACAGGCCGATGGATGATAGAAATGCAATCGAGATGCAGGCTATTGCAGCGGTTGAACACGTTGGAAGTTTGTGTATCTTCTTGATGGACATCTCTGAGCAGTGTGGCACTAGTGTGGAAGATCAAAATAATTTATTGGATGAAGTAAAATCTCTTCTTCCCGAAATTGATATGATTGTTGTTGTATCNAAAGCAGATTTGATGGAGCCAAGNCCAGAAAATTGGGATGAAGTCAAGCAATTCGAAACAGATTGGGATGGCGAAGGAGAACCACNTTTACCCGTTCTAATCGATGAGGAGGGTTGTGTGACAATTTCTTCATTGGATGATGTTGGAGTTACTGCTCTAAGGCTAGAGATAGTTAGGCGTTGTAAAGCAAATATGTCTAATGATCCACTCAGGTTACCAGATGGTTGGCATCGGCAAAGTTAACCGAATATTCCAACCGAGCTTAGGAGTATTGGTACAAAGAAAATTCCAACAAATATGAAGAACATTATTCTCATCATTTTGTCATTTTTCTCTCGCTTTTCTAATGCACTAGCACAATCTGGGTTTTTGCAGATTCTAGGATCAGACTTGACATCGATATTTACTCCACATATTCTACAGTGATTGTGGGCACCAATATGCGAAGAAATCTTTGAACGTGTNTTGTTTATTTTCTTNCTAACTTTATCTTTNATTGCCTTTGCATCTACCATTTTATCAATCCACCTTGACTAAAGTTCCAACGAATGGTCTGCCTTCAAGAGCATCCTCGATTCTGCTCAAATCTCTACCATCTAATACAGCCAGCCTGATGCTTGCATCCATCGCCCATTTNACTGCTANGGGATCAACTGCGGCTGATTCTCCGGGACTCAATGGTTCGGTTCCNGTGATATTTGCTAATTCTGCAAGTGTCAACTCATCAATCGGCTGGGCATCTGGATTTGTTTTTGGATCTGAATCATGGATGTGACTAACATTAGTTGCAATTACGCAGTGTGGCGCTCCGCAATCTCTNGCTAATGATACTGCTACTGCATCTGTAGTATGGCCAGGAGTTGTGCCTCCCATTATCACAATATTATGTGAATCAAATAATTCACAACCCTGGTTGGTACTAATTGGGATAATTGGAGCCACATTACATCCTATTTCGAGTAAACTTTGCTGCAAAATTGTAGCGTTTAATCTTGTAGCTGCAATGCCGACAGTGTCTAGTCTATAGGAGTCTGAAAAAGATTCTTTCGCTAGATTAATACCTTCTCTAGCAGGAAGTCCTCCACCAACAACAATTCCTAATTTGCGACCATTACCTTCGAAATGCACTGCCATCTGCCTTAGTTGGCCAAACCAAATTGCTCGTTGTTCTGCTTCTTCAGGTCTTAGAAGCGAGCCCCCTAGGGCAACAATATGGGTCGGCATCGATAGTNCGTGAAAGTCGACCATTCATGATGCTTACTTCTCAGAAGGCTTGAAAGTCCTCGCCTCAGCCCTTAGGGCTGGGGGAGACCTGTATGAGTGATGATCCAGAACAGGCTACCCGTAGACTGAAACTCAAACTTGCCCTTGAAGANCTGAGGGAAATGAAGGGTTTTGGGACAGAATTAGTTACTGTAATCATTCCTCCAGACAGACAGGTTTCTGATGCTCGCCAAATGCTCCAAAACGAGCACGGGCAGGCTGCTAACATAAAATCAAAGTCTACCAAAAAGAATGTTCAGGCGGCTATTGAATCTGCTATTTCTTGTCTTTCCAAGTACAGGGATGCTGGAGAAAGAGGAATCGCACTGTTCACTGGTTCAATNATTGTTGGAAACAATAAAAATCGACATATTACAGTTGTAATTGACGATCTACCTCAACCCTTGCTTTCATTCCGATATCGTTGTGATTCAAGGTTTGAGTTAACTCAACTTGAAGATATGCTTGTCGATAAGAAATCCTATGGATTGTTTGTTATCGATAGNGCNGAAGCAGCCTATGGGATTGCAAGTGGTAAGCGTATTCACGTTCAAGAATTTCTTGTATCGAATATTATGGGTAAGCACCGACAAGGTGGTCAATCAGCGCAACGTTTCGAGAGGCTAATTGAGGAAGCAGCTCACAACTTCTTCAAGCGTGCAACCGAGCATGCTTGTTCGTACTGGTTGCCTGAATTGGAAAACATCCAAGCGATAATTATTGGAGGCCCAGGTGCTACAAAAGACTTCGTTGTAAAGAATGATTACTTCCACCACGAGATCACCAAGAAGATTGCTAAAACTACCTTCGATGTTGGTTACTCTAACGAAAGTGGAGTTAGAGAATTGGTTGACAATGCTGGAGGATTGATGGGTGAAATTGAACTCGATGCAGAAAGGAAGGTTGTAACAGAATTCCTTGAAGAACTTGTCAAAGCAAATCCCAAAGCAACTTATGGCGAACGGATGATTCGTCAAGCATTGCAACAAGGTGCAGTTGCAAAACTTCTGATTAGTGAAGGTATGCGCAAGAATGTAGTGGACATCGAGTGTAAATCTTGCGGGAACCAATGGACAGTAAGTATTGGGAGAATGGATGCATTACCTGCTTGCCCTAAATGTAAGGCAGATGGTGATGATTTGAATGAACTAAGTTCAGTATCTTTGATTGATGAATTCTCATCGCTAGCAGCGAAAGGCCGCTCTGAAGTAAAATTCATTTCTACAGACACTGAAGAAGGTGCTCAATTGGATTCCGGATTTGGTGGACTTGCAGCGGTTCTTCGATATCCAATAATGTGAGGCTTGACAATGTATATTCTTAGACAGATTGTCGAACCATGCTTAGAGTTGGCACTTGCTGACATTGGGGTTTCTGGTGACTTTTGGAGAAACGCTCTTGGTACAAGTAGAGAGAAGTCCCAAGGAGATCTATCTCTACCCTGCTTTCCTTTTGCTAAACAATTAGGCAGGAATCCTGTTGAGATCGCTCAACAATTGGCTGATTCAATTTCGGGGGAATTCAATGTTAGTGCAACAGGTGGCTATCTCAATTTCAGTGCAAAGTCAGTTTGGCTATCGAAGAGTGTGATGAACTTAGAGCCTCCAATTGTGGAAAAAGAAGTATTGATAGAACATACAAGTGCAAATCCAAACGGACCTTTCCACGTAGGAAGAGCAAGAAATGCGATACTAGGCGATACACTTGTTCGCCTAAATCGATTGTATGGGAATAATGTGCGAGCGGAATACTATGTTGATGACATGGGGAAACAGGTTGGTGTTCTTGCATGGGCACTTGAAAATCTGTCAAAGGCCCAAGTCGATGAAATCCTAGGTGACGAGGATAGCGTAAATCCTCGCTGGGAAGGGAAAAAGGATCATGAAACAGTTCGTTGGTATCAAGCAGCACAAAACTTGCGCTCCCAAGATGGATCAGAAGATATTGAAGCGGCAATTAGTAAATTAGTCCACGCCTCAGAACATGGTGATGATTCTGTTCTAGCTCAATTCGAAGAAGCATACAAACCTGTTCTTGATGGAATGCTAGAGACATTGTCTCGTTTGGGTATTGAGTTTGATACCTTCACTAAGGAATCCAAATTTGTTGTAGATGGTTCTGTTTCAGCACTTATGGAGCGTTTGGAAAGCCTGGATATTCATGAGGTGGCAGAGAATGGAGCCCACTATCTTGATCTCGGTCAAAGAGGCCTAAAAGGTAAAACCGATTTCTTCTATAGAAGAGGCGATGGCTCTTCTCTGTATGCCACGAGAGATATAGCATATCATATGTGGAAATGGCAGCAATGCGACAATCTAGTCAACATACTTGGTGAAGATCACAAGTTACAAGCTAAGCAAGTAGGTATGACCTTGACTGAGTTAGGTCAAAAAACACCAGATGTGATGTTTTACGCTTTCATCAAATTACCAGAAGGAAAGATGAGCACAAGGAAAGGAAATGTAGTTTTCATGGATGATCTTCTAGAGGAGGCCAAGGCACATGCGGCGTCCGTAGTAAGGGAACTGCGTGGTGATCTTGATGAAGAAGAAGTTAACAAAATTTCAGAAGCGGTTGGGGTTTCTGCTGTTAGATTCAATATTGTGAAGGTAAGCCCTGACAAAGGTTTCACTTTCAGATGGGAAGATGCCCTATCTTTCGAAGGAGAAAGCGCTCCTTTCGTAATGTACTCTCATACAAGAGCATGTTCGATTGCTCGTAAGGTAGGTCGCGGACCTTCCAATGATTCCACAGGGGACGTACCTCCTGCAATGCACGAACTTTTGCGCAGTATGGCTTGTTATTATGATAAATTGTCTCAGTCTGTTAACGAGAACAAGCCTCACGTCTTTGCATTGTTCATGCTGGAACTAGCTACCGCTTACAACTCATTTTATCGTGATTGTCACGTAATCAAAGACGGGGTCGTAAGCGAATTCAACTATTCTGTGAGCGAGAAGGCTAGACAATTACTACGTGAGGGTATGTCTGCAGTAGGCATTATTCCTCTGGAATCGATGTGAATGGACTATCTGGAGTTCTTCCGGCAGACTCTATTTCTGCTCCTATTGTCCTTAATTCATTCAATGCTTCTTCAATAGATTCAGTTTGTTTCAGGAATCTAGTTGGAGGCCAGCCTAGATCGATCTTACCTGGTTCATGGGTTGATTCTTCTATCCATGCTTCACATGCATTACCTGTGCACATTGCAGAGTAAGATTCCAAATCCATCCAAAATGTTCTACGTTTACAAACAGGACAGTCTCTACAATGCATTGTTGACAAAACAGTCATCCCACTTTCTCCGACTAAGTCAACTTCCCAGATTACTAAATCGGATCGAGTTAATGACATTTGGTCGGATTTCTTTAGGAATGTTCTAAGAACCTTCCAGGCAACTTCTTCTGAAGAAAAAACACCCAGTCCAATGGCGCCACCTCCCTCCTCAGTAACAGAGGGTACGAAGACTCTAGATGGTGCTGCCATGAAAGTCCTAGAGGAAGGGGGCCCTTCAATCCCTCGTCCATTCATGCTCGACTACGGCCAAACCTCCAGGGTGTGGAAATGGGGCATCTGGCTTTTCAATTCGTATTGATATCGATCCAACTATTGGGTTTTGTGAGATGTTGCTTACAAGTTTGCTGCATAATGTTTCCATAAGATTTACTGGCAGTGAATTGACAATCTCGGAATCAACTGATGCCTGCAAATCTGCGTAGTTTAGAGTTTGAACAATATCGTCATTGATTACATCATTGGCTAATGTAACCCATATTGATACAATGAATGGTTGTGATTGGTCTTTCTCGTAATCAAAAACACCATGCTTTGCCATTACTTCATAAGATTCGAGTCCAACTCTTGTGGTCATAAGATCACTCTTCTCTTTCATGTACCCAAATAAGATGATATCCGAATTGGGTTTTAATGGGTGAAGATACGGTTTTTAGAGGTATATTCCAAACAGCTTCCTCAAATTCTCTAACCATCTGTCCTTTTCTAAACCAACCCAAATCTCCACCTCTCTGACTGGAGGGGCAATCGGACTTCTTACGAGCAGTCTTTTGAAAATCTTTCAATTTTGTTATGTTTGAAGCAAGTTGAGTTGCTTCACCTTTACTCTTAACTAAAATGTGGCTTGCATGTGCGCTTGGATTTACCATTTTACTCCCTCATTCATCTATGTTGTATGCCAAGAATTTGATGTAATTCCCATATATTGTTGCAGAAATACCTAGGCTTTCTTCATTAAATCGATCCATAGTATCGGCATATGTATGATATTCCCATGACCCACTACCGTAACAAACAGCAGCTCTTCCTATTACATTTCCATCATCGAGTTGGTAGACGAAGGGGCAATGGTCGGAATTGCAAGGCATACCATTTGGTTCCCCAAGCCCTCCATCATATAATCCGAGATTGATCACATACTTCTTAGCCATCTCAGGGTTTTCTTCCTTGTATTTCTCAGCTAGTGCTTCAATATGCTCATAATCATCTGGGTGATTAGTGAAAAGGGTCACAGAGTTGCCACGTTCTTCTAGATCAATATCGACGTGGTTCATGTCTAGATTGATGTATAGGCGTAAGTTTTCAGCCAAGGCTTGATTCTTGTCAGCAACATATGCTGTTGAACCCCATAGCCCCTCTTCTTCACCTCCCCAAGTGCAAAATCTGACAGTTCTGTCAGGTTCTCCATGTTCGGAGACATATTCTGAAAACATAGTTGCCATTTCAAGAACTGTAGCGGTTCCAGATGTATCGTCTACAGCCCCTGGTGCATGGTATACTGTGTCGTGATGGGCACCTACGATTAACAATTCATCGCTCTTGCCATAATATGTGCCACATGGTACTCTTACCATCATTTCTTCATCATTGGTTACGTCCATAATCATCTCTAGCCTTCCACTAGCATTGATTACAACCGATTCAAGAATTTCACCAGCATCTTTGCTGACTGCTATGAATGCTAATTCTGATGGTACGCTACCTCCATTTGCTTCAACGATTGCACTGTGGCTAGTTCCTTTGAAAATTGGTACACAATCATTGCCTTCGATTTTACCACAATTGTAGTTCTTATTTGCCCTAATTATGGACTGTAGGTCATATTCTATAGCCTTGACCATTATGTCGGTATTACTCGGAACTGAACCTCCTCCGACGATATAGCCAACATTGCCACTAGCTAATTGCCAAAGTGAATCATCTGAGCCATCTCCAAGGTGTATTACTTCGGTATCTTGGTTGAATTCAATATTAGATTCGCCAGAGAATCCTTGAATGACGTAATCCATTCTGTGATTTAGAGTGATTATTTGGCGATCAATGTCGGTGGCAGAGCAAGGAATAATCCCGAAACTGCCTGATGATCCCGGAATACAAACTCTAAGACTTGGTTCGCTATTCACACTGTGCATGGGTACATCGTAAGTATCCAAAGTCGACTGGTAACCTAACTCTTCAAACAAGTCATTGATGTATTCTGCTGTGGCTTGCTCTTCTACTGTGCCACTCATTCTTCCTTTCCATTCTGGATGGCCAAGTGCGAGTAAGTCTTCTGCGTATCTCAAGGTTCGTTCTTGATCATAATCAAGAGATGCTCCGTAATCAACAGGCTCCTCGTCGAGGTAGAAATAAAGGAAAGTCGATGAAAGAAATAAGGCTACTAGTAGAATCGCAAGGAAAGTAGAATTTTGAAAAAATGAAAGGGCTGAACGTCTGTTGTCCGCTTCAATCCACTCGTCGGCAATTTCTGCTGAAATTACCTCACCATCAATCATCTATTTCCTCTCCAGTCCAACGCTTGGTGAGTTCGTTATCTCTACCTAGGTGGTCAAGGATGCGTGCAACTATGAAGTCAATTAAGTCATCCATAGATTGTGGTAAGTTGTAGAACCCTGGAGATGCAGGGATTATTGTAGCTCCCCACCCAGATATTTTTGCCATATTTTCGAGGTGTATTGTAGCATATGGTGCTTCTCTTGGTACTAGGATCAAGTTTCTTCTTTCCTTCATTGCAACTATTGCTGAGCGTGTTGCAAGGTTGTCGCCGATTCCGGCTGCAAGTTTACCGAGAGTTGTACCACTGCACGGACAAATAACCACAGCATCAATGGCTGCAGAACCAGATGCTGACTTTGCTGCAATGTCTTTATTATTTTCTAGAATTGCCCCAGTCTTCTTTGCAAGTTCTTCGGGGGTTAAGCCATCACATTCGTGAGCCATAGTGATCCTCCCAGAATCAGTTACAACCAATCTGACATCCGTACCTAGTATTTCGGCTAAGCGTACGCCGTAAATGGACCCTGAGGCGCCAGAAATCACAAGAACAATCTCGCCCATTACCCACCTGTCGTATGGAACTATGTATCAAGTTATGTTAATGGCTGTGAGTAATACCTTTTCCAATACAATTACTGCTTTTGCAAAAGAGTCTGGGTCTATAGACCAGCCTATTCTGAGCCATTCTTCAAGTCCAGAATCAAACATACAACCAGGTACTGCTAACAATCCATGTGATTTACCAATAGTGTCGATCATTTCCATCGTATCTACGCCGGGTACTCTGAAAGCACCGAATACTCCGTACGGTGGTGGAATCCATTCAATGCCCACTCGAGTGAGCATTTCCTGTAGCAATGGCAGATTCTTTTCTCGATAGTATTCAATTAGTTCAACTGGCTCATGCAATCTGTCTTTTATTTGTTCAGCAATACGAATTACTGGGGATGACATAATTCCTGCCATATTGTGGAATGTGTTCTCTGCATTCGCAATAATGTCCTTACTTGCAATCATCCAACCATATCTTATTTCACCTAAGCCATGGATTTTTGTTAAGGATGAAATCGTGACGCAATTCTCTCCTTCTCTAAAAAATGGAATCCAATTACGGTCAGCTCCAGCGTATACTTCATCGCTAATTATTCTCACATCGTTATCTTTGCANGTTTGAATTAACCATTCACGATCAGATTCNGTATANGACCAACCAACCGGNTTCAATTGAGGNCAAACCATCAGNAAATCTACCTGNGAGATTACTGCTAACCANTCTTCTCTATCTATCTCCCACGCTGNATTAGTAGGTTTTCTGCGAACGANAATTGTCTCTAGTCCGAGAATTCTGGCAGTTTGGCTTAATGGGCCATATGAAGGCATTTCNACCGCAACCTTACCTCCTCTGGATGCTGCTGAAATAGCTATGCTAATCGCCTGGGTTGCGCCATGGGTCAAATGGACATTTTCTACCGCTACATCATACATTTCACTGACGAGTTTTCTATCATCTATTCCTGGACCTCTATGATTCTTCCAAATGTTGTCGATACTATCCAACTCCCAAGGGAATTGTAGGCCTGAGAAAGANAGATTGTGAGGTCTCATTTCTTTCAATCTAGGGATATACCACTTCAGGTACGAAACTGGAGGTATTTGTTCTCCTTTAGCAGGTCCACCCTCAACTGGATGATGCTCTCCCATGGCGTTGTGATGGATAGGCACTTAATGAAGAATTCACTCTCTGTATAATTGTCTTCCAAGANCGGATGAGTTCTCCATTAANGAATCTAAAATCTCATTCNTTTCCAATTTAATGCCAAGTGCTGCTAAGCTTGTTGTAGTATCTTGGCCTAAGCCGCATCCACTTACCATTTCCACCCTGCCAGCAGGTGTGTTGTAGTTTATNGTCAAACCGTGTCTACTAGTCCAACGNAAGAAGGATAGNCCGATNGAACATATTTTGTTATGACCAATCCAGACTCCTTGCATTCTNTCATCTNTTGTAGCAGTTATTCCATTGTCNGATAGGGACTTTATGACCCATTCCTCTAGGATCGAGATAATCGCCTTAACGTTTGATTCGCCATCTAAATCCCACTTGAATATAGGGTAGATTACAAGTTGGCCAGGGCCATGCCAAGTTAGGCCTCCTCCTCTGTCAACNGGCGAGGTTNGATAATNTNCTGGNGGCTTTATGCCGTCATTTCTTGCTCTTGGTCCAACAGTTACTATCTCATCGTGTTCACAAATTAGTAANGTGTCGATAATNTCATCATCAATTCTNTTTGCCTGCATNATTCGCATTAAATCATCAGCCTCAGANTGGCTAATATTTCCAATGTTATTGACAATAAATTGTCGCATTAAAATCCCTCAGAATTTACCACTGCTTCCAAAACCGCCTTTCCCTCTCTCGGTTTTAGATAAATCTTCGAAACGAACTTCCCTGTAAGTTGTTTTTGGCACCGGGGCAATAAGCATCTGAGCTATTCTTTCACCTTTTTTCAGTTCGATTACATCGCCTTCTCCAATCCATGTTGCTAGTACCATCAATTCTCCTCTATAATCAGAATCAATCGTTCCAACTCCATTTGGCATAATCATTCCCTTTGCTCCCAGGGAAGATCTTGAGCGAATTTGTCCCTCCCATCCTTCCGGTATAGCTACTGCTATTCCAGTTCTTATTTTGGTAGATGAGCCCTTTCCTACAATAGTGTCTTCAAGTGCTCTAAGGTCCCATCCTGCTGCAGAATTACTGCCTTGTGTTGGCTCCGAAGCATCAGGGTCAAGTTTTGCAAAAAGTACTTCCACATTCTGCCGCATATTTGCCTCCAAGGGAAAGGGGCTATCAAGGGCTTTGGTCGATTAGTTGTTTCTTTTTGTGTAAATTTGTTGTTTTTTGGGAATGATATATATCAATATTCGCGGTNTCCAGTCTAACCCNCTGAATAGATANTTTTCTGCCAGAATTCCACTTGAAATGCACCTATCTGTTAGAACACATTATAGGCTCGTTAGTACGGCCAATGAATTCCACCGCGAGCGAATAACGGGAGGTAGACAAGATGACGCCAGAATCACAAGAACAAGACGGCTTTGACCTAGACCTATCTTCAGAGTTCGTAGAACCTATGCTCAAAGAATCCCTAGACCGTTTCGTTCTATTTCCTATAGAACATGCAGAGGTCTGGGAGATGTACAAGATGCATGCCGCNTCTTTCTGGACTGCAGAGGAAATAGACCTTGCAGAAGATGCAAAAGATTGGGCCACACTTTCTTCNGATGAACAGCACTTTTTGAANCACGTTCTAGCATTCTTTGCCGCATCTGATGGTATTGTCAATGAAAACTTAGTCGTGAATTTCGCNAATGAAGTACAATGGGCAGAAGCTCGTACATTCTACGGCTTCCAGATTATGATGGAGAACATTCATGCTGAAACCTACTCTTTACTGATTGACACTTACATCAAAGACCCAGTAGAGAAAGATCACTTATTCAAGGCTCTNGAGACAGTGCCATCTGTCGAAAAGAAGGGCAAGTGGGCTCTACGCTGGCTAGATCAAAAGCGTGCATCATTNGCNGANAGACTGGTTGCATTTGCTGCGGTTGAAGGNATATTCTTCTCAGGTTCATTCTGTGCTATATTTTGGCTTAAGAAGCGAGGATTGATGCCAGGTTTGACCTTCTCAAATGAATTGATTAGCAGGGATGAAGGACTACATTGCGACTTCGCATGTTTACTCCATTCTATGCTGGTTAGAGGTGCAGGTGAAATGAAGATTAGTCAAATCATTTCCGAGGCAGTAGAAATAGAAATCGAATTCGTTACAAGCGCTCTGCCAGTGTCTTTGATTGGAATGAATGCTGATCTTATGAAACAATACATNCACTTCGTTGCAGACCGATTGTTGGTAGCCTTTGGTGTTCCAAAACTCTACCACGCAGAGAATCCATTCCCATGGATGGAAATGATTTCTATGCANGGTAAGACGAACTTCTTCGAGAAGAGAGTCGGCGAATATCAGAAGGCTGGCGTAATGGGCTCTTCTAGTCTCGGAGCGGTACAACAACGCTTCTCGATGGAGGAAGACTTCTAAACCGTCCGCGTCCGACCACGGATGCTGCACGCTCACAAGGAAACGAATCAGGGGGACAGAAAAAATGGGTCTACAAGTAGTAAAGAGGAACGGAGAGAAAGAAGACGTCAGGTTCGACGCAATCCAAGAAAAGTTGTCAAAGCTTTCTGAGGGATTGAATCAAGAGTGGGTAGATCCAGGTCTAGTTGCTAAATTGGTAATCGAAGGACTCTATGATGGAGTTACTACTAGTGAACTTGATGANCTAGCTGCTGAAACCGCAGCGTCTCTTGCAGCTCAACATCCTGATTATTCCAAACTTGCAGCACGTATTTGCGTAGACAACCTTCACCGTTCCACTAAGGNTGTCTTCAGCGAAGTAGTTTCNGATTTGAGAAATTACNTNGACCCTGAATCGGGCAAACANGCTCCANTAATTTCTGAGGAANTTTATGANATNATCATGAACAANAAAGATGTTCTAGATNCNCATNTCGATTACAATCGTGATCACAACTACGATTATTTCGGTTTCAAAACCCTTGAGAGGTCTTACTTGCTAAAGTTGGATGGACAAGTTGCAGAAAGACCACAACACATGCTCATGCGTGTGTCGGTTGGTATACACCACGGNAATATTGAGAAAGCCTTGGAAACCTACGATTTGATGAGTCAGGGATGGTTTACACATGCNACTCCNACTCTGTTCAATTCAGGAACTCCTACCCCTCAGATGTCATCTTGTTTCTTGCTTACAATGATAGAAGACTCTCTAGACGGGATATATGACACTTTGAAGCAATGTGCTCGAATTTCAAAGTCCGCTGGTGGAATCGGCCTTTCGATTCACCAAATCAGGTCAAANGGNTCTTACATCAAGGGTACAAACGGCCACTCCAACGGCCTTGTTCCTATGCTTAGGGTTTTCAACGATACAGCACGTTATGTCGACCAAGGTGGAGGCAAGCGCAAGGGAAGTATNGCGATTTATCTAGAGCCATGGCACCCTGATATCTTTGAATTCCTAGATTTGAGGAAGAACCACGGTAAGGAAGAAATGAGGGCACGTGACTTATTCTATGCTCTTTGGACTCCTGATCTGTTTATGGAGAGAGTTGAAGCTAATGCTGATTGGTCTTTGTTCTGTCCNAATGAATGTCCAGACTTNCATGACAGNTATGGNGATGAATTCCGTGCTCTCTATGCAAAATACGAATCCGAAGGACGTGCACGCCGAACAATAAAAGCACGTGAATTATGGGATGCAATNACTCAATCACAAATTGAGACAGGAACTCCTTACATGCTTTACAAGGATGCATGTAATGAAAAATCAAACCAGAAGAATCTCGGTACAATTAGATCATCTAATCTCTGTACTGAGATTATTGAATACACTGCTCCTGACGAGGTTGCTGTTTGTAACTTGGCATCAATCGCTCTTCCTAAATTCGTCAACGTTGAAAGTGGAACCTTTGACCACCAGAAATTGTTTGATGTAACTTATCACGCAACTGGTAACTTGAATCGTGTAATCGATGTAAATTACTACCCTGTGAAGGAAGCAGAGAATTCGAACATGAGACACCGCCCAATTGGTCTTGGTGTTCAGGGATTGGCAGATACTTTTGCTATGCTTAAGATGCCATTCGAATCAGAGCAAGCACATCAGCTCAACCGAGAAATTTTCGAGACAATCTACTTTGCATCTTGTTCTGCTAGTAAGGATGCAGCAATAGAAGAAGGACCCTATTCAACTTTCGAAGGCTCTCCTGCAAGCCAGGGTATCTTACAACCAGATTTGTGGGGAGTAACAGAACACTCTGGTCGATGGAACTGGGACGAACTAAAGGCTCAGATTGTAGAACATGGAATGCGCAATTCACTGATGGTTGCTCCAATGCCTACAGCTTCTACAAGCCAAATTCTAGGAAATAACGAATGTTTCGAAGCATTCACATCAAATTTGTATGTACGCAGAACTCTCTCAGGAGAATTCATTGTTCTGAACAAGCATTTGGTGAGAGATCTAATCGAGAGAGGACTTTGGTCTATGGGAATGAAAGATGAAATTCTCAGGCACAAGGGTAGCATTCAAGCAATAAGTTCGATACCTGATGACTTGAAGTTACTATACAAGACTACTTGGGAAATAAAGCAGAAGCATGTTATCGACATGGCTGCTGATCGTGGAGCATACATTGATCAAAGTCAATCCTTGAATATTCACATGATTGATGCAAACCCAGCAAAGGTAACTTCGATGCACTTCTATGGCTGGAGAAGAGGTCTGAAGACGGGAATGTATTATCTGCGAACCAAGGCAGCAGCTGATGCGATTCAGTTCACAGTTGAACAAAAGAAAGCCGAAGATGAAACTGTCGGGGGATTAGCAAATCGTGCTGAAGTAACAAGTATCGAAGCAATAGCATGTTCTCTAGATACTCCTGATGACTGCTTAAGCTGCGGTTCATGATCATTTTCAGTTTGGTGAATCTAGATTGGTATTGCTAAACATTTGGTCTTTGGGCCACTTTATTCAATGGACATTCATTGGTCGCTTTATCTTCAAAAACTGGTGGCTATTTGCTATTCTTTCAGTAGGATGGGAAATCTTGGAATTGTATCT
>NZGQ01000056.1 GCA_002689565.1 Methanobacteriota archaeon | reverse complement strand
TTGTTAAATTCAGATAATTGTTAGCAGATAGCATAATTGTTGGTTTTCCATCCATCGTACAGCGCGGCGTATTCGCACTTTCTAGTGTTGGAGGTTGCCATAGCAATGACTGTTCCTCGAGTTGGGCATATCTTTCTTCCATCCAAGATAGGTCTCCTGCCATGGCAATGCCAAGTGGTTGTTCTACATGTTGTTTTGCTCGTTAGCAGAACAGTCATGAGTGAGATGTATCTGGCCCGACCAATGCGCATCGATGGTATTGTGTCCTCGGGGCTAGGCCGTGCTCATATCTTCATGTCCCAGCATCATTACCAGGAGCAATTCAAGTCCATAATTGGTCGAAGTGCATGGCCTGGGACTCTTAATGTCCATGTTGAGGGTGATTCTCTAATTGAATACAAGAAGTTACGAGTTTCTGCTGGACTTGATGAGGGAGAAAGTAGCAATGTGGAATCTCATCGAATCAAGGGCTTTGATAGAGATGGAGTTTCCTTTGGAGGCGCCACTGCATTTTTAGCAACACTTCTATCGAATGGTGAAAGTCTCGAGTGTGCTATTTTGATTCCAGATTTGACTAGACATGCAGACGTCGTCGAAGTAATTGCCGACGTATTTTTGCGAGAGTCTTGCTCTCTTGATGATGGAGACAAGATTAGTATCGTCCTTGAATGATATCAAATTGTCTTATTAGAATCTCTTTCTGTTGTTGCCGACATATATCCTGCCAGCGTAAACTTGTGTGGTCAGGTTTCTCAATAACTGGTTCGGTTGACTCCAAATCGGGAATTCCTTCCCAAGTTACTGACCACAAAATTAGCCAATCGGGGTCAGCTAATCCTAAATCAATCTCTACTTGCGGATTATCTCTTGCCTCGATAACCTTCTCGATTGTTCTGTATCCAGTAATCACTCCTAGCATAGCATTGGCAATTCTTCTGACTTGATTCCAAACAAATGCTTCTCCAACGATTTCGAATCCGATAACTCTTCCATTGTTCATCCACGGTTTACATGCTTCCACTACACGTGTTGTTGAGCGTCCAGGTTCTCTTCGACAGAAATTTGCCCAATCGTATTCTCCAACAAATAATGAACAAAGTTCACTAAATTGTTCAGGGTTAGGTTCAATCCAACCTTCCATACATTCCATTCTGTATCGATATGTACGATATAATGCTCTTCTAGGGCTCCAGTCATCTGCAACCTGTCTTGCATCAATAAGTGAAATAGAATCCGGAATTTGATGTCCTACTGCTTTGATGAATCCAGATTCTCCCATCGCATTCCAACGATCTTGATCTAAATCAATAAAACCGCCATTTAACCTAACGTGTACTCCTGAATCTGTCCGACTTGCAAGCGCAACCGGCATTCTTTCGTTTGTCCATTTCAATTTCTTTTTGAAAATGTGCATGAAAGTACCTTGAACAGTTGGTACATCTGGTTGTACTTGACTACCATGAAAACAGTCACCATAGTGGCCGAACCGGAAGGCGATGCGCGCCTTCCCCATGCAATTCACCTCACTCGTCAGAAGCTAGAAGTTCAGCAGCATCTTCTGCTGAATAACCTAGGCCGCCAACTGCCCAAATCAATGATTGTCTCAACCATGGCTNAATCATNGGNTTGTCTCTTCCTTGTCCNACTCTTTCAATAGCNTCAACAATCAGTCTNCTNGCNTCAAATAGTGTGTCCTCAACNGGNATCTCATTTAGGTCGGCCATCTTTTCCAAGCGCTGNTATTCCTTGATTGCCATAGGGATTCTTCCNCAATCAAGACAGAAATTTGCGAATGATGCTACATACTCTAGGTTTTCTTCATCGAGNTGCATTGCCTTCTTGTAAACCTGCATGATTTTTCCTGCAGGTACGTCTTCCTCCATATCCATGCTAAGGCGCATGAATGCAGATTCAGCCCAGCCGTANTGTCCTACAGCATTGTCCGGTTCTGCTTCTCTTACCTTTTCGAATAATTCCATTGCCTCAGTAAATTGCCCACTTGATAGTGCCATGCCAGCCTGCTGGATTAGGTCGCTCATGGCGGGGCCTTAGAGAACAGGTTTTTGAAACCTATGTGTCAATCTTGCGATTCTGCAATCTGGTCTTTTAGGTCATTCAGGATTCCAGATTGGCTATGTCTTTGATGCATATCATTGAGCAACTGTTCGATNGCCTTCCAATTTGTTATGCAAAAGAAAGAAAATCTTGGNTCTGGTAAATCGANCTTTCGTGTCCTTTGATATGTTACNAANGAGAAAATTCTTCTAAATATTCCAGNNGATACACNATCTGCCGAAGAACTATCNCCGGATGCGTTATTACCTGCAGATCCTACTGATAATGACATTGAATCTTCACCTATGCCTAATTGACTTCCAGTGTCGCAAATGATTGTATTATATCCAAACATTGCTCCCATCATTGTCCTTTGAGTCCTGATTTCATTTATGTTGTCAAAGAGGATTCTTCGTCCATCGCCAGGGATGATCAAATGCTGAGTAAATATGACTCTGTGGTTTGTTATTGCATAGTGGAAACTTCTCTGATAAAATACAGTAAACAGTGCAAACAATGCTGCCCAAAAGATACCGAACATCGTGTAATTGAAAGTATCAAGAGGGATNAATCCAGAATCCTTGTCCATTATCCAAGCAATGAANTCATCGATTCTCAATACNGGTGGTGTAAAAGCGACGACAAGTAAGAACATTGTCGTCCACTTCCCNCTGGTTGAACCGTTTAGCATTCGGTTAAACCATGTGATTGCTAGCATNACTAAAACAAATCCAATCTCTCCGAAATCGAAAATTTCGATNAAGAAGACCATNACTTTTGCAATAACGCTGGAGTCTTTATCAGTGTCCCAGTCTATTGCGAAAAGNAAGTGNGCNCCTAACACAAGTAAAGCGATTAGATACATTGGTATGAATGCAAAGAATGAAGGTTTTACATCTTTCAAAATTTCTTCGTCACCAGTAAGGCGGAATTTATCTGTTAACGATTCTTGGTTCGAAACGTTTGCAGACTCAGTATCTTTGCTTGTGGCGATAGTATCATCGCTGCTCTCAGGTGGCTGTTCATCATCGGACATGTTCGCTCCTCCTAGTTNGTATCGGAACNTAGACGATGATGAACCTTACGGCGTNTTTTCTAGTGAAGTAGTCCCCATGAGTGTTCGGCATTACCTCGGATTATACCCCAGTTCTTCCGATTTCGTACACCTTNTTCATCATCAATTTCTAATCTTATCACTTCGAGTGGGTACTCGTTGTAAGTAAGATGAGATTTCATTCCACCTCTGGTTGGTTGGTCGAAAGTCCAATGCGCTCTAGTTGCTGCTTTTGCTTCGATTCTAATCTCAGTTACCCCGTTCCACATGTGGACATGGAAAGTTGGTAGTCCATTTTCATTGCATGTTCTTTCGATTCTAACTTCGCTGAACCTCTCGGTTCTTTGACGTTCAGCGTCATGAAATAATCCTCCCATTGAAAGTGGGTAATGCGTAAAATCTCTTCTTTTCCATTGTCTAGAATCTTTTGCTGAAATCGTAGGGGATATATGTGGTAAGAACCAATCGATATACGAACCGTCTTCAAAGTGAAGCATACCCCAAAACCAAGGAGGAGATGGTGCTTGAACACATACTTTTTGAAAATAAGCTGAACCTTTGACATTCTTTCCTTTGATTTTGCCAGTACATAGTGCTCCATGCAGTCTTGAGATACCATAACCCATTCCAAGGCCATATTCCGATTGAGCGACTTTCATACTTGACATGGCATTGTTCCAAGGATCCATTTTCAAATCGAATTCTCCATGTTCCGTATCTAATCTTAGCCAAAATTGATTTTCCTCAGAATTTAATCCCATTGAGAATTCTTTATCTGTTTTTGATGCCACAATTCCACCTTTTTCATAAGGCCATTCTGGATGGTCTTCAGAAATCACAATTATTCGACTCTCTTCTAACACCAATGGTTCAATCATTTTTGATCCATCATACCACCATGCGGCAACCATGCCGTCCATTGCCATCCCTCCATGTTCGTCAAATCCTGGTCGACCAACAGGCTTCCANGGGTGTCCATTAACTTCAACAAGTGGGTTGTCTTTTGTTGACCACAAAACCATTAGTTGCTTTCCTGCAGGGTTTCCACCCTCGTCATCTAGCATTACGAGCCACCACCACCAATCCCAGGTTAGATGNTGAATNGGAGGNANATTCTGNANTTTCCATAAACTNGACAAGTCCCCAGTGAATCGTGCAGATTCTTGCATCAATCCACTTCCTTNCCTTTGAATATTGACTGNCCAATGAACCANGCCATTATNCCCTGGAANAGGAGGACGACAGTTGATATGACAAAAGANAGCCAGTTNCTNACGCCTAAGTTNGGACTNCCAGTAAATGCAGNTANNGGTTCAGCACCAGGTAAGGCGNCATAGTCNACCTGNCCTAGCCAATTTTCTTCACCTTGTCCTCCACCCCAAAGTCCAACTTGGATTAATTGCCAATTATCTGGCCAACTAATGGTTACTCCCGCATCCACAATTATCATGCCCCATCCAATTACTGACATGTAACGAATTGATGAATCACCACCAGTAAATATTGTTACAAATACCATTCCTAATTCCCAAGCTGCGATAATTAAAGCGAGAATTACACCATTTTTCCAGATGATTCCGCAACTACAGAATATCACTCCATATACTAGAGATACGAGCATAGTTGCCCAAGCAATAGACATCCAGACCCCAATGTCAGACCATCTAAAGAAGTCATCACCAGGTCCGCTAAATCCGGTGACTAAGCAAAGGAGTAAACATATTCCAAGGATAAATGGCCATGTAATGCCGATATATCCTAGCATGCGATAAAGTAGGACTTCTCCTCTCGCTATCGGCTTGGCAAGCATGTAGTGGATTGTCCCCTCTGACATTTCCTCTCGAATCAAGCCAGTAGCAAGGAATAGAGGTAAGAATATTCCTAACAGATAGACTATCCCAAACTTACCGATTCCTAAGACGAATGCTCTATGACTTGCTTCTTTGCCATATTTGTCTTCGTCAGGGTCTTCATCGACACCACTGTCTGCATCAAAGTAAATCGTTTCATTCAAACTATCGACCGTGATGACAATGTCACAATCTATGTTGTTGTCATTAGTATCTTTTTGACTGGATGTATCGAAATACTCTAGACAATCTCCATCATCATCTTCCCCAACATAATTTTCACCATCTTTCAGATTATCCCAATTAATATCGTCCTCATTAATCCATTTTTCAGGTGGATCTGGTTCAACTCCTATCGGGAAGTCTTCTGCAGATTCGGGATTTGTTCCTAATAGTCGCTCTTGACCATCAGGATAGCCGTCGCCGTCACTGTCAAATGAATCTCCATCGTTATCTATTGCCTGAATCTCTGTGTTCATTGCTTCAATGTAAAACAGAAGCATCAACAACAGAGCTACAACCGATGCAATCATGATTACCCATGTGGAAATTCGAGTGCGATATTGTCGCATTGTAAACTCCGCAATAGCAGTTGATTTCCGGTCTAATTTCGACCAAATTGTATCCATCCTAGTGCTCATATTGAACCTCCAGTTAGATACATCAAGATAGATTGTAAATCATCATCAGGATTGTCTATACCTGTTACTTTTGTACCGCTTTCAGTAATGATCCTAGGAAGCAATTTGTGAACCTCTCCAAGATGTTGAGTTTCGATAAGTAATTTACCAGGTTGCTCAAATGAGAACCCTGTTACTTCATCTATTCCAATCATGCTTTCTGCAAGTTTACGAGGTTCTTCACATTCAAGAGCAATTTTATGTGGATGCTGGTCCAACATTTCACGAATTGCATGTGAATTTCCTAGCGCAAGGACTCGCCCACGATGCAGAATCACAATTTGTTCAGTAATCCGTTCGATTTCTTGTAAAATATGACTGGAGACCAAAATTGTTCTACCCATCGCTCCAAGTTCCTTTATGACATTCATTATCGTTGTACGTGCTAGTGGGTCGCATCCTTGAAGAGGTTCATCTAAGATAATCAATTCTGGATCGTTGACCAAGGCATGAGCAATCTTTACTCTCTGCCTCATTCCTTTGGAAAATTGGCCGATTTTCTTGTGCATTACATCAGCAAGTGAAACGAAAGAAAGCACTCTTGTTGCTTCTTTACCGGCTTCTTCTCTTGTCATTCCATGCAACCTAGCGAAAGTTACAATGAAATCAAAGGCAGTCATCCAATCATACATTTTTTCGTGCTCGGGAACAAATCCAACTCTAGAGTATGGTGCTGGGTTTTTCCATGGATCTGCTCCAAACAATCGAATCGCTCCAGAGCTAGGTTTAACCTTCCCCATCATCAGTTTGAACAGTGTTGACTTGCCAGCACCATTCATTCCAAGGATTCCAGTAACTCCTCCTGAAATACCAAGAGAAATTGAATTTAGAGCATTAATTCTGCCATAGGTTTTGGAAACTCTATCGAACATTATCACAGGAGTATTTTGCGCTGGTTTCCATTCCTGGGTTTCTGCAGTCCCATGTTGAGTCAAGTCTGGCATCATTCCCTAGTCACCTCCAGTGAAGAAACTCGGTTTGCCAGCAGATACAATGCTAGACCGTTAATGATAACAACGGAAACCAAACTCCAAACCCAAGGGTGCTGATAGGTCATTTCTGTTCCAATCAAAGCTTGACAGACATGTGCTACTGAATCATAAGGCGAGATGACGTATAGTAGAGATTTATCAAACAGGTTATCGATTATTGCTGCAATCGAACGAGTTCCCATTAATATTGCAATTAATCCAATGGCTGGGAAAAACCTCCCTCGAGATATACTTGATAGTGCTAAACCTATTGATGTGTAAGTAAATGCAAGTATGGCTCCGCAAAGGAATGCTGCTAGGAACATTGGAAAAGTGTCGATAATCCAAGCCCAACCTTTGCCCATTACTAAAATGTCAACAAAATAGTAAACTGCTAAAGTTCCGTTAATGATGAATAACAAAATCAAACCTACTGAAAGGAACTTCATTGCTGCATAATCAAAACGATTTATGGGGCGAGAGAAATACAGGGCACTTGTTCCGTGAGACCTATCCTCTGAGATCATNCCTCCTACCAGTAATGCTGCAACCAGAGGGTAATANAGAATATTTCTGGGNAAGAATCCCATCACATGTCCGTACAAATTGTCGCGATTAACGCCCCANANATCGTACAATGTNGGTTCACCAATCATGCCGAAAAGTAGGGCCAATGCCGCATCCGTCATCGATGCAAGAATTACNAAGAAAATGAAAAGTCTNGTAGGAATGTTCCAAGGCCTATGTCCTTTCTTGAATATACCTAGTATGTGGTGTCGTAAAATTGCCCAGTTTCTCATCCATCTTGTGTTGAGAGTACCATCCCATGGCTGGTATATTTGTTCAAAAATTTGACCTTTTGATACTGATGCAAGTTGNGCTGANCNCTCAGAAGCATCGTCATCTGCAGCCCAGGCAGCCTGCATTTTTGTTTTCCCTGTGACCGGAGTATCGGCTCCAAATGTNTCAGATTTCGAATCAACAGGTTCGAAGGGAACATCAAGATCTTCATTATCTTCAGGCATCTATGCACCTCCCATCAAATCGTCAGTAGTTTTTACATCGTGGCCCAATCGTTCCATGATGACTANGAATAAATCTTCTAGACTAGCCTCATGGTCATGCATTCTCCTAACTTGTGTGCCAATATCTGCTGCAGCCTCTAATATTCGNTTGTAGGTGTNATCACCGGTGTGGCCAATNCGCATCACTCGACCTTCACGTCTAACTTTCATGCCCCTGTCAGTAAGGGTTTCTTCCATCTTCCCAGCCGATCCCCANACGTGNATTTCCACTTCTTTGTCGATTGCTTTCAAATCTTCTATTTTGCCTTGAGCAGCGAGTTTTCCTTTGTGTAAAAGTACGATATTTTCACAAACTCTCTCGACATCATCCATTAGGTGCGAGGCCATGAGGACGGAGCGCTGCCCCTCATTTACAGTGATTTCAAGTGTGTTCAACATGAACTCCCTTGCTTTTGCATCGAGCCCGTTACTTGGTTCGTCAGCAATTATTAATTCTGGATCATGAATTAAGGCACAGGCTAATTTTGTAGCCTGCTTCATTCCNGTTGAGAAAGANGAAACTTCACGGTATCTTTGCTCACCTANCCCNACATAATCGAGGGCTTGATGAGCTCTTTGCAGAGCCACATTTGGGTTCATGCCAATCAACTCACCGCTATATTTCACCTGATGGATTGCATCCATATTGGGATTTAATGCTTCATATTCTGGCATATATCCAATATGTTGCCGAATTTGGTCNCCTTGTGTTCTGATGTCCAAACCCAANACNTTCCCTTCACCTGAAGTAAGTTGTATCAAACCAAGAATAGTTTTCAAGAATGTCGATTTTCCTGCTCCATTAGGTCCCAGCAATCCAGTCGAACCTTTTTCGATTTTNATNTCAAGAGAATCTAGCGCTACATGGGGGCCGTAGGCTTTGGTCAGGGCGGTTGATTCGATAATCAAATCCTTGACCATGTAANTCTCANGACTGATGGGCTCATGAACATGCCCCTTTCAGGGGCAACCTTGTCTGACTTTTACTGCAATCCCTTTTGTAAAGGTGGCAAATTCTTCGGGTGTTGATTGAGAACGGCCCATTGCAAGCAAATCTCCTGCCGAATTTACAATCAAAACCGTCTCTCCTGGTCTTGTCCATTCATCGCAAGCAAGTACAAACCCGTGCATCACATTTCTGCCATCTCTAACATAAGGTTCTGCATCGCTATCTACAACCACCCATGCTAGGCCTTTCCCAACNTGTGATTCTGTTTTGCTTGAAATNAAATTATTAGGGAATTTGCAATTTCGAAGAGAGTGTAATTTAATAGCACCATCCACGGTAAGTGATAGTCCTCCTTCAGCAAGTCGTTGAGACAAAATATGAGTCTTATCGGAGTGGATTACATTTCTTATTCTGCCTGTTCTGCTCATCACAAATGATGTATCATTGCACAATTTGGTGGCTTCAACTACGTTCATGTTGTATAATACACAGAGTTTGTCAATTATTTGGTCTCGCTTTTTCCTTTCAGGATCTCTCTCTGATTCTTGTATACCAAGTTGCTGAAATACGCGTTTATGAAGTTCTTCGGTGTCTGAAATATCTATGGTCAAAATCTTACGATTTGTTATTCCTAAATCTTCTAATTCCTGTTGAATCACAAACAAGTCTGGATTTTTCTTCCAAGTCCACTCCGGGCCTTCAATATGCGCCCATGGATTTAGATCTTCAAGCGACCATGGAATTATCCCTATTGGGGTTTGAATGAACAACTCAAAATCTAGCGAGCAGATTCTTTCTACCAAATCCCCGATCTTATCTCGCCAAGGCGGGTTAGTTCCGTGAAAAATAATTACGTCTCCAGATTTCCTTGATTTCCATCTTGAAATTAGCTTTCTTCTCGCCATCTCTATGTGGGGGCGGTTTAGAGTATCTGCGCCTCCCCATGATTCTCCTCCGTTCCTCGGAGTAAGTTGGGATTTTACTAGCCAATCCCAGTTCTCTTCCCATCGGCCTTGCTCTTTTCCAGTCTCTTTGGATGCAGAAATTTCATCTAAAATCAGTGGCTCCATCTTAGCATTAGATGGATTCGTTGTTAGCCACAAAAAAGCCTCCCTCAAGGCAGGGTGTTCATGGCTTCTTCTTTCTGCAAGTCGCCAGATATTGCCCTCTCTGACCGCCTGTCGGCATCGAGATAATTCTTGAAGAGTCACTTCCAAATTAAATTTTGAAAGAAGAATTGTCCTTTCTTCTTTGTTCATTTTGCGCACATCGGCAGGCGAATAATGAGCGACGGCAGGCATAATTATTGGCCATTCTTCTATTTCAGCAATTTTTTCTGTACCCCACGGAGTTAGGAGCCTTCCATCTCTTGCAAATAGAACATATGCTGCAGAATCGAATAGATCAGCACCCATTGCGACGAGCATTGGGAATAGCATTGGATGACCGCATCCAAACATATGCACCGGCCGATTTGGTGCTAGATTTGACTTACATGCTAGCATTATTTTTGCAAGTTGAGTGTAC
>NZGQ01000055.1 GCA_002689565.1 Methanobacteriota archaeon | reverse complement strand
TGTTGTAGTGATTTCAATTGCTGCTGCTAATTTCTTTGCAGCATCTGCTGACTCACTCTTGTCATTCTTAAGACGGATTGTCATAGTAGGAGTGTTAGGGACCTTTCTTGCGTCAACAATTTCAATAATTCTAGGTAGACCTTGGGTTACGTTAACTGTTGCAACACCCGCATAGTGGAAAGTACGCATAGTCATCTGCGTACCAGGTTCACCAATTGATTGTGCAGTGATAATTCCTGCTGCCTCGAAAGGATCAATCATTGCCATTCCTTGAGCCTTAGCCGCTTCTGCAACCAGTGCTTCTGCTTGCTTCTTTGTCAACTTAGCCTTGTCTCTGTTGTGAACAGCTTCTGTCAAATCGTGGATTGTTTGCTGAGAGAATTTCACTCCAGCGTCATCAGCAGCCGACTTTATAGATTTGAATACTGGGTCTTCTGCTAATTCATCATCATAAATGGCAGGAATACCAGCAGAATTCATCTCTGGGGTATATGCCTCTAACTCTTGAACTGTCTTTGCAGTTCTGCGTCGACGAGTACCACGTCGAAGTCTAACAGAAGTTGTTGCAGAGTTATCGCTGGTTGAATCACGACTTGGAGATGCTGCACCGGAAATAATTCCATGGATTCTTGCAGCTGTGTCTGAGTCGGTTTCACAGAACTGAGCGATTTCTTGTGCTGTCAAAATCTTGACATCATCCCACTTTCTATCATCAGCCAACTTGTGAGCAAATTCCTCTGGAACTAGCATGTCCATGAGTTTCTTCTTGGTTGCGCTCTTTACTACCATCACAAATCACCTCCAGCTGCTGCTTCAGAATCACCCTCGTCATATCCAAGATCGAATACTTTGTCGCCTTTGTCAACATATTCATCATCTTTGATCTTTGTAGGTCCGTCTGTACCCAAAGCCTCATCGACGACTACATCGATGTTGAATGGCTTACCATGCACACCACGGCTCGGATCGATTCCATCTTCACCATAGGAGAACTGGATAATACGATCTGCAGTGTTACGTACAGACAGATTTTCGTCATCGAAGACCTTGAGATCATCCATAGCGTTAATCAGCCTACGCTGCATGTAACCGGACTTACTTGTACGAACCGCTGTGTCAACCAAAGATTCTCTTCCAGATACAGATAACATGAAGAATTCTGTAGGTTCAAGTCCACGCTTGAAAGATGAGGAAATGAATCCTTTCTCAGTTGCACCCAGTCCACCACGCTTGAAGTGAGGTAGAACACGCTGGTGGTATCCACGCTCAAGACGTGCACCACGAACCTTTGCTTGTCCAATACTACCCGCCATCATAGTCAGGTTGTCCATCGAACCTCTTGCACCAGAAATTGCCATTCCAACAGCTGCGTTGGAATTGCCCATATGATTCAACTCATTTTTAGCAACGTCACCAGCAGCCTGCTTACCTTGGTCTAGAATTACCATGATATTCTCTTCTAGTGTTTCTTTTGGAGTTCTTCCTGGACGTGTTTCATATCCACGGCCATCTTTACCGAAACTCTCCAATTCTGCACGTACTTCTGCACGTGCTTCTGCATTATGGCGCTCAATTTCGCTTAGAGCTTCAGCGGATAGATCTTCATCGTCAATTCCAGTTGTGAAACCAAGCGAAGTACATGCTCCGATTGAAAGACGTGTAAACTCATCTAGGAACTTTGCACCTTTAGTAGGTCCATTAGTCTGAACAATTGCATCCAAAAGACGACCGTCTTCAGCACCGATTGCACGCTTGTCCAAAGTGCCTGAAACCTTACCATTCTTTACTACAACATCGTCGTTAGAACGGCTTCTAAACCTCAGGTGAATATTTTCAGGAATAATGACCGAAATTAGGTCTTCTCCGTTGAAGTATTCGCCTTCTGGGCCTTTGTGTACCTTAGGTAATGTACCTGTGTAACCAATGTTGCCCAACATCTCTAGTCCGTGACGCTTAGAAATTTTAGTGTCAGGTCTGGATAGTAGGTAAGCACCAGAAATGTGGTCGTGGATACCTCCAATAACCGCACCACCATATCTTGGAGTTAGGATGTGTTCCTGAACACGCATCAGAATCTTAGCTTCAGCACGTGCTTCTTCTCCTTGAATGACGTGTAAGTTCATCTCGTCACCGTCGAAATCAGCGTTATATGGAGTACAAACTGCCAGATTGAATCTGAAAGTATGTCCTTCCATTACTCTTAATTCGTGAACCATCATTGACATTCTGTGCAGAGATGGTTGACGATTGAAAATTGCAACATCTCCATCGATCAAGTGGCGTTCTACGAGAAGACCAGGTTTTGGATTACCGTTCATATCAACTGTTGACAATCGATCTTCCACTCTTGTTCTCTCTCCCCACTCATTGTCAGGACTACCACAGTGAGGACAAGTTACCTCTAGTTCCTCAGGGTATGCAGTATCTGGGTTAGCAAGTTCGTATTTCCAACGGTGGTGAAGAACTGCTCTTGGATCATCTTCCGCAAGCGGATTACCATCAATATCTTCTCCACGAAGATTTGCAAGAGTAGCTGCCTCATCGATTGCGTAAGATACCATTTCTTCGCCGCCTGCAACTGCTTCCTCGCGGGAAACGTACTTCTTGACTACCAATCCTGGTAGGAAGTTTGGTGCTGGCAATACTTGGTGAAGATCGAATCTCTGGGTCGTTTCTTCCATACATTCTGGATTGTGACAGCGGAAGCCAGCGTTGATTAGTCGGCTTCTCTCGTTGATTCTTACACGGCGCTTGTCGCCACGAATAACATAGTTAACTCCAGGGTGTACATCAGGACCACGAAGGATCATTTGACGCATCTGCTCTCTGTTACGTGTTGTTACTCGAATTGGAACAGTGAGTTCCTTGGCGATCTTTGTAGGCACTCCGACCTCATTTACTCCTAGGTATGGATCTGGTGAAATTACAGACCTTGCACAGAAGTTTACACGCTTACCAGACAGGTTAGAACGGAAACGTCCTTCCTTACCCTTCAAACGCTGAGTTAATGTCTTCAGAGTTCTACCTGAACGATGTCTTGCAGGCGGGATACCGCTTGTTTGGTTATCGAAGTAGGTAGTTACGTGATATTGTAGCAGTTCCCAAAGGTCTTCAACAATAAGTTGAGGTGCACCAGCATCACGATTTTCTCTTAGTCTTTGGTTGATTCTTAGAACGTCGACCAATTTGTGAGTCAAGTCGTCTTCAGAACGGTCACCAGAATCCAGAGTAATTGAAGGTCTAACAGTAATTGGTGGAACTGGTAAAACTTTGAGAACAATCCATTCTGGTCTATTCTCTTTGTGCATTCCAAGGAAAATCAAATGTTCTTTTGGAATTCCTTGAAGCCATTCACGAATGTCACGTGCGTTTAATTTCCTCTCAGTAGCCTTTGCGCCACCTTGAGCNATGATGTGCTCCTTGAAAGTCGTNGGTTTGTCTAAAACAATCTTACCTTGTTGTGCATCACAGTGCATACAGATNGTTCTTCTAGCTTCAGATGTTTTCTTTTCGATTTCTTTGATGATCTTTGAAAACTCTGTTGAACCGACACCGTGCTTTAGTATAATGTCGTGAACTCTCTTCCTGTAGTAATCCTGCTCAGATGGTTCGTCGTCATTTGCCATACCTGGAGCAGTACCACCAGCACTGTGNAACAAAATCTTACTGCATGAATTGCATGTAGCCTTCAAAGCAGTCTTGATTAGATTTACGAAACCAATGTGGATAACTGGTAATTCAAGTTGTATGTGTCCAAAGTGNCCTGGACTTTCGTCATACTTACAGTTGTCAGTTGGACATAGAAGTCCAGGTTCGATAACACCCATGTGAGGGTCCATCAAACCTTGGCGATATGCGTGACCATCGTCTTTGTATGTATCAGCAGTCTTGACCTCGACTGAGGACATCTGACGGATTTCCTTTGGGTCCATCAAACTAAAGCGGATGCTTGCGATTCTCTTAGGAATCATTGTTGTACTATTTCGGTTCATCTGCGGTCCTCCAGTTCAAGGCGCATTGCCACTCCGAGACTCTTCATCTCGTCAAGTAGCAACTTGAATGCATACGAGGTTTGCACCTTGTAAACCTCAGCTCCATCGCCAAGAATTGGCGACACATACGTTCTGCGTTTCGGATCATACCAAGCGATATGTCCTGATTTAGCGCAAACAAACAAATCGATTCCGTCAGATTCGTCCAAAAGACGGTCCTTGATAACCATCGAAGCACCGTGTGCAATCAAACAGTCACGTTCCATTTCTCCGAATCTAAGACCACCTTGTCGNGCACGACCTTCGGTAGGCTGACGGGTAAGNATCTGTACACGTCCACGACTTCTTGCGTGAATCTTACCAGATACCATGTGGTGTAACTTTTGGTAGTAAATACAACCAACGAAAATTTCAGCAGGATAGGTTTCTCCTGTTTCTCCGTTGACCATTACTTCTCTACCAGTGTGTGCATAGCCATTTCTAACTAAGCTGTCACGTAGGCTTCCTTCTTTCTCTCCTCTGAATGCNGTTCCATCGATTCTGCGTCCTTCCANAGAACCGACCTTTCCNCCGATCATTTCCAGAACGTGTGCNACTGTCATACGAGATGGAATCGCGTGTGGNTTGATAATCANATCAGGGACTATNCCGTCACGTGTGAAAGGCATNTCCTCTTCATTTACTAGACGACCAATAACTCCTTTCTGACCGTGCCTTGAAGCGAACTTGTCNCCAACTTCTGGAACTTTGTGAGAACGGACCATACATCGAACTAGACGTCCAGAATCTAGAGATTCTGTAACGTAAACGTTGTCGACCCAGCCCTTTTCACCATGGCGTATAGGCATGGATGATTCACGGCGCTCTTGTGCTTGTAAGAAAGCACCTGCTCCTGTTTCTTCCAAGAATCTTGGTGGGCTTGTCTTTCCGACTAGAACATCGCCACCTTCTAGGTATTTTTCAGGATGCGGGAGTCCATCTGCCTCTAGGTGGTCATAAGCACCAACTGGCTTTAGACCCTTGACTTCTTCAAGTCCAGTACCTGGGATTTCAATTTCTTCAACTTGTCCACCAGGGAACCTACGACGTTCTGCGTTGTATGTTCTGTTGAATGTCGAGCGACCGAGTGCACGTTGTATACTCGATCTGTTCATAATTACAGCGTCCTGCATGTTGTAACCATGCAAACTCATCACTGCTACAATGAAGTTTTGACCACCAGGTCGACTATCGAACTTGGTAGTATCCATTGCTTGGGTGTATGTGATTGAACGTTGTGGGTAATGCAAGATGTGCAATCTTGTNTCNGGTCGCAATCTGTAGTTTGAGCTTGGTAGACCCAAGGATTGCTTGACCATNGCTGTTCCTCCTGTAACACGAGGTGTNGAGTTNTGTTCAGGGTACGGAATCAANGAAGCACANACACCNAGAACCAACTGCGGGTCGATTTCACAATGTGTNTGTTCAGATGNNTAAAGTAGTGGTACGTTGAATACNGCATCTGTTTTGGTTCCGTTAGGAAGTGNAATCTTNGCCTGTAGATTAGCCTCNGTAGCTGAAGGCTCTCCNAGGTTCAACCANGTNATACTAGAGTGNCTTACNGGTCTACCTGCNTATTCNTTTCCTTCAGGAACTGCTTCAGGNAGCACGAACGGACGAGGNGCNATGTAGAGNTCTTCTTCCTCTTCTGCATCANCCCANTCTACAACACCTTCGTTGACTAAATCNTTGAAGGTTAATTCGCCAGANCCNACCATCTCAAGATGTTTCTGAGTAAGTCTTGGTGCTCCATCGTNTAGAATTANTACTGGCCTTAGANTTCNACCCTTGTCGGTATTGATGAAAATATCCTTGTTGACATTATCATATCTAATCGAAACTTCTGAGCGGATAGCACCTCTACGGCGAGCATTCTTGAATTGAGTTACTAGATTCTTTCCACGCTTGTGGACACCATATATGTCACCGTTAACGTGAATTCTGTCACCATCAGTCCAATCATCTGGCTGGAATACATCCATTTCATCTAAGCGGGTTCTGATTTCTTCTTCAGGAACTGCTTCAGAGATATCGATCATTTGTGCTGCATTCTTTACAAGACCACAATTCTGTCCTTCTGGAGTTTCGTTAGGACACAAACGACCCCACTGTGTTGGGTGAAGGTCACGTGCTTCGAAGTGAGGTTGGCTTCTAACCAATGGACTTGTTACACGGCGCATGTGCGAGAGTGCAGATAAGTAGGTAGTTCTGTCTAGAAGTTGACTAACACCAGATCTTCCACCTACCCAATTACCAGTAGCAAGTGCGTGCATGATTTTACTTGTGAGAACGTCTGGTCTTAGACAAGATGTGATTTTCAATTCACGCTTTCTGTTGTGATGGCGCTCAAGTTGGTACTTGAGGTCACGAGCCAATTGTCCCATGGATACACGGAACAAGTCTTCTACTAAATCACCAGCAAGACGAACACGCTTGTTTGCGTAGTGGTCCTTGTCATTTGGCTTACGGCTTGTAATTGCCATTTCTAGAACTTGACGAACGATTCTTCCAAGGAAAATTGCCTTTTTCTTTCTATCTTCAACATTGTCACCCAAGTGAGGAAGTAACTCACGGTCTAGCAACTGGTTAACTCTAGCTTCACGGTATTCTTTTTGCTGTCCAGCAGCGAATTTCTTCTCTAGCCATCCGTGTGCTTCATCCATTGAATCAACAGTATACTCTTCGTTATCCTTTACTTCGTTGATATTAGCAACGATGAACTTGAACGTCTCTGTAGGTCCAGCAATCGCTTGGAATAGTTCTTGATCGTTTTCTATACCTAGAGCACGCATTAGTAGAACGACAGGAATTGCGGTTGTTCCTGCTGTACTAATCTTGACCATAAGCATACCATCACGGCGCTTTTCAACGGTTAGAGGTTTTCTCATACCGTCTCTTTGAGAGAAAATCTTAGCGACCTCAGTCTTCTTAGCGTATCTCTTGTTAATCTCCACCGTAACACGGTTTGGAGCTAAATCTTCCATTGAAATCAATACTCTTTCTGTTCCGTTGATGATAAAGTAGCCACCTGGATCCAGAGGATCTTCGCCTTTTTGGCGAAGTAGTTCTTCCCACATCTTTCTGTCTTCGTCAGAAGTAGTAGGGTGAAGTACACGGTCGCCTGCTATGTGATTAGCATGAAGATTGCATCTTCGGCTGCGTACCATGATTGGCATATTTCCAACTTGTACACCTTTTTCAGGTTGAGTTGGAACTCCATTCTTGAAAATAGTAAAGTCCATTCTAACAGGTGACATGTAAGTTAACTTACGTAATCTGCATTCCATAGGTTGTGAGGGGTGGTCACTTCCATCTGCTTCACGGATTGTTGGTTCGCCTAATTGGATATTCTTGACTCTGATGATTATGTCTTGGTCAATAACGTCCAGTTTGATTAGTCCGCCTTTTTCATCTTCGACTTCTTCGTCTGTACCAACTCTGATACTTCGAACAATCTTTTCCATCCTGGACAAAGAATTGTCGCCAGACGGTATACAATCATCGTAAGATGCCAATTGGTGATTGACAAGGCTTCTTTCTCGGAAAAATGATTCAATAATCTCTTTCATAATATCACCTCAGCTCAGCTGCCCTCCACAATTAATCTGTAAGCAACAGAAACACCAGCAGATGGAGAAGGCCTGATTACCTTCAGGACACGATCTGCAAGCCAACCTGCAGGTAGCGGAACGTGATCTTCATCTTCCCCCGTAGCAGCATCGTGTGCTTTTTCTGTGGTCTCCTTAATTACTTGGACAACTGGATCGGTAATCAGAATTTTAGGAAGCAATTCTTTTGCAAGCCTAGATTCTCCTGTTTCTTCGTCAGTAGTGAGAAGGCCCCATGGAGCCAATTCATCTTCTTCATCTCCTACTGCAACTAATTCTTGGTGAGGTACAAGCACATGATTTAGAACGTTAAACTTAGTACCAGCCAAGTCCATATCGTCATCATCTAGAGCNTTTCTGGAAATTGTGATTTTTCGGCTTCTACGCTTTTGTCTGCGTTGGCCTAATTCTGCTAGTGCATTCATTGCGCCAGTGAATATTTCATCGTCTTTGGAGACTCCCAAAACGGAGGCGATTTCATCGGCAGGCATTGCCTTGATATCAGTCATATTGCGATCCGTCGCAAGTTTGTGAGCATATTCCTCAGCAATACCCATCTCCATTAATCGCTTCTTAGTTGCCGACTTTACTACCAAAAATACACACCCCGCTTAGCCCTACCTACACCGGTCCTGTCTCTTGTCAGGCGGGCCTGACGGGGTTCGAACCCGCGACCGTCCGGTTAAAAGCCGGACGCTCTACCTGACTAAGCTACAGGCCCAAATGTATGTGTTGGGCTTCTTGGCCGACCTGAAAGGGGTTTTTAAATTCTCCGCCAGCGAAATTGGTAGCCTGAACGCTGGACGCCAACGGTTTGCATACTGGGTTGCCAGTGTTACCCTTTTTTTGCCAAGAGAAATAAATGCTTCGGCAAACTGGAGGAGACGATGCGAGAAGGTCAAAACGGCATTTTCACATCNGAAGATGCCGAGTTGGAAGTTCAAAGATTGTTTCGAAAATCNGAGACAATTGATTGGGAACCAACTAAAACTCACAAATTCCATCTCTTAATACCCCCAACTGTTTACCCTCCAAGAGAGGATACTGAACTTTTTGCAAGAAGGTTGACATCTATAGGCCCAGGTAGAGGGAGGANATTATTGGAAATCGGATGTGGATCTGGCGCCCTAACAATTCTTGCCTCATCTTTNGGATGGAAAGTAAGTGCATGTGATATCAATCCATATGCAGTAGCAGCAGCACGCGGTAATNTGCAGACTAATTTACAGAAGGGTANTGTGAAAGANGGNGGAGTTGGNCCTGACAGATTCCCATTTCAGGAGCAATTTGACCTCATAATTTGGAACCTACCATACATCCCTGCTAGTGAAATAAATTCTGTACTTGGACCGATGGAAGAGGCTGGTTTAATCGATACTGATGACAAGGGCCTGACAGTAAGATTACTCAAATGCATAGAACAAAATAATTTACTTACAACAACAGGCAGNATTTTAATTTTGAGCAGAGCTAATTCTATTCACCAACAGAGTGAGTTCGCTGTTCGTAAATGGGATGAATTAGAGTTCGAAGATGGTGAAAAATTGGAAATTAATTGTCTNTGGAAACCTTATGCGAAATCGACAAAAAAATATGTTGANAGAACAGGNTCTACAAATGATGATTTGTTGGCTGCTGATGGAAATGTTGGAACTCATATTTCNGCATCCTGGCAAGAACACGGTAGAGGGAGAAGAGATAGGANTTGGCAATCTATAGAAGGTTGCTATGCTGGCTCATGGATTGTAGCATTAGGCAAGGATATCAATCCAGGTTTGCTTCAACTATCCGGCGGATTGGCAGTTATGAAAACNATAGATGATAGTAGACTTAAATTGAAGTGGCCCAATGACATAATATTTGATAATCGAAAACTCTGCGGCATCCTAGTTGAAGGAAAGACTACCAGTAATATTACCAAAGTAGTATTAGGAATNGGAATCAATCTCAAGTCTACTAACGAAATCCAAGATTTTGAAATAGCAAGTTTAGATGAAATAATAGAAATTAGTCATAGCGATTTCGATTCGAAATTACACTGTAACTTAGCATCACTGCTAGAGCATGGAGAAAATTTACCGCCTATCGACTTTGAGGCGATTAGGCGTGAAGTATTACAATACATGATCCNATATGGCAATCCAATCTATGGGGGAATAACATATGACTCATTCAGTTTGAATGAGCGAGGAGAACTTCTCCTTGGAAATAACACTGTAGATGATGGTGAAGATATAGAGTGGGTTTAGTCTTCCANTAATNCTTCCACAGGNTCGTGTTCTTTTTCTTTGCCNACTTTCTTTGCAATTCCAAAACCAAGAATCAAAATTCCNACTGGATACAAGCCATAGTCAACTATTATGCCTCTACTTATTGAATATTCAATGGAAGATTCTTCGAGCGCTAGTAGTTGGAAATTATGCACTCCAGAAGATTCAGCTGTGTAACTCCAGTCACCCTCCACGTTACTACCAAATGAAGAACTGCCATCGGGTAAAATAACAGTTGGCCTGACCTCTCCATCTAATACCTCCAGCGTGAATTCATCACCTTCNGATAAGTCATATTTTACTTCAAAAGTTTCGCATTCATCATCNTCACAGTAAACAGTGGTNGGAGTAGACCAAGCTTGTACGACTAACAATGTGAGCAGAATAGTTGACCCGATGAGAATCATTACGTCCTCACTCTTAACAGGCGGCGCCGCTCCTCCTGCTCCCATAATATGAGCGGAGGNGATTTAGCACTTCAACGCTTTCTTGGCTTGCGAGAAAAATTCATTCTATCTCTGACAANTCTTATTTTACCGCTTGAAGTTTCGGTAACTACTCTTCCTTCTGAAAGTAACTCTCTTACCGAATCATAATCTTCAAGACGAGACATTAAGATGCATTTTCCGTCTTCAAAGTCATATAATTTCACAGGNAGTTTTGAAAGATAATTTTCTAATTCACTTCTAGAATTAAAANCGCTAGAGATACAACCAATCCAACGACGCTTGCCCCGTAGTGCTTTCGTCAATTTCTTGGCCATATANTGCCCTCAAGGGCATTTGTCTTAACATAATGCCATCNCTCGCCGGGTTGAGGCGGGANAATGAGTGAGGAAACTTCAGAGGAATTGGCGCCTATCGGGATTTTACAATTAATTGGAAATATGCTGTCCCCAAGGACCCTTCCTCACATAATCATGATCGCAGTAATTTCATCTATCCTNTTANTNATNGTNGGNGCNAATGAACAGTTTGTTGCAATGTCNTTTANNTCAATGGCNATTTCTTATGTAATCGTNGCGATTCTATCAAACATNNCTNCCATTNAAAAAATNACCAAACTNCCTGAAGAAAAAANNAANGCNAATNTAATTTTAAGATTTATTTTCAGNTTTAGGATNACGNTTACTCCGATNTTGCTTGCAGTTGTNATTCTTGGATGCCTTTGGTCNCTTACAGGAGGAAANGAAAATGGNTGGATTTCTCCAGTTCTTGCATCCCTATTCATNGTCTGGTCAATAGCNCAAGCAGCATCATTTNGAGCAGGAATTGTNGAATGGCTNGCCAACGGCCTTGGTGACGCAAAGTTGCATACATACAAAGAAAAAATCTCAACGGTATCACAAGTTGTTGTTGTACAATCNTTNGCNATAATTGTAATATGGGTCGGACAAGTAATTAGCGAAGCTGAGCAGATGAGTTTCCAAGATGCAATTCTTGGCGGATTTTTGTTCGTTCTTGCTAGCGTGGCATTGCAAGGTCTTACCTTGTGGCTAACAAGAGATGAAAGAGAAACATCTGGAAGTGAGAAAGGTATGGCTGACTTCTCTTTCAAGTGGATGATAATCGCACAAATNTTCATCACATGGCATGCATTTTCAATATACAGAAGAGTATGGATGGACCCTTCNGATACTTCAACTATTATCGAAGAAGGACTCCTGATGGCNCTCACTGTGATTTTCGCAGTATGGTCACTTACCACTTACACTGTTAGAGATGGAAAGAGACTTGTCTCTGAAAATGCAGCACTCCCATTGGCGATAGCATTCGGTTATGCTTATGCAGGATCGGTTACAATGTTGACTGGTACATTTGACAATTTGAAAGAAGTTATGATTTTTGGTCACGTCCTCTCAATGTTTGCAATGGTGCTTCTAATGAGGCCAACTTTAAGGGTCAGTCGAATAAGTTCTGAAATGTTCACTGTTGCTAAAAATGTAGATATTTCAAAATCAGAGAACGANGATTCTGAAGAAGAAAACAANACAGAAGATAGCGAAGATACAGANGATAATGATTCTTCCAAAGACGAGGAATGGCAGGAAGATGGAGAGATAGATTGGGAAAAAGGCGTTGATATCTCTGAAGGAACCAATTGGGATGAAGACAATTCCGATGTGGAAATTGCTGAATCAGACTAAACTTAAATTGGATTTCTCCTCAAGCCCAGAAACCACAGCGACAACCCTTATCCTGCCTTGTAAGTCTTCGCTTACTCGGGCACCTAAAATCACTTGTGCGTCTTCATCAAACCTAGCAGTGAACGCGTCTGCGATCAAACCAACTTGCCCAACAGTCATTCCAGGGCCTCCTTCTATTTGCAATAAACAGGCTTTTGCTCCATCAAGAGAAAGATCTGCTAACGGAGCACTNAGAGCATCTTCTAATAATTCGTTAGCGTTGTCAGGATTACCCTGGCCTACCATTAGAGTTGAGCCTCCAGAGTGTCCAACTATTGTCTTGAGGTCCATCATATCCAAATTAATCAAACCTAAGCGCATTAGAGTCCTTACTAAACCATCTACGAATTCTTCAACCCATGAAGCACCTAATCTCCAATCTGCTCCTCTTTCTCTAGCTTGCCATGCTAGACGATCAAGACTCAAGCGTACGCATACATCAGAATTGGCTTCGAGCCTGGACAAACCCTCCTTGCTAACTTTCAACCTAGTCTCCTGTGCCTCAAATGGAATTGCAGCAATTGAAATGACAATTGCCCCTCCAAGCCTTGCCTGCCTTGCAAATTCGGGAGCGGCTCCAGTACCCGTTCCTCCCCCGAGTCCAGTGAGTAAAATGACCAACTCCACCTCATCAAGTAATGTTCTCGATACACTGGCTGCTTGACGCATACGCTGTTCGCCCAATGGAGGCAGTGCAGCACATCCTGCTATGTCGAGGTCTTTTCCTAAACGAATTACATGTGCTTCGTCGTCATCAAAGGTAGATTCATCCGAATCGATTAGGACCAAATCTATGCCATGACCTGTTCGGAGATGAGCCCTTTTCGCCCAAGAGCACCCAAGGCCACCTACTCCCGCAATCAGGATTTGGGCACCATCCATGGCAACGCCTTTCATTGGAGGTTATTCAATCTCTGCCAACATAACGTTGGTATCTTCGCCTTGCATCCCTTGCCCAAGCATTGTCTGGTTCGAGACGTAAAACTGTGTCATACAACTCCACAGCCTTCTCGAAATCAGAAAAATGTCTGCCGTACAAATGTGCGAGATTATTCAAAACAGGGATGCACTCCTCATCATCTTCTAGCATTTGAAGGAGAATATCCTCTGCCTTACCCAAGTTATTGCGCAACATCTCCTCTTCAGCCTCTTCGAGTTTCAACAACTGATCATTTGACAGGTCATATGTGTTCTCAAAAGGGTGGTCCGACATGAACATTGGTCGAT
>NZGQ01000054.1 GCA_002689565.1 Methanobacteriota archaeon | reverse complement strand
CCAGTTAGTAATGCGATTAGGTTTCCATTTTCTTCTGCTGTGCCCTTGCCTGGGCTGTTCTTATCAGTAGATCCAACTACTGTTCCGGGGGTGACGATTGTCGCCATAATTTCACGCTCATATTTTGGGGAATCACCCTACGGGTGACGGGAAGGGGATGGTTGAGGCGGGGGCTGTTTGCTTTTGAACCCCTATCCTCGAGTAAATCGCCAGCATTTGATCTGAGTTACACCCATTTTCGAATTATGATGCTGATAAGTTGCAGGCATTCTAAACTCTCCTTGGAGAATCACTTCACCTTCAGGTAAATGTGTTGCTGCGGCGCTGTGCATCATGTGAACTANCGGTGCACAACTCAGTGATGCGTCGATGAAAGNACGGTCAGCGCCATGGATTTGAACTCCCCAAGGCGGNTTGGAAATTACAATATCNGCCTCTGGTAATTCTACTTCTCCAACNCTGCCGNTAATTGTAGGTCCCAATTTTTCACACAGAGCAGCAGCATCGGCGTCACATTCAACAAATGTTACATCAGCTCCCAACAATTGTGCCCCATGTCCAAGTATGCCGTTTCCAGCGCCTAAATCAATGACTNTTTTTCCTTCTAATCCATCATGAGCATCTATCTGTGCTAACCAAAGTGCTGCGAGGTTACCTTCGGTTTGATACTGCTCAAGTTCTACACTATTACATGGATGACTAGGCAATTTCGATAAAGCGATCGCCAGATGGCGAAGTTTCAATGTAATCACCAACGTTGCTGGTTTTGCTGTTGATTGTAATTAGCGCGTTGCATCTGNTGTGCTTGCATTTGCTGCATCTGATAACGAATCGATTCAGCTTCCATTCTTAGCCTTGCAATCAATTGTTCACCGGGTTGCTGAGACCCGCAAAATCTACAGAACCTTGTACCATCATTTTGCATTTGTCCNCATTGTACACAGAAGGCCATAATTTCTCCACTCCTAACTAATCTTTGAACCCTCGCATTCAACTAACCATTTGCATGAACACAGGCCANGTTTCGAAATTTTGTGCTAAAGCCCTCTCTGTAATTTCTTCTAAACGAGGGTCAGTCATCATATCAGAAGGATCCACACCAGCATCTAATAATTCCTGAATCAATGCTCGGAATTCTCTCTCAATTGGTAATGAGTCGTCAACTTCAGGAATTCCNGCTGGTAGAGGTACGCTATCATCGACTGTTGTAGTAGGTGTTGGAGCCGAGACTTCTTCAGCACCTGGAAGAGCAACTTGCTCTACTTCAGCACTAGTCGGTAATGCCACTTGGGCTGCTTCTTCAGGAATCATTTCTGCAATGAAGGCATCTTCTAAAGCAGAACTAGTATCCTCAATTTCTTCTGTGCTTTCCTTCTNAGGTGTTGCTTCAACTACAGGAACTTCAACAATTTCCGGTTCNGGCTTTGCAAGNCCCACGCCNAGNATCTCNGCTTGNTGTCTTGCNAGTTCTGCGGCTTGCCTACGAGGTAGTGAAACGAATGCTTTGCCAATCAATGCATGGATTGGATATGGCAGGAAATATTTGTNCAAAGGAGGCAAACTTGGGTGCCTAAAGCATAGTATTGAGTGCTTTTCAAATGGTCTTTGGTTTGGNATATCAAGGNTGAATGGNACGGGNGCNATTTCTACNGTACTACGTAACCAGCCTTCCTGTGTTACTAATTGTTGCATCCACGGGCCCATNTCTGCATTTGAAATATTGACGAATTGGAAAGATGCNGAACGAGGATCGAAGCCNTGCTCGCTAATCAGTTCAGCCTCTGCCCTTGGACGATGGAANATACCCATTACTGGTTGGCCATGNTCTATCATGTCTCCATGAAGTTCCAACAACTTCCTTTCTTTTCGAGGNCATAGAAGCATTATTTCCAGTCTAGCAGCACCGNCATCCCAGATTTCTTGCCAGCGAGAATTCGCCTCATCTTTCAATTGCTGAAAGGTCATGTTCGGAATCATTGCTGTGACACCCATGCGACCACCAAGTCAGCGAGTAGAGGTTGACTATTTGGTGATGTAGGATTCTTGGACTGCAAATTCTGCCAATAGAATGACTCCACCAGCAGCACCCCTTACCGTATTATGTGAAAGTGCATCGAACCTTATGATGTTGCCATCAACACGAATATTTCCTACAGTGGTCGTCATTCCGTTACCAATCCATAGATGTTCATCTCTGGTGGGAGAATCTTCTACGATATTGTTTACTTTTTCAGGTGATGATGGTAGATTCAGCGTTGGTATATTCATCAAACTATGAACTTCTTCGATACTTGTCTCTCTGCTAACTTCAACTCCGCATGAGACAAAGTGACCATCTCTTTCAGGAACTCTGTTGCATGAGGCGATTACTGGAATTTCTATCCCGAGCAGATACTTCAATTCAGCAATAAGTTTCTCTTCTTCTCCTGGAATCAATGGATTCACGTTTCCTGAAAGAGCATCCTCGTCAAACAGTAACTTCCATCCGGCACCTGACAGCGCTTGACGGGTATGAATTGTAATCGATACAATTCCGAGTGATTTCAAACCGATTATTGGAGTTATAACGGGGATGACAGTACAATTTGTAGCGCAAGCATGACCATCATAGCTGTGCATATCTTCGGGATTTACTTCAGGTATCACAAGAGGTATTCCTGCGATACGCCTGAAAGCACTAGCGTTAGAAAACACGTGAATTCCTCTTGCTACCAGTGAGGGTTCTACAACCTCTGCAACATTGCTCGGTAGAGCAGAGAATGCAATGTCAACATCAGGTATATCGCTCATAGAACAAACAAGAATGTCATAATTCGGCCTTGGAGAATCTAATCTCCATTCGATTTCTTCGTGCATTAGTCCAACCGAATTTGGTGANCCAGCAATAGCAACAACTTGGAAAAATGGNTGGTCAAACAACAACTCCTGAAGCCTTTGGCCTACTAGACCACTAGCTCCCAGAATCACCACATTGTACCGTCCGGTCATTTCTCCTCATGTGGGGTGGGGAAGATTCTCCTTATGATGAGTTTCCTTGCTATGGATGTTCCATCTTTGATGCTTCCAAGCTTAGCCTCCCCNACTCGTTTTGAATATGTAATTGGAATATGTCTNATTGGNATGTCGAGATGTGCACAAGATGTATACATCTCCGCCTCAATTTCAAATCGCATNCTGTTAAGTTGTAATTTCATNAGAGANTCTCTTGAAAATGCCCAAAACCCAGAACATAGATCGTTGATTGGTTTCCCGTGTAAAGCAACNGCCAACCAAGTTAGTAATTGATTTCCAATCCAGTTTGTGCTAGTCATAGCATCGGGCTCTAGATTACCTCGTAATCTATCTCCAATCGTAATGCCNGATTNAGGNATAGAAGCAACTAGACGGACTATTTCTTCGGGATGATATGTGCCATCACAATCTAACATTACTAGTTCATCATCACCTAACTCAAGGAATTTTTCGAATCCTTGGCGGATTCCAATACCTTTCCCTTCACCCCACTGTTCAATTATTTCACAGCCAAGTTCCTTTGCAATTTCCAATGTATTGTCCTTGGAGCCACCATCTACAATTACCACTCTGGAAGAGTAGCCTTTAGATTTCAATTCTTCAAATGGAATTCTGTTGAAAATTCCAGGTAATGCCTTCTCTTCATCAAGAGTTGGCAGCATGATGAATAGGTTTGGCACGGTGTTTGGATAACCTATTACTTCTAGTGTCTTCCCTTTCTATAACGCAAGATGTATGATTTCTATCCAATGTACTCTAATTCCGGTCTCATCAAATAATGCATCGCCTCTACCCGATGCTCCTAGAGGATTAATCCAAAATTCGGCTTGGCTTGTAATTTCGATTTCAAAGCCCCCGCTCCCCGCATATGTGCAGGTATTGTACCACCCAGAACCGGTTATCTTTCTGGAGTTTATAGTGGCTGAAACATCTCCCACAAATTCTGTCATTATGCAAATTTCATATGCTTGAGTTTCGTTAACTGGGAACACGTATGTTCCTTCTGTAAGGTATGCTTTTTCATCCCCAAGTTCGAACGGGTCTCTTTCCCTTAATTCCGCCCATGGATCTATTCGCATCTCATCGCTTTCGACAGGCAAAAAGGTTGAGATCATCATATCGTCTTCGAGGGTGTAAATTGTAGAGCCTCCACTCGACCAAAGTTTATCCCAATGTGTTGAAGCTTGAATATATTGCATCATGACGCCTTTCGGTGATGCTATTGCATGGGTGATTCCGAGTTTGTGTAGTTCTGATATGTCGTCTTTGACTATAGCAGTAGTTGCTGAATTTTGAATGGAATGTTCTTGCTTTAAGATTCCAAGTGTTGGTACTGTAGTGATGCCAATATGTTCTGGTATCGAATAGATGTGCCCCCAATGCTCATTTTCTGCGTACACAATGGACCCCTCTGGGAGATTACCTAATGCTGAGATCAGTACTTCATCACCATCTGAGATGGCGTGTAATTCTTGATGATGAGATAATTCAGAAAGAGCACTATGGGCGATGCCACATAGCAACAATGTTGCAATCATTATGGCTCTACCCCCATCTGAAGAAGTTCCACCTTCGATTTTTGAAAGTCGCATTCCTACCAATGCTGCAAGCGGAATGTGGAATGCATGCATGCTCATTGAGTACAATGCATATGATAGCATTGAAAGAATTGTAATTCCACTCAATCCATCGAATAAATGGATAGATGATAATATCCAATTTAATGAAAACCATAGGGTTAGAATCATTGCAGATTTATCATCACGCATTGTCCATGCTGCCCAAATCCCTAGAGGTAGTAACAAGCCTGCATACATCAGCATAGGTGCTCCACCTTGCCAGCCATATTCTGCGAATACGGCCTTGCCATCAAAGGCTGGAGTTAAGGCCAAAACGACCAATAGAATTGAGATTACAAGAATTGTTGATTGGACTCTATCTGTAATTGTAAAATCACCTTTCTTGTCAATTATTAATTGGGCTACAACAAGAGTTGTCAGATAGATTAAGCCCGTAGGATGTATCATTGCAACAACAAGTGCTGTTATTGCCACTAATTCCCATTTCAGTTTTTGATTAAACATCAGTAAAATCACAATCAAACCGAGTTGACTAGCAACAGTCGGATAGCCGGAGTCAAGATTTTTTGCGAACAATGCAGGTGCTAGCAGCATCGCCATTATTGTCCAGTGTCCACAACCCATTTTTTCTCCGATTGCAGCAATTCCTAGAAGTAATGCAACAAAGCACATTGTACCAAGCCAAAACACACTGATTTGAGGAGAACCTCCTAGCCAAGCTGCCAGCATTGGGAATGCTGGAGGATACAGCCACTCGCCAATCGAAGGTTCAGTGAGATTGAATCCCCCGGTACGCGAGATTGAATCTGCAAGGGATGCAAAGCCGATCCAATCAACACCCATAGGGCGCATGAAAGTTAGCGGCGTAATCGCAATAACGCTGGCTATGATGACGAATATCCAAAACCACGGTTTTCGTTCAATCTGTTTTATTTTGGGCTCAGGATTGATCTCCACTCTAAGAGCAATTAATGCGAATAAATTGGCCAAAACCAGTAGATAGGTAAGAGTATCAAGACTCAATTCAAGGATGAAAGAGATGCCAGCAAGTCCCAAACAAATCAACAAACCAATAGCCGGAGTTAGTAGCAAATGGCGTTTCCAATCTCCTTCGCTATCCAGGCGTCTAGCAGCGGCTAGACCTGGAAGAATAGCAACTTCCAAGCCCAGAGCCATAGAAGTGCCTTGACCATTCAGCCTTCAAACCTATTTGCGAAGGATGATGAATTAGAATCATTTCCGAGTAGTTATGGCTGATGTCATTATCCTACCCGAAGAATACTGGGTATTTGATTTCACCAAGGGTCAAGACCCCGAATTTGACTGTCCCTTCCCCTATCAAATTGGTAGGTATGATGAAGTGCGCCCTGACATGTATACTCAGGAATTATTTGCTGGAGAAAGGGATTTGCATGTGGGAATCGATATTGGTACTCCGGTAGGTGAGCCAGTTCATGCTTTCTCAAGAGGAGTAGTCCATTCTATGGGCGTTAACGCAGAGGATGGATCCTATGGCCCGACAATCATCATCAAACACGAATTGGAGCAAAAACCGATTTGGGCATTGTATGGTCATCTCTCAATGGAATCCCTCGAGATGGTTGAAGTCGGCATGGAAGTTGCTGAAGGCCAAATCATAGCAACTGTTGGCGATAAAAGCGTAAATGGAGGTTGGGAGCCTCATCTTCATTTCCAGTTATCATGGGATGAGCCTGAAGGAAATGATATGCCAGGTGTTGTTGCCCGGTCTGATAGAGAATGGGCTTTAGAAAAATATCCAGACCCACGTATGGTATTGGGTCCAATTTACTGATTGATTTGAGCCAAGAATTCCTTCAGAGAAATAATTGGTTCAATCGCCGATGGGTCTTTGCCATGTAGCAGGGCTAAAGCAATCGAAAGCCAATCAGTCATTATGCAAAGATGTAGAAGGCACTCAAGCAGAGTCTCCCCGTCTCCATGAATTTTCCACGCCATTTCGGTTGGGGAGTTGGAAACGAACCAATCGATTCTTTGACTTACTCTTGGATGCATTTGATCCCATGATAGGAAAATCAATGCCTGTTCCTGTGCTTCTGGATCTTGGTCCTCACCNACTCCACCCCAAGCTACNGNNTCATTGTGATTCATTTCTGGAATTGCTCCGATTCTAGCGAATCTTGCTGCATTTTCATTTATCTGATTNTTGAACCGATTAACAGCAGGCATCAACTCATTGGGGCCTATTATTGCGATCGGATTTTTCATAATATTCANTGCTAGACTTGCCACATCTCCTTCAGGATGTGNNATTATGTCGTTGTCTTCAACAGCGACCTGTAGACGCATCAAAGCATCATCTGAAATTTCGNTTTGTAAGATTCCGATTTCTACTAGAAGAGATAATTGACGTGAGAAAATATGCCCGAATGCTGAGCGGGGGGGCTGTCCTGATGGGCATGAAATGAGGTTGGCTTTGGGTGATAATTCACACATGCCAGCCAATTCGCCNCCGCTCGAAATTACAACCATTGTTGCACCTTGNCTCNTTGCCTGNCGGCAGGCTTCCAAAGTTTCCTCAGTATTTCCTGAATATGAAGTTGCAATAATCAACCAATCCGGAGTCCACCAATTTGGCAGGTCATATCCTCGATGGCATCTAACTGGTACAGCACCACTTTCGTCACACAATGCGGAAAGGAAATCACCNCCNGCAGCCGATCCTCCCATTCCCAAGCACATGACTCCAGTCCAACCNGTGTCTAATTCGTCCAGCCATGGCAGAAGTTCTCTGTTTACTGCTTCTCTGCCCAGTCTTATGTCATTTACAAATGAACGTGTAAATCCGATCATATCCTCTTTGTCAAGTGCAGTTGCTAAGCGAATTATCCCTTCTTCCATATCACTCACCATCCATCCCCAGTCTAGGCAGACAAATCCATTCACCTTCAATTCTTGCCAAGAGAAGTTTTCTTCCTGGGACATGTTCGAAAGGTAATCGCACTGCGGTCATCTTCCAATCATTAGGGTCTAGGAATTCTGCAACAGACTCATCTTCATTAATCGCCTCAGTNTATGTGAATTCATTTAGTCTAGAAACAACGTTGGCGTTTTCCAAGTCCCTCCAAGTCGCCCCGGTTCTCTCTCTTCTGCTGACTTTTTCCAAAATTGCTCCTTCTCCAGTCCATGAAGATGGCCGCCATAGTTCTCCCCTCCATCTAATTACATCTCCCAGTTCATAGCCTGGTTTTCTGTACAGCAAAGTCAGTCTAGTAAGGTCAACTCCGTCCTTTCTGCCTACTACGGAACTTGTGGTCGTGGTCTGACCTCCGTGTTGTGAAATCAGGTGGCGGCCCCACGCCTTTGCNAGGGCTTTGGAGCCAAGAACTACGTCGTAACCTCCAGTGACTGGTCCTTCATTTGTAATGAAAAACATCGGGTCCTCTGGCATTTCTGCTAGAACATCATCGAGTGTAGTACGCAAAGTCATGAATTCTTCTTCCGATAGACGTCGAGCGCTCGAACGTAGTTGGACAGTCGCTTCGAAATAATTCCCCGCTCGCCTTGTACAAGTAAGGCACACACCATTTGACATTCTAGCGCGCATAGTATGTTTTTCAGTATACAGTAAATTGTCAATTATGCCTTCGATTTCCAGATGGATAAGAGTATGTCTTCCATCCACTTCTTGAGCCAACAATCCTAGCTCAAGATCTTCGATATCAGGATGGAATTCTACATTACGTTGAACCAACTCATGCCATAAATCCTCAGCGTCAACATTGCTCCATTTACCTTGGAATTCAATAATTCCACAACGGGCGCATTTGGTCCATGGTACATTTTTAGGAACTTTGGCTAAAGTCACCCTGTCACGTGTGCACTTTTCGCACATTCTGTCACTGAATAGCGGAGGCCCTGCTCCGCAAACTAAACAGAATTCTCCTCCAAGGTCCACTTGCTCACCTCTGTTNACTCAGATTCATCTCGGGCTAAAGCCTTCTCTAAAGAATCAATTTTTGATTGGAGATTTTTTGAACGAGCAAAGACGGTCCATGTCCAGAAAGCAAGAGCTCCAATCATACAGATGTATGCAAGAACAAGGTAAGTATCGCCGTTCATCTAATCCTCTCCTCGTANTGGCTCTGTAACTCCTCGAAACGCATTTCCAATTTAGTAAGTCGCATCCCAGCCATGATGTAACCTATGGTTAGCACGGTGAATGATATTGCGCCGACAAACAAAACTATGCTCATATCAGAGTTTAATGACCCCTCATTAGTACCAACTACAGGTCCAGGATGTCTAATTTGCCAAAGTCTTGTTGCGACATAAGTGATAGGAACTAATACGAAACCATACATTCCGAAGGCNGAGAATGTATCTCGTGTTTCAATACCATCAGGTTGTGATTTTCTTCCAAGTACCAAGTATAATGATAGCANAGTAAGAATTGCGAATGTGTTCAATCTTACATCGGTCCAATCCCAAGGNACTCCCCACTCAGCAGCACCCCAAATACATCCCGATAATATGCACATTAGGCCAGTTGCTAGTCCTGCCTCACAACTAGCAACATGCAATCTCCAAGCCCATTCCTTCCGCTTGAAAAACCAGAAAATCGAGCCGATGAATAACATCCCAAAGGATAACATTGCAGCCCATGCGCTGGGCACGTGCCAGTAGAAAATCTTCTGAGCATCTGGTGCATTGAATGCGTCGATTGAAACAGATGGTGCCCACATCATTCCTAGCCAGAATGTTGTAGCAGCGCCGGCAAAGCCGAGCATCGCAACGACTTCACCTCTNATCTTCATGANTCAACCCCGGTGGGCGCCCATCTTCAATGTTCATGCTGCTAGAGTATCGACTACAAGTGCCCANGGTAATAGTAAAATTGGAGTCAACAGTCTAATCATAACAGCATTAGGTCTTGAAAGTCGTAAGGTTGCGTGACTCAAAAGCCCCACAATCGCTTCAGTAACAGCCCCCAGAACTGCGCCAGCGATGATAAGTTGCCAATCAAATTCTAAGGTTATAGTAGAGGCTAGAGTGGTAATGCCTGCGCATAGGATTAGNGAATGAATCAATGCATTAGGAGGNATTGCAGATCTTGTGTTCCACCACGCATGTGCACGGTTTTCAAGCGTCAAGCGATGTACAGGGTTTCCACAAAGACCAACGGTGAGGGCTGGAGCAAGAATGAACGCAGTAAGCATGCGCCCCTCAAGTTGTGAAGGGTCTAGTAATGCCAACATAGCGCCTAAGGTAAGTAAGCCGGCGATTCCGTTGTTTGCAAATCCTGAAAAAGTTCGCAAATTGAGTCGATGTCCTATGTTGATAGAGCGCTCTTTTCCCTTTTCTAGNAGTCTGAATTTTCCAGTNGGGGCATCTGTTTTTTCCTCTGNAAAAGGGAACTTAACTACNCTGTCTGCTGCTGCTACAATTCGAGAATCGTGACTTGCAACTATTATTGCGTGGCCACCTGCTGCAAGGTTGCGTAATGTTTTGGCGAGTTTTTCGACAGAATCGTCATCCAGCCCGCTGTCAGGTTCATCTAGCAGGATTGCTACAGGTTCTGAAGATATCATTGCAGGAATTAATCCACTAAGTAGAGCCACTTTTCTGCGTTGACCACCAGAAAGCATTGCAACTCTATCGTGTATCCTGTGATCTAAATTCCAAGATTTCAATAGCGAAGTNACATCAAAATCATGTGCAGCAGCATCGAGGATTCTTTCTCCAACCAATTCGTCACCCATCACACAATCATCTTGTAAGCATAGNCCAAATCCAGTGCGGCCTCTTCTGCCTTCNGAATCGCGAATTAATTGACCAGATATTGTGGATGAGCCATTTTCCANAGGAATCAGTCCTGCTGNGGTTTCAATAACGGTTGATTTCCCACATCCATTCTCGCCATATAGACATACAACTTCGCCGCTATCAATCGAAATCGACCATTTATCCAAGACCTTGCTCCGGCCTCGAAGGACGGTGACTTCGGATAGCTCGATGATGCCCATCGGGGCAAGCGAGGAACCGCATTGCCTTCAAGCCGACGCCTCCTCCGCCTGTACATGGAGGAGGTATTGTTCGCACTTTGGGTGGCGGCGATTATTGGCCCTCTGGCCTGGTCTTGGTATCATAAAGCATCCATCGCGATGGCTATGACTCTATCCTTACTATTTGGCTACATTGTCCAATTGATGTGGGGCTGGACTCTCGATTCTTCACAATTAAGCGAACTCTACATTCGAATTGTAATGATACCTGCACTGGTAGAAGAGGGGCATGTCCACACTTTGATTACCAGNGGTTTTGTTCACTCTTGGAATTCTCCGCTGCACGTACTGGGAAATATCGTAATTATTGCATTGGTTGGAATTCCACTTGAGGATCGTTTGGGACGAGGTAAATGGCTGATTTCATACGCTATCGGATTACTTGGAGGTTCCATAGCTTGGACCCTTGCAAATGGNGGCTCTTTCACACCAGCCTTAGGGGCTTCAGGTGCAGCGTTTGGAATACTCGGTGCATACCTCTGCGGCTGGCCTCAAGATGAGGTATATTTTCCTATAATTTTGATAAGAAAATGGCCTGTACAATTCATCGCTTTATTCTACTTTGGATTTGAAATTTTCAAGGCTTGGCAAGTATATGGTTTGTCGCAGGTTAGTCACGTTGCACACATCGCTCACTTTGGCGGTTTCATACTCGCATACGCAACATTACCGATTCTGAAAAGAAACATAGAATGGGAAGGCGAAATCGAGTTAGAAGAAATAAAAACCAAAAATCCATTTGAGGGCGTAGATGATTTAGTGAAACGTCTACATGAAGAAGGAGACGAAAAAGAGACACGTCAAGCCTGGTTGGAAGAAATAGCAGATAGGGCAATATGTCCGGTTTGTGACGGTTCTCTTTACGTCAAGAAAATGCGAATTAGGTGTGAATCCGCCTCTTGTAAAATTGCTTGGCCTTGAGTCCCGTAGGGACTCGGTTTCACCCAAGGTTCATGTGTGATGTAATTCGCCCGTAGGGCGGGTTGAGTCACATGAGAGGAATCAAAGCACTACTTCTTGCTGTCGTTTTTCTCATTGCAGATATGTCTGCATTCGCTTCTGCAATACCAACTCAAACTGAAGAAACCATCGAAGAAATCGATGATAGAACTCCATTCCGAGGCGATAAACATGCAACCGAAGATTACGGTTGGTGGTTCGCATATGGTCCAGATTCGAATTTTGATGGAATGGATGATCGCCTTGAGCAAATTATCGCCGGCGAAGAATCTCAATCAACCACTGCAATTATCGGGGCAGATGGAAGAACGACTGTGGCAATAGTCGTCGATTATGCATGGCACCCAGGTCAAGAGGAAATCGATGATTTGGTAGCAATCTTACGAAGCCACGGTTGGGATGCAGATGGTTCTTGGTTCCAAGTTATGGATTCGATTGACTCAATCGTTGTAGATCATGTTCCAGTAAGCGCACTACTCGAGATTCATGCTATTGAATCGGTAGTAGTTGTCGAGATGCAGAACGTCATGTATCCTACACTCGAAAGTGCAAATCCTGCAAGTCGAATCCAACCCTCGGATGTATACGCAGGAACCGTTTACGACAGAGGATACGATGGAGAGGGTATTGTAATCGCTGTACTGGATAGCGGTGTCGATAATGAACATCGTTCTCTGAATGATTTCGACGACCAAAACGACGAGCCAGATTTGGATCCGAATTCATATGACGACCAGAAATGGGTTGCAGGATATGATGCAACTTCTCAAGCAGCCAACCCCGATGGTTCTCAAGACCCGGACGACGGTCAAGGGCATGGCACTCACGTCGCAGGTATCGCCCTCGGGACAGGAGATTCTTCACGAGTTCACATTGGCGCAGCTCCCGGTGCTTTCCTTGTAGATATCAAGGTTCTAACCGATAGCGGAGGTACTAATTCTCAAAATTCTTTGAACGGAATCCAGTGGATGATTAACAACAAAGACACTGATTGGGGTAATGGCGCCAAAGGAATAGATATCGGGCAGATGTCATTTGGATCAATTGGCAATCCAATCAATCAAGACAATGGAGACAATGGTACAGGTGCTGAAGCGCGACTGGTTAACAATGCAACATACGACCATGATATCTCTTGTATTATCGCCTCAGGTAACGATGGTATGCGAAGAATCGCATCTCCTGGAAGTGCAGATGGTGCGATTACAATCGGTTCAGCAGACAATGCAGATTCGATCAATAGAACAGATGACTTCATGGCTTCTTATTCCAATACAGGGCCGAGAGAAAGCGACAATGATGACGATGATTGGGATGAATTAAAACCTGACCTAGTCGCTTATGGTAGCGGAATTTATTCTGCCTCGGCGGCGACTGGTACATCATTCCCAGGAACTCCTCAAAATCGATTTCGCCGTTGCCGTCCTCGTCAAAGTCGTCAACCATCGCCTGCACCTCCTCGGCAGTGGGCTTCTGACCTAGTGACTGCATGATAGTCCAGATCTCTGCGTTCGAGATGCTGCCGCCGCCATCTGTGTCGAAGAGGTTGAAGGCCTCGCGCAAGTCGTCCACCTCCTGTTCCGTGAAGAAGTCAGGCGGGCAGAACAGGAACTCCACCTCGTCGTGCTCTGACTCTGCAGATCTGCGCTGGAACTCTACGGTGACGTGTAGAGAGCCGGATGCTGGTCGATTGTCGGGGAGGAAGCCCTTGAGCTTGTGAATCATGGCCGTTTCCCCATCCATGTCTGTTGAGACTTCAAGCGTGATTGAGCCCATGCTGCGGTCTTTGTCGGTATTACTACTGCCGGCCCTCTGGAAAGCGAAGCCCGCCTCCTCATCAAACATCTCCAGGCGCAGCCGAGACTCGCCTGCAACGCAATCAAAGACAAACTGCTCCTCCCACTGCGGCATCAGCGTCCTCTTCTTGACCGTGGTACGTTGCGTGACTGAGTCCACTTTGATCTTTACATACGGGTCGGCCTTGCCTGTCC
>NZGQ01000053.1 GCA_002689565.1 Methanobacteriota archaeon | reverse complement strand
CCAATATGGCACAAATCGCCGTAATTTGTAACAAAACTATAACTCTTAATTTCATCAATTGTATGAAAACTGTGAACCATCCGGGATGAGGGTTGGGGGAATCTTGTTCATCTCCCATCTAATCACTCATCACAATCTGCATCCTTGTAGTGTGTAAGCCTAAACATCATTGGGCCACTAGCGGCTACGAGGAATGTTGTGACGCCGACAAGCAAATGTAATAGAGATATCCATTCAGGAAATTCACCAATTTTTGCCTTTATCAAATAAGACGCCCCAATTAGTAAGTTGCCAAACCAAAATATCGTGGTAAGCAGCATCGCTTTGTAATAAGTCTCGGAATTATCATAATCATCTTTTTGTTGATTCAATTTGAGTAATGACATTATCAAGATAATACCAACGAGTAAAGCACCTATTCTATGAATCATTTGAACCAAGACCCCTGAATTATCTAAAGATGGAAGAACTTCACCGTTACATTGGGGCCAAGCATCTGGAAAACCAACAGAGCATGACTGATTGTATTGACCACCTGCAGTTGATGATACCCAAGCGCCTAATACTAACAATATCAAAACAGATATTGCTATTAGGTCAAACTTTTTCTGGTAATTATTTACGAATGTAGTTGAGACTTTAGTGAATGACCAAGGCGCTTTTTCAACAACTCTTGTCAACTTATATTGCCATAAAATTGCGGCAGTAAAGATAGAAGCAAGTGAAAGATGTAGTGCTACTGACCAGTCTGCATTATCATAAAAAACGGTCACTGCTCCAGCTATTGCTTGTATAAGTAACATAACAGAGATAAACACAGCAGAATAAAAATTGTTTTTCCCGTACTTGTCAATACCCTTTTTTGAAACATATAAATTAAGTAAAACTGGAATAGCAATAACCCCAACTAAAAATCTATGGAACCACTCTAGGAATATCTCAAACACAGTATATCGATGTTCTATGCCTCTAGAATCTATTTCATCAGGATTCTCTTCCCAATACGCCTCTTGTTCTTCTTCTGAAATATCAAAGCCGTAGGTTCCAAAGCACTTAGGCCAATCTGGACAAGACTCTCCTGCATCGTGAATCCTTATGGCGCCGCCAAACGAAATTATCAAGATAGCAAAAACCAGCATCATCAACGGCAAGGTTGAAGGGCGTCGCCACCAAGCGGGTTCCATGATTCATTGGAGTAGAGTGCCCCTTTTGAACACATGCCTTGCACTCACTAAGCCAATAAGTCGCCAAAACGTTATGTCAGTTGTAGTGTTTTGGATAATAGTGCTATGTAGTTTCAATAGCATGGTAACAGTCCAAGGGCAAGAACAAGTAAATTCGGATCAGGAAACTATTTTTGGCCATACAATCGACGTTATGGTGATCGACTCTGAGTGCTTAGATGAACAGGTATGCCATGCATGGAGGCCTTTACACATAATCGAGTACTACGGTGCTGATTGGTGTGAGCCTTGCATGGATGTTGAATTATCTTTAGAAAATATTGATACAACCAAATATGCAGTCATCCAACATCATCCTTCACCGCTTGATTACAGTTATTTGAATTATTCAAATCAGCGATATGAAACGAATTTCAGATTAATTTTCATACCATCTATAGTGATTGACGGTCAAGGCTTGCTAACTGGTACAAAACAAGCCACTGAATTGAATCAAAGTTTAGCAAATAATCAAACTCAATTTTTGGGAATAAATGAATTAAATATCACCAACTCAATACTAAATTGGGACACTTCCACTAATCACACATTGAAGATTTGGAAAACTGAATCTACTTCTCATGAGTTTGATAATCGAAATCTATCACACTTAGCGGTTGACTATATGGAAATAAATCACGACCAGAGTCAACTAAATCTTACCAATTGGCTAGATAACTGGACGGGGAGATTAATTTTCACATTGGAATCAAATGGGATAAGGATGCTAAATTCTCTTTCACAAAGCCCCACTGGAGATATGGACTTCAATAGCGAACAAGAAACTATTCCAATCCTTTCAAAGACCGATGATTCACCCATGTTTGCAATTATGATGTTTATTGCCTTATTTGTGACTTTACTACCGGCATTGATTATGTGGAAAGGCCTACAAAGTATCGATAACGATGAGAGTGAGTAGAGATTTTTTTTACTAAACGCTAGGGTTATATTGAAAAACACTCGCTCTCACGGTCAACCACGACTGAGAGTCGTTGTGATTATTATGGTTAAGCCAATCCGACTTCATACTAGATTTGAAAGAGCAAGAATTATTGGAGCAAGAGCCCTTCAAATTGGGATGGGTGCACCCCTTTATGCTGGCGAGGAGGAGCTAAGAGAAGCCTTCAAAGAAGAACTGATTTCCCTGTACGGGTTTGAAGAAGCTTCAGTTAGATTCGTATTAGACCCTTTGAAAATTGCTTTGTTCGAATATGATCATGAGTTAATCCCAATTGATATTGACCCACATCAATAATCATCATGATTGTGAGTTAAACTCATAATATGACGGATTTGCCACATTAGGTAGTAAATCTCTCCTCACTAAAATAGTTCTAACTGTCCATAAATCAACAAATATTCGATACTTCAAGGTTGCGTCCAGATAATCAACTCCGCTAGAACCACCTGTGCCCATCCGCCTTCCAATCATACGTTCAACCATCCTAGCATGAGAATTTCTGAATAACAACAAAGCTTGTTCTAATTCTACAAAGGAATCAATTAACGTCCTTGGCCAAGACAATAGTGGCAAATCTCTGTATGATTCAATAAATAGTAAACCTGCTCTAGAGCGATTGACTTTGCCATCTTGGATTAAAAAACTTCTAGCGCCGGAAATTGATTTTTCCATTCGCTGCCTAATTGATGATTCATCACCATGTCCGATCGATATAAAATGTTCAATTACAGTCTCGCTATGCTTTGACATCGCTTGAAGATGGTTTTCTACATATTGATTAATTGTTTTTTCATCAGTTGAATCAGTTGATAATGAACCGTTTATCGGAGTTCTTGACAGCCAATTATCAAGTAAATCACAAAGGGAAGGTGAATTGATTCTTGCTTGAAAATCAACCAGTACTTCTTTGGAGATTTTACCCTCTTTAGCCAGCCTTTCCATATGTTTTAGAGGATCCATTCCCGCTTCTCTCTGTTGCTGTTCTAATCCAAGAATCGTTTCAATTTGTCTCAATTGCCATGATTCAAAACCTGAGGAAGTACCCAGTCGGTCACGGAAGGAAAGGAAATCTTGCGGGGTTAACGTCTCCATAACTTTCCATTGTTGTGACATTAGATTAAACACCGATGATACACGTTTCAAGTGATGTACTATTTTTGGCATTGAACCTTCTTCTATGTGCTCTTTATTCATTAAATCATGAACTTCTTTTAATTCTGATAAAACTAATTTAAACCATAATTCAAATGCTTGGTGGACTATTATGAAATGAAGTTCATCATTACATGGCTTTGGCGAGTAACCAAGTGGCCCTTCTTGAAGAGATAACATATCATCTAGCCTTAGATAATTGCCATAAGTCATTCTGTTGGTGTCTTCTTGGCCACTCATGCTATACGCATCTTAACTAAAGACTTGAACTTTGACCGTAAAATTAGACAATTATAACTATATCAGAAAATCTACAGGTATGCAAATTTTCTCTAAAAACGGATAATAAATGCATAATACTCATAGAGGTAATACTTGACCCCTTGACATGGGCGTAGACGGTGACACACTCGCAAGTTGGCTTGCGGACTACGACCTAGATAATCTCACAATTGGAGTGGTTGCTTCTCACTCCTCATTGCAAATACTTCATGGAGCGAGAAAAGAAGGATTCAAAACACTAGGAATCGCAGTAGGAGAAAACCGAAGAAAGTTCTACCAAGCATTCCCTGGAGCAGATCCTGATGAGTGGCTNATGTTAGAAGATTATCGAGAAATGTTAGATTATGCAGAATGGTTCAGNAAGAGAAACGTCATAATAATTCCACATGGGTCATTGGTAGAATATCTAGGTTCAACAAACTTTAGAAATCTCCAAGTCCCAACATTTGGTAATCGAGGTATATTGCACTGGGAAAGCAGTAGAGAAAGGCAACGTCAGTGGCTTGAAGCAGGGGGCTGTGAAATGCCTCAAGTTCTTGAAGACCCTCATGACATTGATGGACCAGTAATTGTCAAATATGCTGGAGCAAAGGGCGGTAGAGGTTATTTTATTGCTAGAGATTACCGTGATTTTAGAAGAAATGTCGATATCGAAGAAGAATTTACCATTCAAGAATATGTTTTAGGTTGCAGATATTACTTNCATTTCTTCTTTGACCCGATTGCCACTGATGGTTATCAAGTTCAAGGAAAAGGAAGNATGGCAGGTAAAAACCTAGGACGGTTAGAATTATTATCAATGGATAGAAGAGATGAATCAAATGTTGATGAGTTTTACAAACTTGGAAGTTTGAGAGATTTAAGAGAAATGAGTCTTGAGCCTTCGTTCGTAGTTACTGGAAATCAACCAGTTGTTATCAGAGAGAGTCTTCTTCCTCGTGCATTCGAAATGGCTGAAGGAACTGTAGCTGCTTCATTTGAATTAGAAGAAGGCTCTAGAGGAATGATTGGTTCATTCTGCTTGGAAACAATTGTCACTGACAAACTCGAATTCAGAGTATTCGAAATAAGTGCGAGAATTGTTGCTGGCTCCAACCCGTTTGTAGGAGGTTCACCTTACAGTGACATCAATGAACCATTCATGTCGACAGGAAGAAGGATTGCTCGAGCAATAAAGAAGGCTATCAAAAACGATTGCCTTGAAGAGATTCTTTCCTAATCAATCATCAAGAAGATCTCCAAGAATATCTGGAGATTCAACAACTTCTTCATCTTGATTCGGCTCTTCAATACCGTCCCATTCTCCACTATCAAGAGCAGCTAATCTTGCCTGAGCATCACTAGCATTAGAAGCCCTTGTTTCCGGGTCATCAATAGTAAACTCACAAATCAGCATAATTGGATCACCGTGAGTGATTTCCCCTTCATACTCAAGAATCTCTCCGCCTGCGTTACAGACTACCTTGAACTTGGTTGGGTCTCTTGAGCGTCGCTTCTTGTGTTTCTTGTAGTGATGGACATATGCCTTGTAAGTTCCACCTGGAGCCTTTCCTTCTGGCCATACTACGTTTTCAACAGGCTTCTTTGTCTCAGGCCTTACATTGGCATCTACATCCAATTCTCCATCACAAGCAGATTCTCTGTTTCCACCATGTATTCTTTCACCAGATGGACAGACAACGTGTAAATCAAGGTCATTGTAATTGTTCCACATTAGAGAAATCTGAACATCAGATGACTTCGCACCTTCTCTCTCTAGTCTTTCTCTAAGTTCCTTAAGGGCGTTCTCTGTAGCCTTAATCGATTCCAGTTCATCCGCTTCATTGGCTACAATTTCTGCCAGGCGTTCTTCTTCTGCTTCAGCGATTTCAACCTGCCTTTGCTCTTCTAATTCAATCGCAATACGTTCTTCTTCAGCAATTCTTTCAGTTTCTTGAGTGATTAGAGCCTGCTCAATCTCTTGTTCTGAACCTCTCTCCTCCGGAGCTTCAAGACTGAATTCACAGACAAGCATAATCGGATCACCTGAAGACAAAGCACCTTCGTAGTGCTTAATCTCTCCACCAGAATTAACTACAACACGGAAACTTGTAGGATCCTTTGAACGTCGCTTCTTATGCTTCTTGTAATGATGAACATACACCTTATACTCACCAGGAGGTGCTTTGAAGTCAGGCCAGACAATATTCTCAACTGGTTTCTTCGTTTCTGGACGAACATTCGCATCAACGTCAAGTTCTCCACCACATTCTGAATTCTTGTTACCACCGTGGATTCTCTCTCCAGATGGACATAGTACGTGTAAATCTAAGTCGTTGTAATTGTCCCACATCAATGAAACTTGTACTTCTGAACTCTTTGCACCCTCTCTTTCCAAGCGCTTTTCCAATTCTATGTCCGCCTGTTCTGAAGCCATTTGTTCCTCAAGTGCATCAGATTCTTTTTGAGCTTCAATTTCGGTTTGTCTCTCTTCTTCAGCCTCTTCCAAATCACGCTGCCTTTCTGCTTCTCTCTCTGCTGCAAGGCGTTCTTCTTCGGCTTGACGTTCTGCTTCTCTCTCTGCTGCAAGCCTGCGTGCTTCTTCCAATTCCGCTTCTCTTGCTGCCTCGTACTCCTCTTTCTTGCGAGCTTCCTCGGCCTCAATCTCAGCTAGTCTGGCCTTTTCGTCTGCCAATAATTTAGCAGCGGCTTCTTCAGCCAATTTCTTACGAACTTCTTCTTCGGCGAGTGCTATTGCTTTCTCATCTCTTCGCCTAGCACTTAGATGGCGCTCGACCTCTGCTAGTTTTCGATCAAACTCATTGTGAGCCTGTGAAAAATCAGGGGTACCACGGCGAGTTAAATCTTGACGATGAATCGTCATTGACCGCGTATTTCTGTCATCATTACGTACTAACATGAACCAAATACCAAGGAGGAACGCTCCCCCGAGGATACCAATCATCAGCCAAGATGTGAAGTCCATTAGCCAAGCCTAAAACAAACTAAGTATTATTTCCATCGCCTATAATCATAAGAAAAAATCACCAAAAAAAAGATTTATTGTGAGAAATCCTTTACTTTGTCCATTAAATCAATGGCATGTTCAACACACTTACCAGATAATTTCTGTTAACAGCCTATTGCATATAGGCCCACAGTTGATATACTCTGTTTAAGAACACCATACCATGCGAGAAGTTCAACTTAAGTGGAATCCAGAGTCTGTCGTTAATTCAGATATTGGTCTTATTACCAAAGTTGCTTCTAAATTCGAAGTTGTAGCGCACTTGGAAGTCACAAAAATAGGTGTTAGACAATTAGTAAATATTTCATTCAAAGAAGACAAGGGATCTGAAGATCTCAACGAGGTTCCTTATCTTGAGGTAGAAGGACCATTGAACCCCTATCCAATACCTGGAAAGGGTGAGACTGGTTATGTGGTTGTATGGAATAAGCATCCGCTTTCTGTTGCTGCAATTAATTTTGACAGCTTACACGTAATCCCTCCGTATCTAATTGGAGAAGATGGTGTTCAAATCACAATAAGAGGCCTTCCTGAGGGGGTTAGTGGCTTTCTGAAAGCAGCTAGAGCATTGCTACCCCCTGACAATGTAAATGTCGTGGATATCGCTGAAATAGAGGATAGTATAATGAAAATACTTACTCCTAAGCAACTGGAAGTTGCTGTTTTCGCTGTACAATCTGGATACTACAAAAACCCACGACAGATAAGCAAAAAAGAACTTTCTGAACTTACTGAAATTCCACGATCTACATTGCAGGAGCACTTATCCAAAGCAGAAGCAGCATTGGTTGAATGGGCCGTAAACACTCATCTGTCAAAATGAGAAAGCCTTGTATTCACCCACCTTATCCCTGTGTACATGAGCGAGATGGACACACTGCTTCCCGGCGGAAAAGGAGTGTGGATACCAATTGACCACGGAGTTTCTGATTTTCCTGTAAAGGGGTTGGAAAACTTAGATCAAATTATCGAACAAATATCTCATGCTGATGCAATTGTTGCCCAAAAAGGAGTTGTTTCCCACTACTCTTCAAGTGGGGCGAATTTTGTAGCACACCTTTCAGTATCGACTCGTCATGCTGGTAAAAGAAGCAGTGACAAAATGCTAGTTGGTAGTGTGGAAGAGGCTTTGTCAAGAGGTGCAAAGGGAGTTAGTGTTCAAGTCAATATGGGTAGCCCCGCAGAACCAGAAATGATTGAGAGATTAGGTCTGATTACACAGGATTCTCATTATCTGGATTGTCCAGTACTCGGTATGATTTATCCTCGTGGTAAATATCTGAATGTCATGGAGGAAGATGATACAGATGGAGCAGCCCATGCTGCTAGATTAGCGTTTGAATTAGGATGCCAGGTTGTAAAAACAAAATGGACTGGTTCGATTGAATCCTTCAAAAAAGTCACTTCTGCTGTTCCAATCCCTGTTCTAATCGCAGGCGGCCCTGCCGGCTCTAGTACCAAAGAAATCCTAACCATTGTTGAACAAGCAATGCAAGCTGGAGCAGGAGGCGTGTGTATGGGAAGGCAAGTTTTCTCTCACTCAAATCCAAAGGGTATGGTCTCAGCACTCAAGGCTATCATTCATGATAGGGCAAACGTAGAACAGGCCATGCAGGAATTTGGGCTGTGATATAAATGCAAATCTGGCTCGAGGATGGAGAACGCCAACATGGTGTAGATCTTGTTCGGGGTGAAGATTTAGAAATTGATGGTGATGCACTATACGTCAATGGAAAACAAGTAGGTCGAAAGGTCGACGTCAGTAATTCAGAGGGACAAGCCAAGGCAAGAGCAATGGCGGGCAGTGTAGAATGGGTTCTGCTCGACTTAGGAGAATGGAAAATGATTCCAATCGAAAATATCATCGCTGCATGTGACGGTGGACCAACAAAAGTAGCAGCACGTATTTCTTCTGCTGAACAAGTACTTGGGGCAGCTTTTGCATTACAAATAGGAGTTGATGCATTATTGGTTGACAAAAAAACCCTACCAACCGCCCTAATCGCAAAATCACAAAGAGGAGAACCTGTATCAAAACCGATTGAAAGAAAATCATCAACAAACTATGATTTGTCCTTTGTAGAAGTCACAGAAGTAAAGGAAGGAGGAGTAGGTGACAGAGTATGTGTTGATCTAACAACCATGCTCGACTCAGGAGAAGGTATGCTTATCGGTTCTAGTTCTGGTTCAATGGTTCTAGTTCATGGAGAAACTGTAGAATCCGAGTTCGTACCTACACGCCCATTTAGAGTAAATGCTGGTTCATTACACTCCTACATCATGATGGCAGATGGTTCCACGTCATATCTTAGCGAACTGAAAATGGGAGATAGAGTACTTGTAATTTCTAGCGATTCCTCTAGCCGCCCAGCAGTAGTGGGAAGGGTAAAAATTGAGAGTAGGCCATTTATTTTATTCAAATGGAAAGATGAAAAGCATAATGAATCAGGAGCACTCCTGCAACAAGCAGAGACAGTGAGGCTCATTTCAGATTCTGGATTAATTTCGATAACAGGGCTGAAACCTGGTATGAAATTACTTGGATGGTCTGGAGGGTCTGGACGACACGTCGGACAAGAAATTAGTGCAACAGTCAAAGAGAAATGAGGCGGTTTAATGGCAGTTCTAGGATTAGGTACATCAAATGGAGGATGTAGCCTGCTTCATGCTGCTGGTCTTGGTTACGGAGCATCATTAGCGCTGGATTTACCTGTTAAAGTACGATTATTGGATAAGCAGCCAAAAAGAGAATTATTGGACCCTGATGATCTGTTGGGTAATGTGATGACTGTTTGGTCAAATGCAGGATACACTGTCCCTGAAGGTGACTTATTCTGGTCTGTAAATTCTAAAATCCCTCCAAGACAAGGACTAAAATCGAGTTCTGCCGTATCTGTAGCTGCAATTAAGGCTCTATGTGAAGCGAATGAAATTCAACTAGATAATGCTCAAATTGTAGATTTAGCGGCAGCGGCACAACTTGCTGCAGGTGTATCAATCACTGGAAGTTATGACGATTCATGGGCTGCATTAGAGGGAGGTTGGAAATTGGTAGATGTCAATGCTGAAGATGCACGTACTGGTTTACTTCTAGAATCTCCCGGACCTTCCGCAGATGATTGGAATGTGATTATCGTTTGTCGCGGCGATAGAGAAATTAGACCAGAACTAGAAAATTTCGCATTTCACCAACAAGCCTTTGCTCAAGCATTGAACGCTTTACAGGAAGGAAATGATTTGGTTGCCTTGACGTGGAACGGACGTGGTGTAGTAGGAGCATTGAATGACCCAGCCGGCCGGAAAATGACTAATGACGCATTTGTTAATGGTGCAAGAGCCGCTGGAATTAGTGGCTCTGGCTCTGCAATCGTAATTTTTGTTCCTTCTGTCAGTATACAAAGCATTGAGAGAATTAAGAAGTGGTATAGCAAATTCGATAGCGTTGAATTAATTGAAACCAAGGTCATCAATGCAGATTTCTCCTCTATGGACGAATAATCATATTCTTGAATGAGAGGCATGTCGCTACCCCTGAATCTCATGCGCATGAGTTTGGGCGAGAACATCACAGTAACTCTCTTTGGAGAGTCTCATGGCCCCGCTGTAGGCGCTCTTATAGAAGGAATGCCGCCAAATATTGAGATTGATCCTGATCAATTAATTTCTGATATGGTTGCAAGAAGGCCAGGCTCTGGTCTTGCTAGCAAACGAAAAGAAACCGATGAAGTAGAGATAATGTCAGGAGTTAATTCTGGCAAGAGCACTGGTATGCCAATTTTACTGCTTATACGGAACAGAGATGTAAGATCCAAAGATTACTCGTTCCTGCCATACCAACCCCGACCAGGACATGTAGATCATCCAATTAATATCAAGACTGAAGGGGCTGCTGATCTGAGAGGAGGTGGTTCATTTTCTGCTAGATTGACTGCAGGATTGGTCGCTGCCGCTTCCATTTCGCGTAATATTATTCCAGATGAATGGAAAATTGAAGCTACTGTTGGCGCTTTGGGAGGATTAGAAGGAGAGGATGGAATTGCTCTTGCCGAACAAGCGAGAAAAGAAGGTGACTCATTGGGTAGTAGAGTTGACTTGGTTATTTCTGGACTTCCTGTTGGATTTGGAGAGCCATGGTTCGAGGGAATAGAACCGGCTCTTGCAAGAGCATTGATGGCAATCCCTGCTGCGAGAGCGGTTGAATTTGGAAGAGGTGTAAATGCTGGATTGATGAGAGGTAGCCGGCATAACGACTCATGGAAAGAAGACATGTCATTATCTGAAGGAGCAGATGGAGCATTGGGCGGCATGGCAAGTGGTGCACCTATCCATGTTAGAGTCACATTCAAGCCACCCAGTGGCATTTCTAAACCTCAAGAAACTTTCAATCAAGTAACAGGAATGATGGAAGAATTAGCGATAAAAGGAAGACATGACCCAGTGATAGGTCCTAGGGCTCGACCTGTTGTCGAAGCTGTTGCAAGGTTAGTTATTGCAGACCTCGGAATACAAGGTGGTTACATTGATGGATGACATTATTGTGCACAAATTCGGAGGATCATGTCTTAGAGACGGCAATGATATCGACAGGATTGGAGATATAATTCGTAATTCTGAAGGAACACCAATTATCGTTGTATCCGCTCTTTGGGGAATGACTGACAGATTAATTCGTGCTTCCAGAGAACCAAGATATGCTGGACGTCTAGTTCAGGACCTTATTTATCAGCACCTTAGATTTGCACCGGGCTTGGATAAAGGAGAGTTTGGTGAACTATTTGCGAAAGTTATCCAAGGAATTTCGAATGAATTAATCAAATATTCTAGTGGTGAAGAATCATTACGCTCGGAAAATCTAATCCTAGCGGCAGGCGAGAGGCTGAGTGCCCTTGCAGTTGCTCATAGATTACGATCCTATGGTTTGAAAGACGCACATCCGGTTGGGGCAGAAGACATCGGTTTGAAACTGAAAGGGATTGGTAGAGCTAAAGAAATTGACATAATCGCTTCAATGGCAAACCTAGACCGAGACATATTAGTTGGAATACCGATTCTAACAGGATGGTTTGGTGAAGGTGATGACGGTGATATTGCATTACTAACTCGAGGAGGTTCCGATCATTCTGCTGCAGCATTTGCCAGATTGATGAATGCATCAAAACTGGTTCTTTGGAAAGATGTTGATGGCATTAAACGACTCAACCCTCGTTGGGGAATTGATACTCCAGCAATTCCATATTTGGGATATGGACAAGCTGCTGAACTATCTATGCATGGAACTCCTGTGATTCATCCTGCAACAGTTCTTCCACTTGTCGATGAAGGAATCCCAATAGAAATCAAAAATTTCCATAACCCGAATCGTATAGCTCCTACAACTATCGGGCCAGATATCGATAGCGATGAAATCTTAGCAATTGGTTGTCAACCAGGAGTTGCTGTTATCACCGATGATAAACCATTGAGCAGTGATTTGTTATCTAAAATTGAGAGTCTTGGTATTTCACCATGGCTGATGAATTCAACTCCTGAGGGTATGAGGTTGATTATCCCGAAGCATGACCTTCCATCAATAGAAGCATATGTTTCTGGGAAAATTGAAATTAAAACTGCAATCTTTTCAATAATTGGAAATGCAGAAATTCCAATAGAGCATGAAATGTTATCAAAAAACGAATATGGAAAAAGGTTGATTGTGGAAACAAACGACCTAAATGGAGTGATTCGAGAATTATATCAGTCCTTATTCTCACGCCAAGACTGTAAGTGAGTCGGTAGGTCTAGTGCGAATAATATTCCTACGACTACGAATACGAATAGAGTCCCTAAGGCTACTCCATAAACTGATATCAGTTCAACTGATTCTTCCATTCTATTAGCGGTTTGTTCTGAAAACAGAGATACGAATGCGGGTAAGATTGTGTTGACTGACAACACAAGCATTGCAAGGCCACCAGCAACTATTGGATTAATTACTAGTGAACGATGATATTTACCGATGATTTTCTTTACGTTCATAACGTAGACTTCACGGGTTCTAATCGATGTATCAAGCATACTAAATCGTATAACTCCATTTGATAGTTCAAAGTACATTACTAGAAGAACTGCATATATTACTACTAGAACTGTTAGAAGGAATTGGCTGTCACCAAATCCGAATATATCCTGTGATAGAGAGACTTTGGAAGAAGCAAATCGCATAACTGAAAGTATGAAAAGGACATAAGAAGTTAGCAAAAACCTTGCATCCCTAGACATTGTACCCCAGAATCCTGTACCGATTGCACCTGCTACAACCATCAGTTGTAGAATATTAGCAGCGGTAAGTGATCCTGTTATTGCGAACCATAGTGTTCCAACAGCTGGAGTAACAATGTAAGTTAGTATACCCAAGGCAATTAGGACACCATAGCATCCAAGTTGTAGATTTTGAACCATCTTGTCCGCTGGTAAGAACTTCATTTTTGGAACTAAAGGACCTCCCAGAAGGCTCTCGACGAAAGATGGAATTTCGACAGTTGGAATTGCGTCTTTTGGGATTTCTCCTGTAGAATTAGCAGTACCTGCTAGTTTCTTTCTTGAAGGAGCGGAAGATCTTACTGTCTTACCGTCGTATAGGTGTGCGGTATCTCCTGATTTTGTAGCCATTCATCTCCCTCCTCAGAATCCTCTTGCACCCGCAAGTGCCGTTGATAGTAGCATATCAGGCTCCCAATCCATGATGTTCACACCTAANCCTCTCAATTCACTAATTAGAACATCTCTTTCGGTTTTNAGAACTTCATATCCAGTTCTGTCTAATCTCTTAGCATCGAACTCGAATTCAAGACTTGATGGTGAAAGTACAGTGACATCGAAATCTCTNGCTCTAAAGTCACGTAGTGCATTGATGATAGTCGGATCGTCCTCAAGATTGGATAGAACGATAATAGGGCTACCTTTGTTGATGTGAGGCATAATTCGGTTAACTACAACTTGAAGTGGAATATTTCCTTTGGCCATTGCGCCTGCAAGTTTTGTCAGAATAACATACAGTTGCTTCTTTCCAGTATCTCTATCCACACTTACAACTTCATCGCCGTAGGTAATCAAACCTACAGAATCACGCCTTCCTAGGAAATACTTGGCAAGACTTGCAGCAGCTCTTGTTGAGTAAACTAGAGCATTCCTAGAAACTGGACCAGTCTCTGAAACTGCTCTTGAATCAACAATTAGAATTATGTCGCTAACAGCATCTCTCTCACGTTCGTTTACCATCAACTTACCACTTCTAGCATAAGCAGACCAGTTAATTGCACGGAAGGAATCTCCTTCGAAGTATTCTCTGAGAGAATAGAATTCTGAACCAGGTCCTGGTTGACGAATATTTACCGCACCTGTGAAAATCTTTGGAACACGGGACTTGACGAATGTTTCTTTCAGGTCTTCCATCTTCGGGAACACAAGGAAGTCATTGTAGACATGCAGCTCCTTTTCCTTGTGGAATAATCCGAATGGATCTTGGACACGAATAGCAACTGGCCCAAGACTGTAAAAGCCTCTCANTGGACATTCGACTGTATACTCGATGAAGGTCTCACGACGTGGTCCAAGTTCCATCAAAATGTAATTCGCACCGTCTTTGATACGCATTACTTCAGGTACTCTGTCCTTTACTTCCAGAATCTTTCCTAGTGCGGAATGATTCTGCATACGTAAAGTAACTCCGACCTCTCCATCTTCAAAAATCCTAGCGCTCGAGAGTTTTCGCATAGCAGAAACATTGGACAGAGCCACACCCTCTTCCCCTGACCACTCTTCTGCACGTCGGCCGCTGGCTGCTACATCGGCATGTCCGCCGAANAAAGCAGCCCAAGTTAGGAACACGAANATTACCACAGCAATGGTAACCAATTGCGAATTCCTCAATGTTAGACCTAGCANGTACATTGCTACCGCTAAGGACCCTAACATTGCACTTTTACGACTCCACATGACTCTCGCCTCTCTGTTTCACTAAAGAAAATCAGACGGTAGGTACTGGAACTTCTCGCAAAATTGTTTGAATTACTTCACCAGATTCCAATCCCTTGATNTGGTGCTCTGGCTTCAGTATAATTCTGTGCGCAAGCGCAAGTTCAGATACGGTCTTGATGTCGTCTGGCGTTACAAAGTCGCGGCCACGAAGAGCGGCAGCGGCACGTGATGTCTTCANAAGAGCCTGNGAACCACGAGGAGANGATCCTACAAGAACACGAGGATCTTCACGGGTTCTNGTCACGATTTCAACCATNTACATACGTAGTGCAGGGTCGACGTAAACGTCTTCACATGCTTGTTGCATTGCGATNACACGTTGTGGGTCAGTAATGACGTCAACATCGACGGCATCNTTACCACGGTTGATACGGCGAGAGAGAATCTCATCTTCATCCGCACGATCTGGATAACCAACGCTCATTTTGAACATGAAACGGTCTAACTGCGCTTCAGGAAGCGGGTAAGTACCTTCTTGTTCGACAGGGTTCTGTGTTGCCATAACAATGAACGGTGCTGGTAATTTGTGAGTGACTGTACCGATAGTCACCTGCTTCTCCTGCATAGCCTCAAGCAAAGCAGCTTGAGTCTTAGGAGGAGCACGGTTAATCTCGTCAGCTAGTAGCAGGTTACAGAATAGTGGACCTGGCTTGAAGGTAAATTCTCCCTTCTTAGCATCGTAGATGTTTGTACCGGTGATATCTGCTGGTAGCAAATCCGGAGTAAACTGCACACGCTTGAAGTCACAACCCAACGCATCTGCGAAGGTGTTGGTCATCAAAGTCTTAGCAAGTCCTGGATAATCTTCGAACAGTAG
>NZGQ01000052.1 GCA_002689565.1 Methanobacteriota archaeon | reverse complement strand
CAAGAAGTAGATGAAGCGCATAACATTGTTTTGACAATGAAAGGCGTAGGACTTCGAAGATTGAAAGAAGGAGTGATGTCCAACATATCTATGAATCATATTTCACGCTTGAGAGGAGAAAACGATTCCACCCTCAGACAGTTAAAAGAAGTTAGCGATTGTAGAATTATCGTTGCAGAAAATGGAAGAGTTTGGGTCGACGGCGACTCAGACGGAATCGCATTCATGCGCACTATTCTTGAATTAGTGCGCAATGATGGCCACAAGGCCACGTTCAATGAATCGTTAGATGAATTGATCAACCAAAGGAGGAATGCCTAATGGGCGGATACGGAGATGTACAATTACTACGTGAAGACGGATTGAGACTAGATGGTCGCAAAGTAGACGAAATGAGAGAAGTCAAAGTTGAGGCTGGAATTTTACCAGCAGCAGATGGTTCAGCATGGGTAAAACATGGCCTGAATGTGGCTGTTTGTGCCGTATATGGACCAATGGAAGCACATCCAAGGAAGATACAAAGACAAGACAGAGCAGTTATTGATGTCAGGTACAATATGGCACCATTCTCTACCAGTGACAGAATACGACCGGGATACAATCGCCGTTCAAGAGAAATTAGCAAAGTAACTGCTGAAGCTCTAGAAAGTGTAGTTCTAGTAGAGCGATATCCTCGCTCCAAGATTCGTGTAGAAATCGAAATCCTTGCTGCTGAAGCAGGAACACGATGTGTCGGAATAACCGCTGCTGCTGTAGCATTAGCAGATGCTGGCATCCCAATGAGAGATTTGATTGTTGGAGTTGCAAGTGGTAAAATCGAAGATACTGTAGTACTAGATCTCGACAAGGCAGAAGATAACTACGGGCAGGCCGACCTTCCGATGGGAATTCTGCCAACCACTGGAGAAATCGCTTTCCTGCAAATGGATGGCGACTTATCGGTTGAAGAATACAATACCTGCGTGGAATACAACATGAAGGCTGCTAAAGAAATTCACGAACTAATGGTAGATGCACTCAGGCGCAGATATATCGAAAAGAATGGAGGTGAAGCCTGATGGTGGAACTAGTACCAAACTTGCTAAGACAGGAACTTGAAGCTCTTGCAGCAAAGGACCAGAGAATCGATGGAAGAGGACAATGGGATTCAAGAGATATCAAATTGGAAACAAATTGCCTTTACAATGCTGAAGGTAGTGCTAAGGTCACATGGGGCGGAACCATAATTTATGCAGGTGTAAAGTTCGAAATTAGAACTCCATGGCCAGATCGCCCCGCTCAAGGTTCACTGATGTGTGGAGCAGAACTTAGACCGGTCGCAGGACGCAAATATGAGCCAGGACCACCTTCTCCACAATCTATTGAATTAGGTAGAGTTGTCGATAGAGGAATCCGTGAATCTGGATGCATAGACATGGATTCTTTGTGTATCATCCCTGGAGAGAAAGTTCTAGGAGTTATGATTGATATTCACGTCCTTTCAGACAAAGGAAATATCTTCGACGCATGCGCTTTAGGTGCGATTGCTGCACTACGTACTGCAATTGTTCCAGCAGAAAGGTTCGATATCGGAGAAGACTATCCACTCGCAGTTTCTATGACTCCAACAATGTGCTCTTTCACAAGAGTAGGTGGAAGGTACGTATTAGATGCTAACGAAGAGGAAGAATTGGGTGGAGATGAAAGAATTCATATCACTTTAGGAGACGAAGGACACCTACATTCTCTTCAGAAGGGGTTAAAGGGAACTTTCACTCCGGCGGAATTCGACGAGATACTCAAGATCGCTCAGCAACGTTGCGCAGAACTTGCAGAATTAGTCAACTCTAAGGAGGAATAAACATGGCAAAACGAACACAGAAGGCTGGAGCAACCGGCCGTTTTGGTGCAAGATATGGTGTTAGCGTTCGACGTAATGCTGGCATGGCCATGAAGAAAAAATCAGCAAGGTACACATGTCCGACATGCCAGTACCGCACAGTAAGACGCAAGTCTGTTGGCATCTGGCATTGTACTAAGTGTGGATACACATTTGCAGGCGGAGCCTGGGAACCATTCACTCGAGCATCTGATGCTAACAGTAGAATCGTTCGCCGAAATGCAGACGGTGCAACCACTGCAGATATGGCATACATCGCACAGCAAGCTGCTATCGAATACGAGAGAGCAATGAATGCTGGAGAACTTGACGAAGAGGAGTGATTGTATTGTGGTCTGTCCGCCTTTCGGTGGAGTCCCCGCATGCCAAATCATTGGCATCTAGTCTTGTNAGTGAAGAAGACGTTATANTAAACGAAAATAATTTCACATTTGTTCTAAATGAATCTAGGGCTAAAGATGCTAGAGCAATGTGGAATACAAGAATGAGGTCGCTGGTGATAGCAAGCAAGGTTATCGAAGTGATGGATTCTTGAACCCCCAATACCTGAGGTGAAACAATGGAGTCAGCACAACAACTGCAAATGGTCGTCGCAGAGGTACAAGCAGCAAGGCAACAAGTAGCCTCTCTCAATGCACAAGTTCGTGAATTAGAGGGAACTATTGCTGCTGTAAATAACCAACCAGATGACATGGCATTACATCGACAAATGGGGACAATTCTTGTGGAAGTAAAAGACAGAGTACAATTGTTNTCTGACTTAGAAATGACTCTCAAACAAATGAAAGCCGCTGTTGAAACAATGGCAAATCGTGAATCTGAACTTGTGGCAACTTATGAGAAGCTTAAGCAATCTCTTGAGGGATGAATTTGCAAGAACTGGCGGATTGGATCTCTGCAGCAACCTCTAATGGTGCTGTTCCAGTTCTCGCAGGAAGAAATGGTGACATGGATACTATCGGATCATCNATTGCTCTAGCATCTTCAAATCCAAAATTAATCGCATGTGGCTTGCACATTGGCAAACTAGCGAAACGACTCTGTACAGAATTAGATGCCCCATTTCGAAAATTAAGCAAAGAGCCAAATTGGCCAAAACAAATTGGTGGAATAATAATTGTAGATGCTGCATCAGAAACTCAAACTGGTGTAGAAATCCCAAAAGATGTACCAATATGTGTAATCGACCATCATGATACTTGTGACTGGACTTTCAAAGAAGGAGATTTAGAAATTCGAAACAATGCTCGTGCAACTACTCAAATCGTTTTCNNATACCTGAAAAATAATTCTCCAAATTCATTAAGCGATGAAGTACGTAAACTCTTACTTGCTGGNCTAATAACAGATACTGGTCGATTTAAACATGCTGACAAAGAATCCTTACAATGCGCATCAATGCTTCTCGAGGGTGCAGGATTCGAATACCAAGAATTTGTTGAACACATACAATCAGAGGAAATTAATGCTAGTGAACGTGGTGCTATCTTGAAAGCTCTTTCTAGGTGCCAATCAACAGAATGTGGTAAATGGAATTTAGTTCACACACATGCAGGGATACATGAAGGGAAAGTAGCCGGAATAATTATCCAAACAGGGGCTGAAGTAGCATTAGTATCACGATTTAGAGATGGTGAAACAAGATTAACTGCCAGGGCACCTAGATCATCGACACTATCAGGAATACATCTTGGTGAGATGATGAAAGACCTAGGAGAAAAAATAGGCGGAGAGGGTGGAGGTCACGACGGAGCCGCTGGATGGAGTGGTCGAAGCGATAGGATATCTGCTGAAACTGCATTCATCAATATTTTAGCTAATACGAGGAGGTCTGAGCATTAATCCTGAAGAAATCATTCAAGCATACGAAAATGGTGAACGTGATTTAGAACCATTGCTGAAAAAAATCGGATGGGACAGTTGGCTTGGAGTCGCTGAATTAGGATTGGTATTGGGCAGCGACATCGTTGAATTCTTGGAAGACAAATTGTCACCAGCTGAAACTAAAGTACTAGATTTAGTAAAGCAAAGACTGCAAGGTAATGTTAACATGGATTCTATAGAAGAGGCNTTACAAGTCGCAAGAACCCCTGAAACTAGAGATTTATCTTTGGAAGGTCGATTAAGAATGGAAAGGGGTTTAGTACATTTTGAAAATGGCCAGATTGAGGACGCTAGAGACGACTTAACTTGGGCTGAAACAAGATTAAAGTCTGTTGCAAAAGCGAGTAGGGATCATGATATCTCTTTGCTAAACAAAGCTGCTTTTCATCTTTCAATCGATGAACATATGATGGCATTACATGTACATGGAGAGATTTCCAGAAGTGCCGGTCATGCAAATGAAACAATAGCAATTTCAAGAATTCAAGCAGCANGAATACACTTGGCCTTCGGGCATATGTTTGATGCAGCAAGATGTTCATTCAATGCACATGCACATGCAATTATTGCGAAGCAAATGGAATTGGCTGTAGAATCAGGNGCTATATTTGTGGAAATTTCATCAGGATTTATCAGTGATGAAGCAGANAAATTCGCTGACCAGATAATCGATGCTAAACCNTTGTCTGCTGGNGAAAGCCANCCTATTCTCCAAGTANATNCCGAGGATGTTAATGGAGTATTGGAATGGTGTATTGAAAATACTCAGAATGGTTATTCAGGTATCGAGAGACCCGATTTGCGTGCTTTAATGATGCTAGCAAAAAGGTTGGACAGAGGNGAGTTATTCGCAGATTTATTNTCCTCTCACGAGGAAGTTGAAGACGCTTTGCTAGCTGCACTGTGTGCATCAATTAGTGAAGGAGAAATTGCTAAAACTTGGACTGACAGAGTGACTGAAATAATGACACTGANAGATGATTAGAGCATTGATTGCGCNTTAGTCATCCATTCCTCAGCCCATTCTTCTCCAGAGGTAAACAAAGACCTTGCTAAGAAGAATGCTTCTGCTGCTTCACCTGCTTCAATCAAATCTTCCAAACGTTTCAATTCAGAATTTGATTCNATAATCTCATCTTCNTCTTCNTCAACTACAGGCACTGCTGAAACTGATTGAGAAAGGAGTTGCATTCTTTCCAAAAAATCTGCACGTGTTTCAAGAGAAGGACCGCTCCAGGGAACTGATTCTTCACCATCCATCGCTCTCTTCAACCGGTNTAGGAATAAATCTCGTACTTCTTCAGTAGGGCGTATTTGCTGGACATGGTCATAGCACAACCATGCTTGATCGATTTCGTTACGNCGCTCATGCAGCCTACCTAACTCCATCCATAATTCATGATTTGCAGGCCTGTGGGCTAACAGATGGTGCACTAAATCGATGAACATATCTTCGTAACCAGCACTTCGAATTCTCTCCAATCTTCGTCCATATACAATATTTGCACGTTGGTCTGAAAAATCAAGGCCTTTACATCTTAATGAAAAATTATTCAATCCTTCTTGATCNAGTTTTTCAAACCAATTTTCTGGTTCCAGTGAGTCGGTTAGAAATGCTGCTTCTANTAGTTCCAAACCCAATTCGAGATGATCAATATCCTTTANNTGATTCAATTGATTGGGATCTCTTCCCAATACAACAAACAAATCTTCCAAGACTAAAGCCAACCCTGAGCCNTCATTTCTCATGTGCTTTATTTCCGCTAAACATCGCCAATTTCTCTCATCNGTAAAATCGTAAAGNACTGCTTGTTGTGCATTTTGTTCAGCCCAAGCCAAATTTTCATCCTGNCTATCNGGATCTTTNCNAGATAACTTGACAAAACGATCNGCTTGGGAGCGATGTCTACTTCCTAGGTTCCTACGTGGATGCTGTAGAATGGAAGCACTATCCATCATATCAACTCACTGAACAGACATAAAACCTGATCGGTCATAACCCCATGGTATGGTTGCATCGATACCAATTTTTGCGGTATTTCCGTCATTAAGTCGTGACGGATCGAGGCTAGAACCCTTTTGATTTGAGAGAATGATTGAGTCTGTATCAGGTTGCCATCTTGTCATCATTGCCCATTCAACTCTAACAGGGTCGGTAATGTCAATATCTTCGTCAACTATTGTTACCATCTTCATCGAGCGATGACCATCTAAAGCAGCTTGAATTGCTCTTTTTCCATCACCCTCTTTCTTTACTTTGATTTTGACTACTGCTGCAAGCCAGCCACCGCCCCCTTCAGTCATGTGAACATCTAGACATTCACAGACTTCACTAACTGCAGATTTGATTGTTGGTGCCCTAGGTAAACCCATCAGGGTTTTGTGTTCTGCCTCTGCAGGGATTAATGCGTGAAAAATCGGGTTTGAACGATGGGTAATTCCATCGATTTCTATTACTGGCTCCTGGCGAATGTCATCGACAGTTCCTGTAATATCCACATATGGGCCTTCATCGTCATTTTCTGTAGTAACTCTTCCCCACATGGCGTATTCAGCATTTGCAGGGACTTGAATTCCGTTTGGTAATGTCACTAATTCCAAGGGACTGCCATGCACTTTTTCATGAAGTGCCGAAGCGATAGTTAATTCGTCAATATTTGTATCAAATGACATTGCTGCAGCCAGTAAAACGACTGGATCAGGGGCGTTAATTATTGCTACTTTTACTGAATCCCCTACAGATCTTGCCTCTTTTGTCATCGAATGTAGATGGCGAGGAACAATTCTAGCCACGAGATGATTATCATCTCTGAGTAGTTGTCTATGAAATGACATGTTTCTGNTACCACCATATTCGGCAATAATTACGCTAGATGACATATATCTTCCACGATCTTCTCTCCAGTGATGAGGAATTGGCAATTTGGTCAATTCGGGTTTATTTTGGACATTTTCTAGGACCGGCCCAAATTCCACAATTTTTGGTTCTCTTGGATTTNCCATGGCCCACCCGAGTAGGTCAATAAAGTCCTCCGGCTCAATAGATAATGCTGCACATAATCGCGGCCTAGTAAGTAGATTAACTGCGATTTTATGACCAGGTGTCTCAACAAGGTTTTCGAATACCAACAAGTCATGTCCTGTCGACTTNGANTTNTCAAAAACNCCATGCAGTATGCTTGTTGGCTCGTCTATAATTGAAGCCGCNCCTAGCAGATNACGGAATGCCATTGCGCCTTCCTGTAGGATTANAGCCAAGAACATTGGCCTATACTTTTGGCTGTGAGTGCATCATTTGATGGATACTTTTCAATCGGCATCATGAAATAGGGGGGGTAGGTCGGCAAGTTGCTTCTCTGGAGAGTTTAGATATGGGTCGTGGGTTGTTCGCAGGAACTAAGATGGCAAAAGACCGCCAAAAGTTTAGATGGTCTGATCGAAGATACAAGAAGCGTATGCTCAAGTCTAGAGCTAAGCACGACCCACTTGCAGGTTCAACACAAGCCAAGGGTATCGTTATCGAAAAAGTNGGTATCGAGGCTAAGCAACCTAACTCCGGAATTAGNAAGGCTGTGAAGATTTCACTAATCAAGAACGGCAACAAATTAACAGCATTCGCACCAGGTGATGGTGCGATTAACTTCATCGATGAGCACGATGAAGTAATGGTAGAAGGTATCGGTGGACGCATGGGTCGTTCATANGGAGATATTCCNGGAGTNCGCTACAAGGTGATNCAAGTCAACGGCGTTTCATTAGATGAAATGGTACGTGGACGAAAAGAGAANCCAGTTCGATGAGATGGAGTGATTGTGATGAGTGATGAAGTCGAAACACAAGAGGAAGAAACACCCGTCGAAGAATCCAAGCCTATTGCNGGNATNGGAACTCTGGTTTTTGGAAAATATGACGCAGCAGAAGTCGTCTGCCGTGATCCAGGATTAGCACCTTACATCAATCTCTCAACAGTTGGAGTACCTCACACAGGTGGACGTCATGCCAATGCATGGTTCGGAAAAGCAAAGCTATCCGTTGTCGAGAGATTCACAAACAAACTAATGCGAACTGGNAAGTACACTGGTAAGAAAATGGGCGCTCTAAAGGCATTCGAAAATGCATTAGACTCAATCGCTGAAAGAAGNGGAGAAAACCCACTTCAAGCATTCGTAGATGCAATTTGCCACGCTGCTCCAATGGAAGAAATCACTCGTATCAAATTCGGGGCAGTTTCACAACCGAAGGCAGTCGATAGTTCTCCTTCTCGAAGACTTGATGTTGCTCTAGCAAACCTNGCAAAAGGAGCACAACAAGGAACATCNAAGTCTAAGCGTACCTTGACACAATGTATCATCAATGAGCTTACAAAAGCAAGCGTTGGTGATGTAACTTCATTCGCTGTCTCAAAGAAAGAAGAAGTTCAACGTATCGCAGCAAGCGCAAGATGATTTTCAAATCAAAGATTTGGCGACCACCTAGCCCCAACAGTCAATAACGTTACTCAGTGCGAACCCGTTATGAGTGAGGAGCCACCATACCGAATTAACTGGTTAAATTCTGTGTTCTTAATTGTGACACCAATCTTGGCGATAGCAGGAATTATCGGNCACTGGTCTTATTTTGGGCATCCTGGTNTAATTGAATTNTTTGTATTCNTATNNTTTTATTNNGCCTGTGGATTGTCAATAACTGTAGGATATCACAGATTATTCTCACATCGTTCNCANANAGCNAANTGGCCNCTNGTNCTATTNTACTCNNTTTTNGGAGCGGGNNCGTTTCAAAANTCNATACTNGAATGGNGNTCAGATCATAGAAGACATCACAAAATGACCGATTCGGATGAAGACCCATACAGNGCCTCGAAGGGNTTNTGGTATTCNCACATGGGATGGATATTGATTGAGGAAGAGAAGTTCGCAAATGATTTTTCAAATGTNAAAGACCTGCAGCAAAGCAAAATAATAATGTGGCAACACAGAAATATTTTCCTTATAGGTGCTNTTTCTGGCTTCCTTTTACCCGCTTTAATTGGATTTCTTTTCGGAGGTATTTCTGCGGCAATAGGTTGTTTCGTCTGGGGTGGACTTGCAAGAATTGTATTCGTACATCACGGGACATTCTTGATCAATAGTGCTGCTCACATTTGGGGAACTCAACCATATTCTGAAAAGGATTCAAGCCGCGATTCATTCTGGTTAGCATTCTTAACGTTCGGTGAAGGATATCATAACTTCCACCACACATTCCAAACCGACTACAGAAATGGACACAAGTGGTACCATGTCGACCCTAGCAAATGGTGGATTAAATTATTCAACTATGCGGGATTAAACACAAGGCTGAAATCCACACCAAAGCATTCTATTGAAGTAGCCAAGGTAAATATGCGCTTCAAAAAGTCTGCAAAGAAATTGAAGGCGAAAAACATCAGCACCAACTCATTCGAATCAAGGTTGACAAATTGCAGAGACAAACTAAGATCATGCCTTTATGAAATTCAAAAGGCGAAAAGGGAATTGAAGAGTAAAGCCTCTAAGTCGAAAGAGGCAATCAAGATTCGAATAAATGAAATGAATATTTCTAGTAAGAAAATTAGAAACGATTTAAGGCAAATATT
>NZGQ01000100.1 GCA_002689565.1 Methanobacteriota archaeon | reverse complement strand
ACCTGAATAGATACGGTGTGCCTCGTTTGCGACATCCATACCGTAGTCTTCGAAGTCTTTGTACATCTGTTCCACTAGACTTGTTGTCGGAACAATAATTAACACCTTATTATCTGTACGTTCTAATACCCACTTCATAAGGTTGTATATAATGAACGACTTACCACTACCTGTAGGTGATAGTAAAAGGGCCCTTTTATTTTCTATACCATGTACAATCGCATCATACTGATAACCACGAACATCGAATGGTGCATCGTAGTCCTTTATTTCTTTCATTAGTGTAGGATGATCAACCTTGTTCTTCATCGCTGGATGACCATACTCTTCGTGTTCCACTAACTGTAGTGGATAGAATCTATCCGCACAGAACTTTTTAAGGTGGGTGTAAAGTCCAACAGGTAATGTCTTAGTTACCATATTGTATAACTTTATTTTACCGTCCCATCTCCGTGCTTTAAATGCAGGCATGAAACGATAGCCAGGAACGAAGAACGAGAAGTAGTCTCGTAGTTCCTGACTTTGGTGTGCATTACACTCGACTGATAATAGAGAGTGGTTCTGCAATCCTATTCGGATTTGATTATCCATTGAGAGTAGAGTTCAACTCCGTGTACCCACCGACATAACCCCACGTCTCACCTTCCACGGTAAAGATTTGTGGTACGGTGCGAAATGCTTGGCCAGCAATATCCTGTAGTCGATCCTGTTCTTTAGGACTGACTTCGGTCAGACAACGATACTCGTAGTCCAACTCTTTTCTTTCCAAGAGATTTTTCGCCTGTGTACAATACCCACAGACAGGTGTTCCGATTACAATGTATTTCATTTATGCTCCTGCTTCAAACTGTTTCCATCGGATCATGTTACCGATCGTTTGGTGTCTCCAGTTTAGATTATTAACAATTTCATTTAATGTATCTATAACCGTTTTAAGATACGCAATCTTCTCTTCACTACGTTGTATCTCTGGATCAGAGTCGTAGTAATGTTCCATCTCACCTTTGAGAATTTTTAGTCCACCAAATGGATCTGGTTCCCAACCCTTTGATTTGATCGCATCTTCATCCATCTTGCCGTTATAGTACAACCATTTGTCTTTAAGTAAAATCTTCTGTGCATGTTCAGCACGTTTCAATGATAACTTGGCAGTTGATAGGTACTGCAAATATTTCGCATGTAACATAGGTGTGTTACGTGATGTTTCATCTAACTGGTGCATTGGGATTTGACAGTCTGTCTTCCACTCACTCAGTATCATTTCTAAATCTAATTTCATAATCAATCCTCACTTTCTATATAGTCGCACATTAACTCCCAATATTCTTTCGCATCATTGGGTACTACATATGCCATTGTCATTCTCCAACAATCAGTGTATGCACTATGGTAACATAGATCACCATCACCATAATTACCGAAGTATCCTGCTTTCGCACTCCACCCCTTTTTATCGGGCATAGTCACTATCTTGTCATTCACTTTATCATACCACTTGAACCAACCATCACCAGTTTCACTCCATGTAAATAAGATATTATATGTCGTAGAGTTGGCATTATTATGCCAATCAATAAAACCTTTGGGTGGGTATAACTGAGTTAATGCTGATTGTTTGAACCCGACTTCTAGTCGCATGTCCTGATCAACATCGTCATAATCTTTTTTATATTGAGTGTCAGCACCACGATAGTGATCTGGTTTTATTGGATATGAGAAGGCGGCTCTAGGTGAACCATCATGATGATGTCCCATCTCTAAAACTTTTCTTAGGTATTCTTCTGATACGTACTCTTCCCCATGTCCGAGTAAGTCAGACAGAGGTAGGTTAGTTTCGGTGATGTCATACTTATCACGATACAAATAACGAAACCTTTCTAATATATCAAGAACCCTTGGATTCTTCAATTCAATAAAATGCATATTATCTCAATTCAAAAGACGAAAATCTAAACTCCACATTAAAGGTTAAAAACGATACGGTAGACGTATTGGCAGTCAACGCTATAGAACTAATATTTGTTGGTATACAGTCCTTATATAGTATCTGCGTATTCGCATTGTTATGACTGGATAGGATACTGACAGTAATGTCACGATATGGATTGAACTCCGCATCTGAATTAGATGTCTGATTTAAGTTCAACGTATTCTCTAACCAACCTTGCATCTCTTTATATGATACCATGTTTTCGTCAAGTATGATATCCATAGTAAGACTACCGTATGTAATCTTATCTCCCGCTAAAGGGATAGAAGTAATCCTTGGTGTTCCCAGTTCCAACGGAGAAACTGTAGAGCCAGGGTGGTTTACTCCTTGTGCAAAGTACTCAAGGTTTGGGTAATTTTGCCTACTTATTATAACACGAAATCCAGTAGGTTGCAAGTAGTTTTTGTTAGTAGTTAATTCTGCCATTTAATGTTCTCCTATACCCTTCTATTTATACGATAAATAACTCGCATGAACAGAGATATTAAAAAATTCCATGAATACGGTTATGTCATAGTTACAGACTTTCTCAACGAATCGGAGTACGATGAACTGTTGAGAGAGTGTCACAATCTTACCCAAATTGGTTTGAAAAATCCAGATGAGTATTGGGTTACGACCTACCCGAACGTTCCGTGCAAACTTGATTGTGCGATGTCATTATCTGGCAAACTATATAGACTTGGTAGAAACGAGACTTTGGTTAAGTATGCAAGGGAATTAATAGGGCCCAATATAGAGACATATATCTCTAAGTTCTTCCCTATGATACCACGTAAAGGATTCTCTGTAGATTGGCATCAAGACAATTATTACATAAAGGCAGATCCAAATAAGATGATCAGTTGCGATGTGTTTGTTCAAGGTGCAACAAAAGAGAATGGGTGTCTACGTATTATACCTAATTCTCAACACGAACTAATACCTCACGAATTAGATTCTCACGGAGTATTCGAATGGATATCCGATAAACATTGGAAAGATGTTATAGACATTGAACTAGATGAACCTTTTGCCATACTATTTCACCCCCAGTTGATTCACAGTTGTTATCGAAACACCAGTGATCGATTTAGACCTAGTGTTGCGTGGGAATATATTACTACCGACAACCACCCACCTACATACAACGGACATCATTCTCAAGACCGATTAAAAATTACTTGACAAACTTTGCTACATACTGTATAATGTGTAACAGATGATGAGGTATTATAAATGATTTTAAGTCACAAAGATGCACTATATGGTGCAAACGCTTTTGATGAGTTCTTTGGAAACATAGAACGCATCGATGAATACATGAGACAAGTCAAGATGGAACGTATGGAGTCCTTTCCGTACTCTCTGCCAGGCATGGGGCCTGAAGAAGACTTGTTTAGTGATTTCGATATACATCCTTCAGAGATGGAGTTCGTAATCGCAGAATCGCCTGCACAACAATTCATGTCCTATATGGAGATTGTCACGTCCGCACCTGTGGAAGCATCGATCCCAGGCAAGGGACTGAAGTGGGTGATCAAAGAAAAGAATACCAACAAAGTGATTGGTATGATTCGTTTCGGTTCCCCTACTATTAATAGTAAACCCAGAAACGAATGGTTAGGACGACCACTAGACAGTATGAATCCAGACGTAATGAAAAGGTTCAATGACTCCGCAATCATGGGGTTCAACATTGTACCTACTCAACCGTTTGGTTTCAACTATCTTGGTGGTAAATTACTGGCCGCAATTTGTTGTTCTCATTATACACGTGAAGCATTGAACAAGAAGTACAATAGTAACTTCTGTATGTTCGAGACTACATCGTTATATGGTTCGACTAAGTCTGCTTCGCAATACGATGGTATGAAACCATTCTTGCGATTCAACGGTTTGACAGACTCAAACTTCTTGCCACTTATCAATGACGACACTTTCCGCAGACTAAGTGCATGGTTCATTGAGAAAAACGGTGGTGAACCCTTGGTTCCAGTTGACGCCTCATCTCGTAAATTAAAGACTCAAACCAAGATGGCATCTATCATCAAAGCCTCTCTCAAGGTACATGATGAAGTTGCCTATAAGAAGTTCTGTCAAACTTTCTCTGATGCAAAGGATCTGACCGAACAGAAACGTTCGTTCGTATCCACATACGGTTATGAAAATGTACCGCAGTACTTGAACCTAGAAACTGATACATTAATTAAGAAGGAAAACTTCGACAGATTTTCTCTTGAAGGTGTTACCGAATGGTGGCGTAAGAATGCCATCAAACGTTATGACAAACTCAAGAGCGAAGGTCGTCTGAGACGTACCGTGGAAACATGGAATGTAAATGCAGACGATATTGACATTATAAGATAAGATTCTTATAAATAATACTGTGTTTTATAATTCTCATTGAGTCTTATACTTCACTTAATTTAATCCAATAGGAGAAATCATATGGCTATTATAGCACTGGCAGATTATGCCAATTCAAACTGTGACGCTGTTGCGTTACCCGACTACACCGATCTTGGTGTAACATCCGTAAAAAATGTCAAACTACCGTTCGATCAGATTCACATTGATGATATCGAAGGTAATATTGGTAAGGTAGAAACTCACACTCCCGCTGAAATTGAACAGTTGCGAATGTCTTTCGCAGATGGCGTGGACAATCAAGAATGTCCCCCAGCTGTTTACTTCCGTGGTGACGAATACGAGAAACCTTATGTTCTTGTATATGGTTACGGTAGATCCGAAGCGATTCGTGCTTTAGGACAAAAGGACTGGATCTTTACTTTGTTCGCTGGTACACCAGAACAGATGGAAGATGTACAAGCAAGAGAGAACGAGGGATACCCCAAGCATCTCAACAAAGAAGTTGATATGCGTAAACACTTGAGTCGAAAAGTATCTACTGGTCGTATCAAGAATTCTGAGAAAGCAATTCATGACGAGTTCATAAGAATCTATGGTAAGACCAGAGACAAGACTTGTAGGAACCGTGTGGTGAAAATGGTTATGGAAGAGACTGGAACACCTCAACCATATATTCTATACACATCCATACCTAAAGTACAGGACTGGATTGAGAACCACTCTTCTACAGAATACACCCTTGGTGGTGATTATAATGAAGCGACTGATACTTACGGTGCATGTATTGGTGAAGGTTACCAGTATCGTGTTATCATGCAAGCTATCACACGTTACGTGGAAACAGGTAAATATACAGATCTAATCGGACACGTTGGATCTCCGACCGCAAAGGCAACTATAGATATCAAAAGAAAGAAGTTCCTTAAAATGTTGGAACAACACAAGTCAGATCTTCAAGCATGTGGACTAGATGTTTTCCCATTGCGTGTTCTAGGTTTCCTTCCACAAGTACGTGGTAAAGAAAACTTAAAAGAATTAGTAAAAATCGCTTGACATTGACCTAAGAGTTATGGTATAATATATACATATTATGCGGAGTTGGTATAACGATTACGTTAGGTGTCCAACCTAAAGATGGAGGTTCAAGTCCTCTGCTCCGCTCCAATCTCTCTCATGCCCCACTTCGGTGGGGTTTTCTTTAAGCGCCATCCTTGGCCGGCATACTCCTTACTTATTCCCCTTCGGGTGCTGTTGCAGCCGTTCCAGTCTTGTCTGCAACATCTTTAATAAGATTTGAAGTCACATCCAATACACCAGCGGTTACACCAAAGACATCTGAACCGACACCTTTGATAACACCACCAGTACCGTCAATGGTTGCATCAACGGTGGAACAAGCAGACAAAACTAATGCGAATGCAATTGCAATAATACGCATAACTATCTCCTGTTTTTAGATTACTGGATAACCAGACACAACGGTAATACCGTCTCTTACTACTTTATTCAGATCGTGAACAGAATTATTTATACGCATAAAAAAAGGGACTCCGAAGAGTCCCTTGAAAATGTGGTAGGTTAACCCTACTCTTATTTTTATATACCTTATGTGAGGATGTTGTCCACACGGAAGATACGGTAGTACTGGTTAGATTTAGCAGCAGCCAAACCGTCAGTTGGAGTTGAACCCACATATGGGTTACTTGCCATACCGTAACGAGTCTTAAACCCGATTTTTGGTTGGAAAGTATCTTCACCAACTGCTTTAACCATTTGTAACGGTACATATGGGCAGTAGAATACACCAGAGTCATAAGTGTTAGTACCCTTATAACCTACAGTGATGTAGTCAGTTTGTGCATATGGATCGATGTATACTTTGATACGACCGTTCAATGTACCAGCAAAAGTATTACCAGTGTCATCAACTTGTAATTGAGTTGACATAGCAGGTGAATAGTCAAGAAGACCAGATGCAGACAATGCTGTAGCAACGTCAGAAGAACAGATAACTACGTTACCTTTTCCACGTCTTGTTTCTTTAGCAATGACATTACATTCACGGTCGATCTGTACTACTAGACCTTTGAACTTCTCAGCACTCCAACGTCCGTCAGCGTCTGAAGACAAGTTAAAGATACCATTCTTAGTAACGTTAGCTTGTAGACAACCAGTTTTCGCTTGAGAGTTGATTGTACGAATAACTTCACGGTTGATTTCCGCAAGGATCTCAGTTGAAAGAATATTCGCAAGTTCAGTTTCAGCGTCAAGACCGTGGATTGCTTTAAGGTCTTGAGCAAGTTCTAGTGAGTATTCAGCTTTAAGAGCACGTGACTTTGCAGTTACAGTTTGCTTCTCAATGGTGAATCCCATTTCTTCGAACGCAGCTCCACCACTTGAACCATATGCTTCCATATTGGCAGTAGTATCACCTGTTCCAGTTCCACCAGCACGTAGGTCATCAGCAGAGTCACCACTAGGAGCGATTCCGTTGAAACCAGATACGTTGTCTGAGTCATGAGTACCTACACCAGAGAAGTTAGTTTCTGCTTCATTGAACAGAGCTTCACGTGATGAAGTTGAACCAGCACCGTAGCGTGACTTCATAGCGAAGATCAAGCCAGTTGGGCCGTTCATAGGTTGTACACCACATACATCGTATGCGATTAGATTAGGCATCGCACGGCGAACGAGTGAGATCAAAACTGGATCCCATGTGCCGATTGAACCTGTGTTAGCACCAGCTGGAGCTGCTTCTGTCATAAATCCAGACTCAGCTTGACGGGCTTCTGACATTGCTTTTTCTTGGTTCTCAAGAATTGCAGCAGTTACCGCTTTACGGTGGTGATCTTTAATTTCACCAGCAGAACTTTCGTTAAGAACTGGTGACCACTTTTCGATTAATTGATCGTAAGATTGTTGCATTTTATTATTCCTTACTTAATAGTTTTCTTAATAGCGTTAACATACGCATCCATTGAAGAAGATAGTTCTACAGTTGTATCTGCATCATCTTCAACTTCAACGTCTTCGCTTACTACGCTTGTTTCTTTTTGTGCTGAGAAATGTGACTCTACTACGATACCAACTTTCTTAGAAAACGATTCCTCGTCATCAAAATCGATACCTTCGATAAGTCCGTGTAATTTCTCTACTTGGGTGTCAGCCAAACCTTTAGCAGCTTCAGCGATGATTGACTCACGCTTCATTACTTCAAGTTCTTCTGCCAACTTAATAGCGTTACCAGTTGTTGAGTTAAGTTTTTCTTCCAACTCAGTTACTTGTTCTGCCAGTTCGTCAACTAGGTCAACTTTACCTTCTGGAACTTCAATGTAAGACTCAGTAAAGAGATCCTTCATTTTGTCCATGAAAGTTTCTGCGATTTCAGTACGGAGACCGTTCTGTACCGCAACCTTGTTATCATCCATCCAAGATTCAACCACATAGTTGAGGTAAGAATCTACTTTCTCAACAAGATCACCTTTAATAGATGATACTTCTTCAGCAAGTTCTTCTTTGTACTGTGACTCTAAACGATCAACTTCTTCTGATAGTTTAGACTTAACAGCAGCCTCAAAGATAACAGCAGTTTTCTCTTTGAACTCTTCTGATAAAGTTGCTTCAGATTCTACCAACGCATCCAACTCGGAAGTTGTATCGATAGTTTCTGCAACTACTTCATCCGCTTCTACTTCAACGCCTTCTTTACGAACAGATGCATACATGCTTTGAAGATCAGTCTTAGACTGCTTTTGCATGTAGTCAACCATCGCACTAATTACACCAGCTTTAGTTTTTGGTGTAGGTGGGGCGGCTTTAGTAGTAGCGTCAGCAGCCTTGTCCACAGATGCAATAGATTCAGGTTCAGTAGTTGCCTCTGGATCTGGTTTGCCCTTTGGAGCAGGTGCTTGTGCTTCTTCGAGAGTTTCCTCCACGATTTCGTTATCAATTTCATCGTGAAGTTCAACTTCGACTTTATTTTCTTCAGTCATAGTGACTCCTTATATACTAGATTTGATTAACGAGAGGAAATTTTTAAACTCACGAATTTGCACTTCTGGACGAAACGCTTTCGGTGCGGTTTTAATTTCTGTCTCCATATCTTCAATAATCTGAGGTTCCAAAATGCCGTTATTCCAAACCCAATCTACACCTTCCATAATTCCATTGACGAAAGCATCTGGTGCAGATGGATCTTGTACGATATCTACCGTACTAAGAATAAAGTCGTCTTTGACGTACATAGCGCCATTTCTTTGTTCCAGACTTCCCATACCACGAGTTGACACACCCAATTGTACACCACCATCAAGAAGACCTTTAACAATCTTACCCATTGGAGTATCCAATATTTGTGCCTTTCCGACCACATCATTTCCCTCAAATCTGAGGTCTGTGATAAGGTGCGAAACCTTGTCTAAGTTAACGGTCGGCCCTTCGGGGTGATTTAATTCCCCTACCGCACGTTTCTTAGAAACTTGTTGATCGACATATGTACCAACTGCCTTTTCCATAATAGGCTTAGGATACACACGTCCATTTCTGTTCTTTGATTCTGTTTGTATGAAGATTCCTTCGATGACGTAATTCTTCTCGCCATCTTCTTTCTTCTCAACGATACACTGAAGATCGTTTTCTCTAAATTCACTTATTAACTTCATTTGAGTTTACCACCTAGTGATTTTACTGTTGTCTTCAGAGTTTTCATTGCCTCTGATTCTGACTTGAATACATCTAACTTGTCACCGTCTATGTAAACACAGTAACCTTTAGGTTCCTTTACTATTACTACAGGAACCTTTATAGATCCAGTAGTCTTTGCCGAGTACACAGGTTTCCCCTTATACTTGGGCGACTTCTTTTCTCGGATCTCTTTAAATGTTTTCACTACAAGTATTTTCCTTTTACGTACATTTATTTATACAAATGAAGTTTTTTATAATGAATTAATCTAAGTCTTCTTCGACTTCTGGTTGATCTGCGGTCTCATATTCCACATCATCGTGGTCTTCTACCGCTTCTGCGTTATCAAAACCCTCTTCTTCTTCACCATCTTCGACTTCTTCTGTCTCAGCTTCATCGAATGAAAACTCTTCGACTTCTTCTTCAGATGGTTCTCCACCGTTGAACATGGTGTTCGCAACGGCTACTTTCTCTGCTTCAATCGCATCATCAACTTTACTACTCAACATATCATTGAATAGATCAGATGCATTATTAAAGTTCGATGCCTGAATCGCATCAACAAAGTTGCTTAGATTCAGTTCCATTTGAGTTGGTTCTGGTGGTGTCTCAACATCCACTGCATTTTCTACTTCACTCATTATTTTCTCCTATATTAAAATTCATCTTCATTACCTGTCTCTGCATTCGACTCAATTGCAATCTGCTTTAGAATATTCTCAACTTCATCTTCTTGCATTTGTAATACATTCTTCCATACCCATTCTTTAGAGAAGTATTCACCGACATACTGAGATACTTGATCCATAGTCTGTAAACGTTCTCTGAGTACTTCTGCTTCTTTAAGTTCTGAGAAGTGGTTGTCTTTTATGTAGTCAACCGTTATATCGTTTTTCCATGTTTCCCAGTCTTGTTCAGTACACACACCCTTCAATACTAATTGTTTCTTTAGGATGTTCAAGAACAAATTAGAGAAACGTTTTCTTAAACGATCAATAAACTTCTGGAACTTAACTTCGTCTCTGTTGATCTCTGTTGCACGACCTAGAGAGAACTGTGCTTCTTGTTCTAGACGTGAAAGAGGTACGTTCAACGAACGATATAATCTCTTCTGGAAGTAGACGATATCATCAATCTGTCCAAGGTTCTCACCGCCAGGCAGAGTAGAGATCTCTGTACCTCGGCCACCTTCTTTACGAGGTAACCAGAAGTCTTCCAACATAGACATATGTTTGCGGTCATCTTTTAGTTGACCAGTGTTCGCATCATAAACTAACTTGTTTCTATAACGAGACATGATGTCTTTCATGTGTTTCTCTGCCTTTTGTGGAGGCAAGTTACCCACATCGATATAGAATATACGTCTTTCAGGCGCACGTGCAAGACGGTAGATTACTAGTGAATCTTCCATCATACGTAACTGGTTGATAGGTTTGATCGCTTTGTGTAGGAACGATACTACACGTTTCCTAGACGGATCAAGTAAACCAGACGTAACATACGATACTGAGTCTGGACTTAGTTTAACACCAGACTGTTGTCCTGCTTTCTCTTGGTAGATATAAAACTCATCTACCTTATCTACGATCTTCGCACTTGTTACAGGATCTTTCTTATACTTAACTTCTCGAACTTTACGCATCTTAGCTGCATCGATAGGACGGATCTCTTGGATACCTGCCTTCATGTTCGATTCGTTCACGACTAAGTGGTGATAGATTCTACCATCTACATACCATGAACGGAAAATATCGTGACCTAATTCACTGAAGTTCAACATTGAACATACGCTGTCAAACTCTTCAACTATGGTCTTTTTAATTTTGTCAGATGCTTTTACGTTATCGAGATCGAGTTCAACTGGTGCTTCCATTTGGGAACCAGAGACAGACTCATTGATGATATCTTCGATAGCTGCATCGACTTCAGGATGTTGTGCAACACCCCTATACTTTTGAATTTGTTGTGTGTTATCTTTAGCGTCCGCACCGTCCATATCGATATATGAACCAAAGTGAGAACCAGAGGCAGTAACGTATCCAGCACCATCGGGATCAGCCGTTGGTACAATAGAAGGTAATTTTTCTTTGGGTTTATTTGATGCTCTTTTGATTTCAAAACCAAAGAGTTTTAATCCGTTATTGTCTTCTGCCATTTAATTGGAAACCTCTTATAATAATAAAGCGGTAAGGGCATAATTGCCCTTACCACTCATATGTATACTAGAATTAACTAGTAGTATTTGACTCCCAGTACTGGATAGCAAATTCTACTGTGAACTCTTCGATCGCATCGTTAGTCTCGTAAGACAACGCAATTTCACCAATGTTAGTTGGGAAACATCCACGGAAGTTGTATGTTTTCAATACATCTCCGTTACGATCTAATTGATCAACAGAAAGATCTGCTTCGTAATCTACAGGGTTGTTTAAACCAGTATTAGCACTGTGTGCATTAATACCGTTCATCCAACGTTCCATAGCATCACGTACACTGAAATCAGTATCATTGATAATGGTTACAGTCCAGTTTGCAAAGGTACGATCGCCTGCAATCTTCAATTGACGACCACGGAACGGTACAGTTACCAGTGCCATTTCTGATACTGGTAGAGCTGCTGTCTTACACAAGAATGATGATAGTTCTACATCACCACCAGCGTAAGCAGGAAAGTTCAATGTTGCCTTGAAGAGATTGGGACGAGCACCGCCACCACGGAGTTTTGATTTAAAATCATCTACGCCTAATATTGCCATTTTTATCTCTCCTTACCTTATACCGTGCCAACTACTTCTTCAAACTCAACACCAGTTCTAACTGCAACGAAGTTCAACGTTACGAAGTTAATTGAACGGGCGGGTTTGATGAAGATTGAAGCGATAAATTCATTACGATCAATGACTGCTGGAGTATTGTTTGTTTCGTCACAAACAACTCTGAAGTCAGTGATCCCCCTACGACCTTGTACTTCACGAAGTAAAGGTTCTACGATGTTTGTAAATTCAGCACGAGTAAACTCATCGTTGAATTCAAACATTACGTTCTTAGCTGCACGGGCAATCGATCTTTCAAGTACAAGGAACAATCTACGAACGTTAATTCGATCGAATGCACTTGGACGAGATTCAAACGTCTTGTCACCGAAGAGGATTACACCAGAGCCAGGAACGTTGGCAATTGGGTTAACCCCTGCTTTATACAGAGTATCTCTCTGTGTTTTATTTGGATTGCTTATAATGTCAGTTACACCTAAGTAGTTACCTCGTCTCTGACCAGCAGGAGAGAACCACGGAGCTGCGACTGCATCTGTACCAGCGAATAGACCAGCGGTACTAGAGTTAGCAGGTATATTGACATAAACATCGTTGTACTTGTCATAAACCTTCAACCAGTTATTATCGATAACTAGGTATGAAGAACGAGTACAACCACTCGCAAACGAAGTAGTACTAGTTACAGGTGTTGTTCCTGTTACTATACTCTTATCAGGAGAAGTTGTTACGACACAATCTTTACGACCTACTGCAACACTTACAAGATCATTTACAACGGTGTTACCGTTAGTCTTGTTTGCGTGAGCAGGAGCGATTAACATATCTACTTGTACAGTTTCTACATCTTCGAATAGATCAAAACCAGTTGAATACTCACCAACACCTAATGAACCAGACTCTTCACCGCCACCAAGTTTAATCTTGGAACCAATGTCAGTCCATCCACTAAAGGCAACTGAGTAATCTTGTGCAGAATCTACATTAGCAGTATCACCAATATGGACACCCATATTTGCGTGATCTGAACCAAATGCAGAGTCATCACCAAAGTAATCATTCCAAATATAGTTTGAACCATTGTTCAAAACAGTTGAAATATAAGAAGGTGTTCCGTCAGATGTTTTAGCATCTTTCAGAAGAGAAACGTGTGGGAACGTTTCGAGAACAGTACCTTTTGTTCCAGAAATTGCACCAGTACGGTCGATGACAGCAACGTGCATTTCATCATTCTTTGATGAATCGTTGATACCAGCGAGGTAAGGTGAAGTGCCTGGAGCCTGATCAAACTCACTAGCATATGTCCAATCGGTAAATGCTGAGTCTGATGTGTTAGCAGGGCAGAAAGATACTTCTAGTGCGTTACCTAATGCACCAGCGTACTTAGCAACGAATGAACCAGTCTTGTTACCAGCCTGGGCGCCAAGAGCAAGTGTATCGAAGTGAGCACGGTTCTTGATGAGGATTTGTTCACCAGCAGAGTCAGCGACACTTTCTAATAAGTAAGAAGATGATGCGTTTACTGCTGAGTCCGTTACCTCACGAACCACGTATAGAGAGTTAGAGTACTTCAAAAATGAAGCAGCGGACAAAAAGTCCACATTGTTTGTTTTATCGGGAGCACCGAAGACAGACACCAGACCACTCTCATCGGCTACTAGCGTGCGTTCTTCAACGGGCCCCCATCTGAAATTCCCTACAAATGCGCCAGTAGAGGAAGTCACACTTGGCACTACACCTGTGAGATCAATCTCTTTGACTACAATTGCGGGAGAAGCTGATGTTGCCATAACTTTATCCTTTTTTTATCGGTTGCGAATTATATGTTTATCATTATACGAATTTTTTCAATACTAGTATTTATACTTTTGGATATTTTACCAGTCATGAACACCTACCGTACCATGTAAACGGTCTACCCAATCTTCCATCGATTCGTCATCCTGTCTCATAGATTCTTCCATTTCTATGTGTTCTGATCCATCATCAATGAATCCAGCAGGCGGAACATCGTTTTCGATTTCTCGCATCTGTTCTTCAAACATCATCTGTTTGAGGTTAATATCTGTCATGTCCGCAAAGAATTGGGTAGATACGAAATATCCGAACATGACCAAATTCATCATAAGATCATCGTGGTTGCCGTCCGAGGCTTCGTAAGACTGTCCCTTACCCACGAATGTACTGATCTCCATGATAGTGTTTTCGTCAACGACTTCTAGTTTACCTTCCTCAAGTATATCCTTGATGGCAGTACAACCTAATCGTTTGGTTTTGCGTGTCATCTCGACACCAATAGAATTTGCTTTTACCGCTGAGGAAACAAATACATTTTCATATTCTAAATCATAATACAGTCCGTTACAAACAACTGTTCCTTGATCATTTGACTCAATTACTACATATGCATCGTTGTAAAGAGTTGAATACTTATATATAATATTAGGAAAAAGCACAGGCGATATAGAATTATTGCGATAGACGGCAACCTGCTTGAACGGTTTCGTGCTAATGTCGATAACGTTAAACGTAGAATAGTCCTGTCCTCTTCCCTTCGATACGTCAACACAGACTAGGTACTCATGTCCTTTTTGTGGTTTATCGTAAACTAGGAAGTCCCCACCATTGAGATAATCAATGGGGTTTTTAGCACGTAGGGATAGTAAAGTTTCTGCGTTAATTAAAGTATCACCTGTTCCAAAAAAGGTGTTACCGAATTCTTGGTCGAACTGTAATTGTGAAGTGTTCGCAATTGTTTGTCTCTGCCATTCCTCGTCCCTGCCTGGCACATCCCACCAATTTACTTCAAATGGTTGGAACTCGTTTACTCCTTGTTTAGCACCTGTCCAGATTTTTTCGAATGGATTTCCGATTCCGTTTGCGGTGGAAGTAATAATGACCTTAGTTTCTTTACCAGCCGACACGACAGGATATGTGGAAGTGTAGAATTCATTTGCTCTTTCCACAAAAGCGAACTCGTCAAGAAACAGAAGGTTGACAGACATGCCACGAATAGAACTACCAGAGGTGGCAGCCGCAATAATACGAGAGTTATTACTAAACTCAATGCTACCTTTATTAAGTGCTTTACAGCCTGGCTGTAAAAAGAACGGTAAGTTTTCCAATGCGAGCGTAACACGACCTAACATCTCCCTTGCAGTAGCACCTTTGTTGGCGAGAACTGCGATAGTTTTTTCTGGATGAAAGATTGCGTACCATAAAATGTATACCACGGACGAAATACTTTTACCCGATTGACGGCACGCAAGCACTACGCAGAAACGATTATCGTTAAAGTGGTTAAACATATTCTCTTGATATGGATACAAGTCAAAGTTGACAAGTCCGTCATCAAGTGATATAATTTTAACATAGGTGCGAGCAAAGTACGCTGGATCGTTCATACATTTAGCGTACTCTTTTACCGACTCCTCTGTCCACTCCTCTGCAATCCCATCTTTCTTTACATTGGGATTACCGAGGTAGCTATTCTTCTGATCCTGTAACATCTATCACCTTTTCCTCATCACGTAATATTCTCTGTAGATCAGTAGTCGATCCTATAAACACATTATTGTTGGTAGTTCCTTTGTTCTCCAACTGTTTAGGATCTTGTTTAATATCCTTATTTTTCTTATTCAGATCCATAAGTTTATCATTTACATCTGAGATATTTTTAATCATCCCAGATAATACTTCGAATGCACGAGGGTGTTCTGACTCTCGTGCCACTTCGATCATAAGTTCTAAAGACTCTCTACCCCTCTCGATTAGATCGTAATAGGTGTCTCTTGAATACTCGTAATCTTTATTAACGTTCTTGTTTTCATCTGTCATTTATACTTCACTATCAAGGAGTTGAATATTAAATCCGAAATCACTGTCTGGACTTATATTAGACGGTGTCGGTGTTATATTTAGTCTTTCGACAAATAAGTCACTATCCTGTAATCCTTCTTCTTTTAAGAAGAAGTTTGCATCAACAGTACGTACAATAGGTGCATCTTTATCTGGCCCATAGAACGACATCTTCATCTCAAAGTCTAGTGTATAGATGATAGTACGTCTTTGTCCTACAGATCCTTCGAAGTCATCTGAGAAGGTAACACCATTCAATACAACAGGTGTGTCTTCTACGATCTCAGCATAATCCGTAAATGGTTTTACTGATAGAGTATATTGTGGGTTAAAATATGGTATCACCTGTTCGACAATCTGTAATGCATCGTCTTGACTTTTAGCATATACATTAAGTTGGAATCCCATTGTGTATGGAACAGATGTGTAAAATCTTTTCTTTGCCGTNTTCTCTGTGGCCGCTCTTGAGAACTTATTGGTCTTAGGTAATTGTCTCTCTGGATCGTATGCAATATTTGTAATCTCAAATGACATACGAGGAAGTTTCATTGCGACTCTACGTTCCGCATCCTCTCCTTGAGACATCTGATTTAGTCTTTCTATGAAAGATCTTTTAGGTGCATACGACAACGGAACTTTTACTTGGGACACAGTTGCACCCGAAGAGTTCTGACGTAATACGTGTAAGTTATTAAACAGTGATCCAAATACGGATACTGCTGTTCTAACACGCTTGTTATAAAACCAACTACCAAACATTAAAATATATCTCCAAATGGATTACTCTCACTAAAGTCTAAGAAGTCTCCTTCGAAATCATCAAAGATTTTATTCTGTGCAGTATTCTGTATTTGTTGTAATTCTTCTACAAGTTTAGGAACCCACTCAGCTGAAGATGATGCACCGACTATCTTAGAATTAGTTGAGAATGATTTGAATGTTCCGTCCGTACTTCCCACATGTGCGAGTTGAAGTATTCGGTCACTATCTGACCAACGTGTTACTTCACCTTTGATTGAGTAAGAAGTATTATCTTGTGTAACAGTTTCACCTATAATGAACTGACCACCAACCGTAGGTGCATCGACTGTTACTGTAGGTATTGTTGTATAGTAATCACCAGAGTCTCCAATAGTAATCGAGGATATAGATCCACCGTCCATTACCGCAGTAAGTTCTGCTGAATCACCATTGAAGTGTCTCAGTAATGCAGTATTTGAATTACTATCAAACTCTGAAGATGGTACAGTTATTCCTGTAGGTTGAGCAGATACTACAATGTTTCCGACCATATTCTCATGACCAGATACAGTACATTGATACGTATATGTTCCTGTTGCAGATGGAGTGAACGTAGTTTCTTCTGTACTAACATCTTGTGTCGCAACTACGTTATCACTACTGTCTTTAATCTCTATTGGATGACCACCAGAGTTGTTATCAAGGACGAGTGTATCGCCTATTATAACATTAATTTCTGGATCTGTCAAGTCTGTAATTTCACCATTTCTATCAGACTGACTCGCATCGAATGTGTAGTCTGCACCATCACCGCCAGATATGGTTAGTGTGTAAGACTGTGTAGTATGTGTTAGTCTAGAGTCGAAGATCGCTGAGGCGTCTCCTACCAACGCTCTCATCTCATCAATTTGACCATTAAATGAACTGTAGTTGATACCGTCAACTTCACGAGCAGCGAACGCACCTACAGAGAATCCATGATTACTTATTAGGTTAAGTGTTCTGTCTGAAGCTGAGTCAACATATTTTGTACCGTTAACATAAACAAAGAAATCATTGTCATCGTGACCTACAAGTACATGTGTCCAGTTACCAGACTGTATAGTATCGTTTGGTACTTCATTTAATGACTGACCATTGTTGTCAGAATAAGAATAAACTATCCTACCGTTAGTATTTAAACCAAAGATCATTTCGTTCTGAGGTGTATCACCCCCTGTAACGAATAATGCTTGTTGACCAGAAGTAGGTAGGTTTGTTGGTTTAATGAATAGTTCTACTGTACCTTCNGCATTTTGTATTAGATACTGTCCTTCATCACCATGACCTAAATTAGAGTATAACGCAGATCTACCAAATCTAGATGCGTTTACAACACCACTAGTCACAAGTGTAGGTGCAGATGTATAACCAGAACCAGCACTTTGTATAGTAACAGATTCAACTCTACCTTGATCTGTCAACACAGGAACTAGTACAGGTTTATTCTCTTCGCTTGTATTCATTGTAAGTTTATACTGGAACGCACCTTCATACTCTACCGCATCAACAGATGGGATATCAGTATCAAAGTCTTCGTCACTGTATTCGAATAACTCACACTGCATACGGAATGTAGGCAGATTACTTAATTGATAGAATGGGGTTTCTGTTTCTACCTTGAGAACCTCAAACATAGATTCTGACATAGGTAGATAAATGACATCTCCTTCACGAGGACGGAAACCATGTTCCGCAAGATTGTCACCTACTAGGCTCTTCCAACGTCTACGTGCGACAACAAAAGTGGCTTGGTCTCTTAACTCGATACCAAACTTGGTGAATAGATCTCCCTCTCCATCAAAACCTTCTTGGTTCTCGATGTACATCTCGATCTTATATGAATCTGAAAAACGTGACGGAATGTCATCACCAAAGATCTTATCTTGGTTGACTATCTCACGTGGGATATAGTATACGTCCTGACCATAGAACTTTAAAGACTCTATTACTAGGTCTTCATATAGGTGTTGTTCTGAACGTACCTTTTGACTAATATACGGATTTGTTGCCATATCATCCTACGAAGAAGACAGGCCCTACGTCTTCCTCTTCCCTAAACCTAGTTCTAATTTGTTCAAGTTCATTATTGGCATCCTCAAAAATAGAACGTCCATTGATCTGAACACCGCCAGGCAAGGTCATACCATCAAACTTCAACAGGTTAGTTCCCCATTGCCTTTTTATAATTGCTGTGGTATACTCTTTAAGGAACTTGTGGTTCCATAGGGAATTATATTCTGTTGTTGAATCTGGAGTTCTTATTCCATACACTTCTGCAACAATGTAATCACCAACACTAAGTTTTTCTGAACTTAAATAGAAGTATAAACGATTACCCTGTCGGTCATGTGTTATCTCTGGAATGCCACTTAATTTCATATCAAGTAGTGACAGGTGTTGTTGCATCTGTTCATAGTATGCAATATCACCAGCATAATTGTTTAGATCCGTAACATCATTCAACATCATCTGATATTTGATATCAAAGAAATTTGTTGTTTGTGAAACAGTATTGATTGGGAACACCCGAACGACTGTCTGGATAGAATCATCAGCTAAATCGACATATCCATTATCGATAATGTCCTGAGTAAGTTCGAAAGACATATAATGTCTACGTGAACCATCTGGATGATACTCACGGAACCATTGGACAGCTTCGTCTACACGATCTTCTAGTTGTTCGTCATCAACATTTATTTCGAGTACAGGTGAACCCAAACTACGCAAGCAGTAATCGATCATCTCTTGTCTAGAATTTGGGCTTGCCATTAATTGATCCTCGTTCCTGAAGAGTTGTATACCCTCAGTTGTTGAAAGTCGATAATATCTTCATTAGAAGAAGAATCTTCTGTTTTCAAAAAGATAATTCCTTCGTTGGTGTTTACTGCCAATTCACCTAACGCTAAAGCAGCTGTGCCTGGTTTGACACCCTTTACCGAACTTTTTTTATGTTTAATCGTTGTGCTCAAAATTTGTCTCCAAAATTATATAATATAAATGACTCTCCGAAGAGAGTCACCTTAAACGTATTTATGAGTATGTTCCACCGTCTACAACACTAATCGCAACAGATCCATTTGTCATTGTGAAGTTCGCAGTTGGGAACATCGCAACACCCTTATTAGAGGCAGTCGCAACTTCGGCATCTATAGTCAGTGAGTTTGCACCATCATTATATGTGAGATCAATTGCTTCACCCGCTAACAATAGATTTGATACACGGTCATCGATTGTCTCTGACATGTCAACAATAGTTGCATCAATCGGAATACTCGATACCCACTTGTCTCCAGAAGAAGAATATGTGATTGACGGACGATTCGATGTTGCGGTATAACCAGTTGCACCAAGTCTTAGACCAGAACCGTTAGCTGCAGCTGCGTTAGCAGCGTCATCCGCAAGTGTCAACGTCAAGTCACCAATAGAAACTTCTGTACTATTGATAGTGGTTGTAGTACCTTGAACCGTTAGATCACCAGCAATAATAACCGTACCTGAGTCACCTACAGGATTAGGATCTAATGTAAGAGTTGTTGGGGAACCAGCGTCAGTTGTACTAATTGTGTTGTCTTTGATTCGGATATTGTCAACATCAATTTGCGTTAATCCAGCTAATACAGTAGAAGCATTACCAAGATCAATTTCGGTTGTACCAATTGTGATACTATCGTTTGCAAGTTTAGCGTTACTAACACCACCGTCTTTAACACGGAGTGTATCGTTATCTGTCTCAATAGTAGTATCATCAACTGAGACAGCAAGAGATACTGAACTACCAAGTGATACTGAACCACCGCCACTCAGACCATCGCCTGCTGTAACCGTTACTGCACTGTTTGTTAGTTTTCCGTTTGCNATAGANCCAGCAAGTTGTGTATTCGATACACCACCAGCCTTAATAGTTACCGCACCAGAAGAAACACCGAAGTCACTTGAACTAAATGATGCAACACCCTTATTAGTTGTTGTNGCATTTTCGTTCGCAATAGTAAGTTTCTTATCTACATTATTGAAAGAAACCTGAACACCTTGAGACGAATCACCAACAAACTTTAGTGTGTCAGTACCTAATGCAACTGTACCAGATGAGTCTCCACCAGTACCAGCGTTATCCGCCATTACATTTAGAGTAGTGGAGATTGTGTTAGTAGATGCAGATGTGATCTGACCTTGTGCGTTAATAGCTAACTGAGGAATGGTTGTTGATGAACCATAGGTGGCGGCGGAAACACCTGTATTAGTGATGGCGAAACTAACTTGGTCATCTGTTACTGTAGTTGTGACACCTGTACCACCATCAAAAGTAAGTGTATTACCAGTGGTGAATACATCGGTATCTGTTCCATCACTTAATGTGATGTTTGATGATACTGCACCTACAGTATCGTCTACGTATTTCTTAGTAGCAGCGTGCTGATCCGCAGTAGGATCTGTAACATTGATAATCTTAGATGTAGAAACATTAACCGATCCTGATCCATTTGGATCAAGGACTAAGTTACCGTTGGTGTTAGTTGTACTAAGGGTGTTACCATTAAGATCTAAATTGTCAACCTTTAAGTTGTCGATCTTACTGTTAGCATCAACAATGATTGCTGAACTTGCTGTCAGTTGACCAGCAGTGTGATCCAACATATTGGTGTAGTAGATACCACCGATAACACCGATATTGTCCGCTTGGCCAGGAGTGGTTTCATCACCCCAACCTATGTATAGTTTTTGATGGTCAGTATGATAACTATATGCCATCTCACCTGTTCGTAATGAACCAGGCGCTCCAGTCGTTCCCGACCTTTTTATTAGAATTTTACTTGCCATTAGTATTGGCCTCCGTTTAGATTTTGATCTTCTAGATCGTTTGTTGCGTTAAAACTGGAAGATGTTTCATCATAAACGAGGACACTACCTTGTTCAGCACCAGTCGTATCAACTCCCGCCAAGTTGTTGATATTACCAGTAGTACTGTTTATCCTTTTTACAGGACGACCAACTACAACCTTTTTAACTTTGGTTGTGCCATTAGTAGTTACTATAACCGCCATCTTTCCTTTTCCCTACCTTGTTACCGAAGGGTTAACTTTAATTTTCCCTTCGAGGACACGTTCAATAATAATATTATTGTCTTCATCCACGTAAGAAATCTCGACATCATATACATAACGACCAGTCGTGACCAATTGATCGGTCTGTTCGTTAGTCAANGTGAGTATTGCTACTCCGTTTGTCGCTGGATCACCAATCGCAGTTGTAAAATCTACAGTGCCATCAGCGTCAGCATTATAATTTCTTTTCATTTTAGACGTGATCGTATGTGCAGTCAAATCTTTATTAGAACCATCCTGTTCTTTAAGATGGATCTCGATTGCTACATCTGCGCCTTGATCAATTGTAAAGTCTTCGTATTCTGCCATAACTCTATCTAAAATTACTGTTCTATGGTTTTATTTATATGAATTAGTTTTTTTATTCTGAACTAATTTCATCTATTATTTCTTCACGATATTCTTCGCTTGCATCTGATCTATCGAAACAAAATGATATGGTATGTCTCCAACAGTCTGTTCCAGCTGAATGGTAAAAGACTTTGTCCTCTTCACCATAATGACCAAAATATCCTGCTTTCAACTGCCAGCCTGGCTCGTCTTGCATCTTAACAATCTCACCCTTTTCTATATCCCAATAATCAAAACTACCTTCTCCATTTTCACTCCAAGAAAATATGAAATTCCANGCAGAGGCATTTGCGTTATTGTGCCATCCAATAAATCCGCCTGGCGGATAAACTGCTGACAATGCATTGTTACGACACCCCATGAAGTGCATTATCTCTAGTTGAACAGCACTTAGTTCTTCGACAAAGTTTTGTCTCCACTTTGCTTCTTCTCCAGTTACAGGAAATTCATTCTTGAAGAATCTATGATTTTTTTGATTCGTTCTAAACTCATAACCCACCATCTGTTCTGGAAAACCTTCGTGGTTTTGTCCTTGAGCGATTATTTCCGATAAGTATTTTTCACCAGTGAACCAGTCTTTTTGTCCCATCTGATGTTTACAACTCAGATGCATATACTCTTCAAATGCTTCTGGGTTATCGGTTCTTAATCTAATATACCTATCAAGGATCTCAATCAACTCTGGATTCCTGATNGGTATCTTTCTCATTGAAGTATCTAAATTACTCATACTATATGTCCGTCCTTATCTAATCCACAAGAATAATGTCGTAATACAACTTCCCCTTCTGGTCTTGTTCTTGCCCAATTCCACGCATTGTAATAGTTCCAACGCATGTCATCTTTGAATATTCCTACTTTGAGATCTTTATATTTGTCCGTCTTTTCGGTTAACCACCAAAGAGAGAACTGATCCCACGAACGAAGACTTTCTGAGTAACCTTCAGGCCACCATTCTTTGTCCATTTGTCTTCGTGTTAGATCCCACCACTCGTCCATAAACTCACGGACGATAGGTTTACTCATATCATATAAACAGACGCCTCCACAAAGAGTAAACTTTGCAGGCCCTTCTGGTGTATCAAAATCTCTTTCCGCATAGATGTAATCACGTTCATCTGTCAGTTCACTAAACATGACATCATAGTCACCAAGTTCATCATAGACGTTTGTTATATCTTCATGTTCACATTCCATGTCCGCATCGATATACATTGTGAGGTCATACGGAGATTGAGTCATCCCCCACAATTTTGCACGATAGTGGTCATCACAATGTATGATGTTGTCCGCTAATTCTTCTGCACGTTCATCGATCATCCAAGGTTCTGTTACTAGTGTGATATTGGCATCTTCGTGAAAATCACGAATAGAGTCAATAAGATTAATTGCATATTTGTAGAAGTTGGGTTTGTTACTCGCAACAACTACAATGCCCTTAGTCTTTTCCGTCATTCTCTTTCTCCTCATTAGCAAGATGTTCTTGAAGAACCATCATTGCATACAAATCAACTTCAATCTTGGACTTGGCACGTCTTAACTTGCCTTTCAGTTTTCGGTTCTTACAATTCTTTATTTCTTCCACCTCAAACGCTTCCATCTTATAATTGAAGAGTTCTTCCATCTTACGTGCTTTCGCATGTTCTTGATCTCGAAGTTTCCGTTCTTCTTTTTCAGCGGTCTTCCGAGTTTTTCTATCTTCGGTATTCTGAGTTACTAACTCATCACCCAACACCTCGATTACTTCATCGTAATCTGGATTAGGGTTACCCTCTTTATCAAGTCTATTAAGTTTCATGACTTGTCGTGTTTGACGACCAGCATCATCCTCTAACTCTAAGATACAGTTTAACTGTTCCTTATCGTCCTTTTCCCAAAAGGCATTATCTAACCATTTTCTACTACTCATCTCAATCTCCTATTATTAATTGATGATATATCTATATTAAAGTTATTTAGGCAGTTCTTAAATACAATGTATACGTCTCGATGATCGAAGTGTTCGTATCGATTGTTGTACCTGTATAGTTACCTATAAAGTTTCTGGAATAATTTCCAGTAAAGTCACGTGAGTAATTACCCACGAAATCTCTCGTATAATCGCCAGTGTATTCACCAGCAAATCCACGAGAATATACTCCTACATAGTCACCCACAAATGTTCCAGTACCAGTATAGCTGGATACTCTGGTATATTCAAANGGTTCAAAGTTTATCATTCTGACAAANTAAAGAGTACGTGTGTAGTGAACAGTATTTCTACTAAACTCTACAAAGTCTCTTACACGTGTGTAATTACTAACTCTACCTCTAGTAAACGTGGACTCAAATGTTCTAGTGTAACCAGAAGTTCTTGTTCTCTCGTAGGCTGATATTCTAGTTCTTGCGTACTCACCTATAAAGTCCCTTGAGTAATTACCGACATAATCACCAGCATAGTCTCTGGTACTAGTACGTGTGAAGTCACCGACAAAGTCCCTTGTATAGTTACCGATATAATCACCAGCATAACTTGTAGGTCTTGTTCTGGTATACTCACCGACAAACGTTCTAGCGTAGTTACCCACATAATTACTGTGACGTACTCTTGTATAATTACGTGTGTAATTACCAGCGTAATCTCTTGAATAGTTACCTAAAAAGTTTGANGTTCTGGTACGTGTAGATACTCTAGTGTATTCGCCCAAGNACCCTCTTGTGAAGTTACCAACGTAATTNCCAATATAACCAGATGTTCTTGTTCTTGTATATCCACCAGCATAGTACCCTGTACCCACCGAATGTACGACTCTAGAATAATCAAATGGTTCACCACCAATCATTCGGACAAAGTATTGAACCTGAGAATAATTTGTAGTTACATTTGTGAAAGCTACAAAGTTTCTGACACGAGTAAATGTACTAGTCCTAGTTCGTGAGAAGGTGTTTACACTATTTCGTGTACTATTTCTTTCATAATTGCGTGTGTAATTACCAGCATAATTACCACCATAGTCTCTTGTATAGTTACCAGTAAACTCACCAGCAAAGGTTCTTGTATAGTTACCAGTAAACTCACCAGCAAAATCACGAGAATAGTTTCCNANATAATTTCCGATATAATCACGACTATAGTTACCAACATACTCACCAGCAAATAAACGAGTATAGTTTCCAGTAAAGTTACCAGCGAAATCTCTTGAATAGTTTCCAACATATGTTCTACTATAATCGGTCACACGTGTTCTAGTATAGTCTTCATTCCGTGTTCGTGTACTGGTTCTAGCATAATTAGAAACACGTGTACGTGTAAATGTAGAGTTTCTTAGTGTCACATAAGCTGAACTTCTAGTACGAGTAAAATCAGTATTTCTTTCTCTGGTGTATCCACCTACGTAATGTCCTGTACCAACAAAATGAACAACCCTAGAATAATCAAATGGTTCACCACCGATCATTCGAACAAAGTATTGAGTTTGACTGAAGTATGCTATTAGTCTGGTATAGTTAACACCTATAATAGTTCTCGAATAAGTAGTTATATAATTACTTGTTCTTGTAACAACAAAGTTGTTTAGGTCATTACGTGTAAACGTAGACGCTCTAGCCCTTGTAGAAGTTCTTGTTGAAACACGTGTGTATTCACCAACGAATCCCTCACCTGTAGACCTAGTGAATGCGGACAGTCTAGTTGCTGTATAGTTGGTAACACGTGTTCTTGCGTAAGCACTAGTTCTTGTAGGTATTCTGGTTCTTGCATATGCGGAGTATCTATTTCGTACAAAGTTACCAATAAAGTCTGTNGCGTAGTTACCTACGAAGTTACCACCAAAGTCACCTGTAAAGTTACGTGCATAGTTACCGACAAAGTTACCAGTAAATGTTGTTGCATAGTTACCAATAAAGTCACCACCAAATGTTCTAGCGTAGTTTCTAGAATAGTTACCAGTAAAGTCTCCAGTGAAAGGTCTAGCGTAGTTACCAGCATAATCACCAGCAAAGGTTCTTGAATAGTTTCCAGTAAACTCGCCAGCAAAACCTCTACCGTAATTACCAGTATAATGGAATGTACTATAACGAGTTCTCTGATAATTGTGAGTTGATACCCTGGCTCTTGTGTATGCAGAATGTCTAGCTCTTGTGGAGTCGGTTACTCTTGTTCGTGTATAGGTTTCAACTCGTGTTCTTGTACTTGTTCTAGTATAAGCACGAGAATAGTTCGATACTCTTGTACGTGTAAATGAGGATACTCGGTTACGTGAATAGTTACCAACAAAGTTACCTGTAAATACAGTTACATAATTACCTAAGAAATTACCAGTAAATGTTCTCGCATAGTTACCAAGGAAGTTACCAGCAAATTGTGTAACACGATCACGTGTAAAGTCACCGATATAATCAGTTACTCTTGTTCTTCCGTAGTTTCCTACAAAGTTTCCTTCATAGTTTGTGACACGTGTTCTTCCGTAGTTTCCTACAAAGTTACCAGCATAGTTCGTGACACGTGTTCTACTGTAGGCAGATACTCTGTTTCTGGTACTACTACGAGTATAATTACGTGAGTAATCAGTAACACGTCCACGAGTATAAGCACGAGCAAAGTTGGTTACCCTGTTTCTGGTGTATGCGGATACTCTAGTACGTGTAAAGGCACGTGCATAGTTACCAGTAAATGTTCTTGAATAGTTACCAGTAAAACTTTGGGACGTACTTCTTGTATAATTACCAGTAAAATAAACTATACTATTCCTAGTATAGTCGTTAGTTATAGGCCCAAGGTAATTGGATACTCTAGTAGAAGAGGTGCCGATGTAGTTACCAACGTAGACAATGGCACTAGTTCGTGTACTAGTTCTTGTAGAGAGACTAGTACCAAAAGCTACGGTTCTTGAGAAGTTGCCAGAAAAGTTACCTGCATAGAATCCTATACGAGTAAATTCCATAGGTTCCCAACCCAACATCCTAACAAAGTACAGATATCGTGTACTAGTTCTAACACTGTTGCCTCCATAACTTACCGTTCTGGTGTAACCAGGCCCTGAAAAGTTACCAATGTAGTTACCTGTATAGGGATAGGTATTGCCTGAATAATAACCAATGTATTGACTGGTAAAACCTAATGTTCTGGTGAAATATGTATTGGTGGTTCTTGTATAGTTTCCAGTGTAACCAGTAGAACTAACTCTTGTATAGTTTCCAGTGTACGAGCTGTTACGAGTTCTAGTGTATGCGGTATGTCTACTACGTGTATAGTTTCTAGAATAGTTTCCTGTATAATTTCTAGAATAGTTACCAGTAAAGTCGCCAGCAAAATTACGAGAGTAATTACCAGTAAAGTTACCAGTGAAGTTTCTAGAATAATTACCAGTAAACTCACCAGCAAAACCTCTACTGTAATTACCAACGAAGTTACCTTCGTAGTTTGTAACACGTGTTCTTGAATAGTTACCAGCAAAGTTGCCTTCGTAGTTTGTAACACGTGTTCTTGAATAGTCGCCAGCGAAATTACCCACGAAGTTTCTTGCATAGTTACCAAGGAAGTTACCAGCATAATTATTGACTTGGTCACGTGTAAAGTCACCAACATAATCAGTTACACGAGTACGTGTAAAGTTTCCAGCATAGTCTGTAACACGTGTTCTTCCGTAGTTACCAGTGTATGTGGTGTTGTAGTTACCTGTNAAATTACGAGAGAAGTTACGAGAGTAGTTACCAGTAAAGTTACCAGCAAAAGGTCTTTGGTAATTACCTACGAAGTCACCAACAAAGTTACCAGTAAATGTACGAGAGTAGTTACCTGTATAGGTTATGTTCCTAGTATAGTCACCAACATATGCAAGTGTACGTGAGTAAGCAGCCGAATAGTTTGATACTCTTGTACGTGTAGAAGATCTAGTAAATGCAGAATGTCTACTACGTGTTGACGTTCTCTGATAGTATGAGATAGATGTTCTTGTACTATTACGTGTAAAGGCACGTGAGTAATTCGAAACTCGGCCTCTTGTTGATGTACGTGTAAAGTCACCAACATAATCAGTTACACGTGTTCTCGCATAGTTACGAGCAAAGTTATTAGTACTGTTCCTTGTACTTGTTCGAGTATAGTCGCCAGTAAAGGTAGTGGCATACTCACCCACAAAGTTACGTGCATAGTTACCTACGTAATCACCAACGAAAGCTCTTGAGTAGTTACCTACNAAATCGCCAACAAAGTCACCAACGAAAGCTCTTTGATAGTTACCAGTGTATGCAGTTATTCTGGTTCTTGAATAATTTCCAGTAAAGTTACCAGCGAAGTTACCAGCGAAATTACGAGAGTAATTACCAGTAAAGTCTCCAACAAATGTTCTGGTAAAATTACGTGAGAATTGTCGGGCGTAATCACCCACAAAGTTTGGTACATAGTTACCTATGAAATCCCCAATATAGTTACCACCAAAATTTCTTGAGTAGTTTCCTTCAAAGTTACGAGTGTATTCTCCAACAAAATTTCTACCATAGTTACCAACATAGTTACCAGCAAATGGTCGTAAGTAGTTACCAACGAAGTTACCTGTATATGCACTTACACGGTTTCTATTAAATGTAGATGTTCTGACACGTGTAGATGTTCTAGTGTATGCGGAACTTCTGTTACGTGTTGAAGTTCGACTATAACTAGAAGCTCTGGTTCTTGTGTAGTCGGCACTATATGCGGATGTTCTGGTACGTGTAGATACCCTAGTGTATGCAGAATGTCTACTACGTGTTGACGATCTTGTGTACTGGGATGTTCTTGTTCTAGTATAGATTCCTTCGAAGGCACGTGAGTAATTACCCACATAATCACCAGTGAAATCTCCGACATATTCACCAACAAAACCTCTTGAATAGTTACCTATGAAAGCTGGTTGATAATTACCTGTAAAGTTACGAGAGTATGTGTCACTGAATGTAGTAGTGAAACCACTGACTCTTGTTCGTGTATAGTTGCCAGTAAAGTTTCCAGCGTATGAAGAGGTTCTAGTTCTTTCATAACTCGAAGTACGTGTACGTGTAAACGCACGAGCATAGTTTCCAGTAAACGATTGAGTACTAGTTCTATTATAGGTAGACACCCTATTTCTAACGTAGTCTCCAACAAAGTTATCAGTTCTTGTACGAGTGTAGTTATCAGAGTAAGCTGATGTTCTTGTTGTAGTATAATTACCTACGAAATCTCTTGTACTTGTTCGAGTAGATGTTCTTGAGTAAGTCGATACTCTGGTTCTAACATAGTTACCAATAAAGTTTCTGGAATAATTACCGACAAAGTTTCTACTATATGATGATGTTCTAGTACGTAAGTAGTTACCTGTAAAGGTGCGAGTGTAATCACCAGTAAAGGTTGGAGTATAATCACCAGCATAATTTGATATTCTAAGACGTGCGTAATCATCTGTGTAATTACTATTACGTGTTCTTGAATATGTTGACGGACGTGTTCTTGTATATGATGATGCACGTGTTCTTGTATAAGCAACTTCTATCGTATCTTTCTTAGTATCTGTGGCAGTTCCCTTTGCAACCCATGTACCAGCTGCGGTTGGAGCGCCTTGAGATGAACTACGTAATTCGTATGATCCAATATTTCCTTTGGTGGATCTTCGGTTAGCCGCTAGTTGTCCAAAGGTGTGTCCCATTTGGTAGTCGGTCATTTCACGGAATCCTTGGAAGGTTCCAGTCTCATATCCATCTTTTGCAAGATCGGACATCCAACCCATCACTAGTTCTTCATCACCAGCTGTATCGTTGACTCTCACCAAGATAGGATTGTTTGATTCGAACTTCCATAGGTTGGCACCGCCCGCAAATNNTGATACTGTGCNAGCACCGTCCTGATCACCTGATGCACCGTCAGCGCCTGGCCCGTCATTACCATTACGTGCAACCATATTGTCTGCGTTCATGTAGTGATACTCTTGTACCACCCAATCGTTATCTGACGTGTTCCAATATGATACGGTAACAATGGTGTCGGCATCTCTTGCGACAATGTTATAGTCTTTTAGTGCATCACCCCAAGAAAAAGTGTTTGATAAGAACTCTTCACCTAGACCTTGGTTTGCATCACTACCAGCACCATCACCACTTTTAAATGCGACAACATTATAACCATTACTGTCGGTTATAGAATTACCGACAGCATCTGTGGGTGCAGTGTTTACAGTGGTTCTTTCGTAAGAATTGTATGAACGATATACGGTCTGAGCAGCGGGTGGTATTCTGAGTTTATCACCACTCGCCTCTTCTGAAGAAACTATCATATCTTTTGTAGATGTAATGAATACCCACTGATTATCAATACCAGTGAATGTTTCTGTCTGTACTGTGTTTGCACTTAATGATACAGTTCTTGTCGCAGTACCATTGATACCATTCGTTTCGTTTACAAAGAAAGTTACAGTACACGCTTCTTTTGCAAATAAGAAATATGTACTGTCTCCATATCTGTTAGAGAATCCACCAAACTCTCGACCACGTAATGACCAAGGAACCATGATATTACCATGATCGTTTCTGTGTAGTTCTATAGGTTTGTTACCATAATAACTTCGTCCTGCTGTTACTGGGAACGAACCTCTTTCTGGTACACTACCTGTAGTTGTTATTAAAGTTGTAGTACCGTCTGATTGTTCTTCTGTAATGCTTGTACTAGGATATATCGCACTGTATCGACAAGTAGAGATTGTCTCCATTGCGATATGTTCAGCTAGACCGTGATTTCTTATATTTGTGTTATCATTATCATACAACTCTGTATTACCTTTCCAGATAAACAAAGGACGATTGTATGTGTTTACACTTGGGGGTGATGCCATGTCTTCTTTGACATAGATGTTATAGTTAACTACCGTACCCGAATTAATTGTATCAGCGAAAACGGCAGATTGTGCAACCTTCCATGTGTCTCCATCACTTGGTGCAGACGAACCGAGATAGTAGAGGCCTGGGTAGTTATTGGTTGCAATGAAACTATTGATCCTATCTGACATTGCTTCACATTCAGCAAATGTAGGAAGACGGAAAGATTTTAAAGCAGTATCCCAAACCATAGGCCATTTGACACCAGCATCTGGAAGACCTGAACTACCTAATTTTTTATTTGCAGTTGCTAGGTTAGAGTATAACTCATCTCTAGAAGATAGAGTTGTNGTGGTTGTAGTAAGGGATATGGCAGAAGCAGGGTGTGTTCCATCTGCTTCATTATACTTGGTATCAGAATAAGAACCAATAGAAGTTCGGTCACCATCACTGATAACACCGATCCAGCCTGGCATATACCTGTCCGCACCAGAATTCCCCACCTTCGACAACGCATACTTACCAGCATTATAGGCAATGTTACGTTCATCGGATGGGGCATATTGAGCCAAGTCATTCGCATCAAAGTTGGCATTACTGCCACCTGAGTACGATTCCTTGATTCTAATTGGTATATCTGAATACGCCATAACGCTTATACATGTTTCCGTTTAATTTAAATTCTAATTCTATTTATATGTTTTAGAATTAAGATTCACGGACATATAGCGTATATGTTTCGACCTGTTCAGAAGATGTTGAAATAGTTGTACCGATATAATCACCCACAAAACCTCTAGTAAATTCTGCACCGAATGCTCTAGCGTAATCACCAACGTAATTACCGCCATAATTTGAAACTCTAGTCCTCGAATACGGTGCGGAATAACTCGAAGTTCTAGTCCTCGAATAAGTAGAGGTTCTTGTTCTATTATAACTTGATGTTCTAGTTCTTGCGTACTCACCAGTAAAGGNTCTTGTGTAATCACCAACGTAATTACTTGTACGTGTAGTTATATAGGTATCAACATAATTGCTGACACGTGTTCTATTGTAGGTTGAATTACGACCTCTAGTATACGCTGATACTCTAGTTCTAGCATAATCACCTGTGAAATCACCAGTAAATGTTTGAGAGAATGTTGTATTCCTCGTTCTGGTAGACGTGATCGCTGTAAAGTCAGTTATACGAGTTCTAGAATAAGCAGAAGCTCTAGTACGTGTAGAAGTTCGAGTAGATGTTCTAGAATAATTACCTATATAATCGGCAGTAAAATCACCAGCAAAACTTCGTGCGAATGTAGTTGGTCTAACTCTAGAGTAGTTACCAATAAAGTCACGAGAGTAGTTACCAACATAGTTACCAATGAAATTGCTTGACCTCGTTCTAGTTGAAACACGAGTGAAGTTACCAGCAAAGTTCCTTGCATAGTTACCAGTAAAGGTACTCGCATAGTTCGAAGCACGTTGTCTAGAATATACAGAGTTTCTTGTTCTAGTAAATGTATCTGTGGAGTTTCTAGTATATGCACTTGTTCTTGTTCGTGCATAAGCAGAATTTCTTGTTCTTGAGTATATTGATGCTCTCAGTCTACTGTAGTTACCTGTAAAGTCTCCAGTATAATTACCAGCATAATCACCAACAAAGTCACCAGTATAGTCACCAGTATATGTGCCAACATAACCAAATGGGCCGCCTGGCCCTGTTGTTTCGTAAGTAAAGTCTAATGTACGAGAGTAATTCAAGGGTATATTACCAGAGTAATTACCAGTAAAGTTTCGAGTAAAAATTCCACCAGAAGTAAAGTTACCTGTAAAAGTAGCTCCTGTATCAACGTCTGTAGAAGTTGTAGTAGACATTCTTCCGTAATCATTACCAGTATAATAGGCAGTACGACTATAGTATTCGAGATATGCGCCTGGCCAATTACCTACTAATCGAGAGAAAGAAAGATAAGCCACATAGGTAGAGTTTCCCACATATCCATGCTGTCTAATACGTGTATAGTTCGTTATCCTTGAGTAGTTAGATACTCTAGTATAGTTACCTATAAAGTATTCATACCTAACACGTGAGAAAACTTGAGTACTATTTGTATCAACATTAGGTCTGGTAAAGACTGACGTACTATTTCTACTGTAGTTACCAATGAACCACATGTGGTTACCTTGTTCTTCAGCCGCACCCCCCTGAGCACCAGAGTACTCACCGACAAAACCACGAGAGTAGTTACCTAAGTAATTACGAGAATAGTTACCTATAAAGTCACCGACATAGTTACCAACAAAATTTCTTGAATAGTTATCGGTAATAACTCTTGAGAAGTTAGATACTCTACCTCTAGTAAAGTTACCAGCGAAGTTACGAGCATAATTACCTACATAGTTACCAGCGTAGTTAACTACCCTAGTTCTGGTATAATCGTCTGAGTATGAGGATACTCTAGTTCTATTATAATTACCAGTGTAGGTATTCGCATACGAAGAGTGTCTAACCTTGTTAAATGCAGACAGTCTTGTTCTGGAATAATTACCTACAAAGTTTCCAGCGAAGTTACCAGCGAAGTTACGACTATAATTACCTACGAAGTTACCAGTATAGTCACGTGTGAAGTTGCCTGCATACGTATTAGCATATGTACTGACTCTACCTCTAGTACTATTACGTGTATACTCACCGACAAAGCCACGAGTGTAGTTACCAGTGAATGTCCTCGCATAGTTACCAAGGAAGTTTCGACCGTAGTTACCTTCAAAGGAACGTGTAAAATCTTGAGTACTAGTTCTATTGTAGTTTGATACCCTATTCCTTACATAGTTACCAATAAAATCACGAGCATAGTTACCAGTGAAACCTCTAGAGTAATTACCAATAAAGTCCCTAGAATAATTACCTACGTAATCACCAACAAAATCTTGAGTACTAGTTCGAGTAGATGTTCTTGAGTAAGTAGATATTCTATCTGTAGTGTAGATAGATGTACGAGTTCTAACATAGTTACCTTCAAATGTTGTATTACGTGTATCTACCGCAGTTCCTTTTGCAACCCAAGTACCAGCAGATGTAGGAGCTCCTTGTGCAGAACTACGAAGTTCGTATGAACCAATGTTACCTAATATTGATCTTCTAGTTTTACATCTTTGACCAAAGGTATAGTTCATTTGTTGATTGGTCATTGTATGGATACCTTGATATCCATCACTATCTAAGAGGTATGCAACTTCGATTGCAGTCGGGGCTGTCTGTGTGGTTCTCTGATAAATCTTGTAATCAGTAGAAGTTCCGTCTGTACGAGTATCAGTAAATGCAGTAAACTTTTCTGTATAATCACCACTTGGTGCAGACGATCCTAGTTTGTATGAACCAACATAATCGTTGGTTGCAATAATACTATTCAGACGATCGACAAGACTGTCCATCTGAGTCGAAGTCAGTGGGTGTATTCCTAAGTTACCATTTTCAGTCGCATACTTAATAGGCATTTGCCAGTTATTACGATGATTGTTATCAACAGCATCTTCGTGTGCTGTACCTTGATGTGTGTAAAGATTGGTAGTTGTAGTACCAATTGAAAGTGAAGAAGCAGGGTGAGTCCCTACTGGTTCGTTATAGAATGTATTTGTGAATGAACCGATACTACTTGCGTTAGCAGACTGAGTCTTTAAGTCACCCACCGAAGATCCACCAGACGACTTTAACTGAAGACCAGCACGATACGCTAAGAAATTTTCTTCGGACGAAGATACTCGTTGCAAATCACCGTTTGCATTTTTTATCTTCAGTACTAGGTCTGACATTCGGTTACCCTTAGTTGTTTAACAGAGTACCGTTTTCATCGTAGACATCTATTATCCTAGCTGCGACACGATTCAAAGCGGTTACTACATCTGCATTATGACTGTTGTAGAACGTACTTAGTGAACTTATAGTTCCAACATCATCGTGAATTTCGTTGATCGCAGTAACAAGATCCGTTCCAACTGTATTTAGTGTTGTGCCAGGCGTGATAGTTCCAGATGTTGTAACATTCGCACCATCGAATGTCATTGCAGTAGAATCACCCGATCTTACTATCAGATCACCCGAAGTATTCTCGAATCTACCGAACTGAGTTCCACCGTCTTTAAGTAGTACATCACCACCGTCTGCATCTAATACTATGTCACCATCAACATCAAATGTCAGACTACCATTAGACACATCTACTTCAGTACCAATTCCAGTAGTAAAGTGTACTTGGAATCTATTATTCGATGCCGAATCACGTAAGTAGACACGACCTTCGTTGGCATCAAGATAAATGTTCTTATCAACCTCAAGAATAAGATTTCTGTTAACAACACGTTGAACCACTGAACTATTATTATTACCTAGATCAAAGGTTACTCTGGAAGAATCAACACCGTTGAATGTTCCTTCAAACTTAATGTCATCGCCCTTTGCGTTTAATGTGATATCGCCTTGTGCATCAATATTAATACCAGTAGTAGTATTCTTTATTGTGTTGGTGTTGATATTGATGTTTGCGATAGTACCGCTGTCACCGTCTAGGTTGTCCGCAAATACTGTTCCGTCAAAGAAACCATCTTTAAATTCTTTACCTGATGAACCTAAGTTATATGCATTGTCCGTTTTAGGAATTATGTGAGATGCAAGATAACCACTGAATGTAATGTCGTCCCCTGTTTCATCACCCAGAGTAACATTACCATTTAACGTGGTATCACCATCTACGTTCAGTGTTAGATCAACATCGAGATCACCCTCAATGTTTACATCGTTTTCGAACACTGCATCCGAATCTTCAAATGTGATTACACGGATATTGTTATTGTTGATGCCCGCATTACCGTTACCAGCATGAGTAAATCTTAGGAACTCGGTTCCATCGTCTTTAAGGTATACATCACCACCATCTGCTTCCATGATGATATCACCCGAAACATCAAAGAACAATGGCCCTTGTGTATATTCTACTCTAGTCTGAGTCGGATCACCATTAACACCTAAACGGTGTGTTGCAAAAGTAGTACCATTACGTTTGAATATGATATCACTATCACCAGCATCTAAGATGATATCACCAGTTGCATCAACTGTGAAATTACCTGTTACGTCTAGTTCTTGATTATTACCGAAGTTGAAAGTAAACTTGTTTGTTCCACCGTCTTTCATGATGATGTCGGCACCATTCGCATCAAGAATAATATCATCCTCTGCATCTAGTGTGATGTCGCCAGATGCCTTTACAAGAACATCACCAGTAGTATCAAGTGTTGCATTACCACCAGTTACAACATCAAAAGCACCACCAGATACAATATCAAATGTTCCTCGTGTATCGATGTCAAAGTTTCCAGTCGCACCGATATGGTATGTACCAGCCGCACTGTCGGACACATTACCTGAAACATTCTGATCTAAGTTACCAGTGATTCCAATGGTGTTAGTCGCATCTAAAATATAGTTGACACGAGTAGTTCCATCTCGTTTTAGAGTTACGTTCGCCCCATTTGCATCTAGGACAATATCGTTTTGTGCATCTATTACTACATCGTCTGGTGCAGTGATCGTTAGGTCTGCATCGTTACTAAGATTGATCTGTGCAGAGTCACCACCCCCACCATTTCTGAAGACTAGGTCATTACCATCCGCATCTAGGATGATATCGCCGACTGCATCAAATTTTATGTTGGCAGGTGCATTTACGATGTAATTTCCGTTGTCTTCTACCGTGTGAGTAACAGTGTCTCCGCCACCAGCACCATTCTTAAAGACGATATCGTTACCATCTGCATCCAGTGTAATATCTCCGACTGCATCGATAAGAACATGACTTGGTGCAGTTACAGTATATGTTCCATTATCGGCAAGATTATGGGTTACGGTATCTCCACCCTGACCATTCTTAAAGATGATATCGTTACCGTCAGCATCAAGAGTAATATCACCAAGTGCATCAAAAACGAAATTACCAGATGCGCTCATGTCGATATTACCAGTAGTATTCTGAATAAAGTTACTACCAGTTGTGAGAGTGTATGTAGAGTTACCTGTTACGGTGATTGATCCACCAACAGAATCTAGAGATGTTCCGTCAACCTTATTGATGTAGGTTCCAGAATAATCACCTTCAAAATTAACACCTGTTAGTTCAATATTACGAACCGTATCAACAAGAAGGTCTCGACCAGCATCGATGTCAATATCCTGACCACTAGATTGGTTGGTACTAATCTTTAGGTGTGTGGAAGTTTCTCCGTCTTGTCCGTTCGGATATATGATTTCACCAGCAGAGGCATCGAATGCAGCTTCAATCTCATTAAGTACTGTTACAAGATCACTGTCCTGATAAGTATTTAACTGTGAAGGATCACCAACATTATTACTCAATATGTTGAACTTGTCAACAAAGAGTTTAAATGAATCTACTAAATTTGCTATAGGTTTTCTTGACATTATAGTTTCTCTATAAGTTGCGAAAGCATATTTTTCATGTCTGAGATATCACTCTCTAAACCTTCCACTTTTGCCTTCAATTCTTGTTCTTCTTTAATTCTCTCTCTAGCGATACGTTTTCTCTCACGAGATTCTTTTATCTTATCACTATTTATATTCATCACGGCTCCAGTATTGGGATCACGAGCTAAATCGCTGTGTCCCTCTACTGGTATCATATTATTAGTCTGCAAGGGCAATACACCTCAAGTCTTTAATTACAGGAACTTTCGCATTGTTCAAACTGTTGAATACAACCTTTAGTTGGAACTTCTGGAAAGGATCAATATATCCACCCTGTCCACCAATTAGATAACTATACTCACGGAACGCATTCTTGTTATTGTCTGCTGGAGTTTCATTAACTGTGTCCGCAGATTCCCACGCTACATCATTAATGTTATCGTCCTTAGAACATGTCTTCCAATATAATTGGATACCTGTCTGTGGTGGTCTATTAACACTCATCAATACACGTAGACCAACCGCAGTCTCAGCTAGTGAGATAGGTATTGTTACGTGTTTAGCGGGTGCAGTACCTTCGTGTGAATGTTCTTCAGCAATGTACATATGTTTGTTAGTGACTTCACCATCAAGATAAGTATTACACACATTCGGATCAGTGTTATCAATAATGTTACCAGTCAACTTCATATCTGTTGCTTCTAAGTCTAACACTGGTGATACACGTTTATCGGTAGTTGTCATTGTTACCTGTGCAGTCAATGAGTGTTGATCGTTCGCAATCAGAGTAGTTTCCGATACTTCTTCAAACTGGTTGAATACCGCATGAGGAACTTCTAATGTTGTGTTGGTCTTATTACGTAAGATCTGGAATGAATTATCTACAAGGTATCGACCAGCATCTGAATCAGCAAACGAAGAGTTTGAAGTCATCTTGGATGACAATGTATAGTTCGTTGCCTCTGGTTGAAGTATATCAAAGTCTGGTCTAACCACATCATATGGAATATGTTGTAGTAGTCGTACCTTACCTGTACCAGTTCTTCCTGATACCGTTGCAGCTGAACCTACTTGTATCTTAATACTGTTAGCGTCTACCGAAGTAACCACACGATAGAACGGTGAAGAGTTACTCATGATATCCGAACCTAAGATACCATTGTAGGTAGTAGATGCATCTAGACCAAATATTCTTGTTCTATCACCTTTACGTAGACCGTGACCAGTTGTGTATATTGTAATCTCGTCACTACCTTGATGTGTCATGATTGGATTCTTAACCAATGTTGTAGGTCTAACGTTACGGTTATGTAAGAATGCATTACCTTGTGTTTCAAAGTCTGCACGATACATTACATACGCAAGATCCTGTTGACCACGTGGTTCCCAAACGTCTGTATTCTGAGAAACAAACAATGAACCCAATGTAGGTTGTTTAGTAACACGAGTTTCGGTAGAACCTAATACGAAGTCTTCTACTTGAGAAATATACATCTTATACTTCATAGACTTAGATCTAACGATGACAGCGTAGTTTGCACCATTACCTTGCAAGAAGATTGGTTCATCAAATACAAAGTCAGTACCGTTTGCAACCATACTTGAAATATTCGCTTCTGGTACTTTAGTAACCTGTGCTGGTGTTAACTGAACCAAAGATCCAGGCACTCTTCGTGTACGATCTGGATAACCAGAAGGTGCTTCGGTAATCGCAATACTTACACCATATTGATCATCGAATGACTCTGGTTTCTCTGCAAAGTATAAACGTAGTCGAGTTAGGAAGATACCGTTTGGATCTAATACCTCGAACGATTGTGCAGTCGGATCTTCATCTTTAAATACTTGACCTTGTGATTGAATAAGATCTAAACCAGTATTCGCAGCTTCATTATATGGTAACAAATACGGTGTTCCAGTACTATAACTCGCAGTACCTTGTATTGTCTGAGTACCAGATGCCTGTGCATAGTCATAGGTTGTATTGGTATCGACCAGTCTTGTTCCTGTACCTGTTACTTCTGTTGTAGTTTCTACAGGGCCATAAACTTGTGTTTGAGTTGTCTCAGTCTTAACATCTTGTTGGGTTTCTGTAGTTACAACAGTGTCAGTAGATACGGTCTGTGTAGTGTATCTGTCATTGTTAACTGTAGTTGTTTGACCACCAACAATCTCTAGTACACGAGTATTAGTAATTGTGTACTCACCAGATAGACTTTCGATCACACCTGAAGCAGTATAGAACTGAGCACAGTATGAAAGTGATTTACTTACATCTGGTTTACTGATATCGAACAACGAGAATATCGCAGTACCAGTAGGGAATCGCATAGGTGGACTCACCAAGTTTGGAATCTCGAATTCAGCTTCCAACACACCATTTGAATCGGATACTAAGTTAGTAGAACCTTCTGAGTGTTCGGTCGCTGGTGGTAGATCCACTTCTGCAACCATGTTAGCACCAGACTCCGCAATAGTATAGTTTGGATCTGAAACTGTAGACGACTTATAGAAAGTCTTAGTCTTACAGAAACGACTCACATCTGTGTTATTGAAGAATGGGAAGTAACGTGTATTCGGACGTAAGTTAGTTGCACGAATAGAAACTTTACGTGAACGCATCCAAGGGATATGGATGATCTGTAATTCACGATTGTCCACTACCTCAGATAATACACTTTCACTTGCAATACGGTTTACAGTAGATGTAGTTTCGGTTGCAGTGTTATATTCTTGTGTAGTCTCATATGTGTTTTCAGTAGAAACAGTATTTGTTCTACCGTAAGTAGTATTAGTTACTGTTTCGTTAACACTTACATCTTGAGTACTTGTAGTTCTAGTGTTAGTTGTTGTTTCGTACTGGTTAGTTGTAGTTGTAGATGTAGTATTCTGTCTACCAACAGTAACGTCATAACGTGGGCCATTCTTCCACTTATCTTTCTTTGGATAGAAGTAAACGTGTGCAGAACCAGTCCCGACACCTTTAATCATTAACTTGTCACCAGCATCGAATCGTATCTTACTAGTACCGAACTCTGTCCAGTTTGATGGAGTGTCCGCATCACCACTTTCTAGTTTGTAAACTTTAATACGACCATTGTGTGCGCTACAACGGAATACTTTCTTATATGTTGAAGAGAAAGTGATGATAACTTCATCTTTTACGTTTAGTTCTAATGGCGCACTGAACTTAGGTGAAATAGGTTTAGTGATTCTCTTACCTACGTAAGCAGTCTGAGTCGATTCAGTCTGTGAAACAATATCACCTGTGACCTGATTGTTCTCTACACCAAGAACTTCGGTTGATGATGATAAAGTTGTAGTGGATGAGTTAGAACCTTCTTCTACCCACTCACCATAATCGATACTAACTTCTTGACCAGTTTGACGTGTACTCTCACCAAGTAGAGTTGTGTTAGATGTTTGTGAAACAAGAGGATCTGTAGTCATACCCACTTGTAGATCATTTACATCTGTACCACCCCATGCATACTCCTGTTCATTCCATAGAAGTGCTTGTGATGCATCGAACTCTGTACCACCATCGATGATAGTAGGTGCATCCTGTTCGAAGTTCTTCCAAGTATCTTTCGAAGGTGACAATACAAGGTCACCATATGTTTTCTCAACATGGAATGGGTTAACATTAATTGTTTGAGACGCCATGTTCTGTGCAAGATACTGTTTCTCGGTGTGTGCCAACATGACGTTGTCACCTTTCTGAGTAACACCAGTAGAGATACTATGAGCAGAATCAAAGATTAACGGAATAGTCTTACATGTGTAAGGTGGACGTACAAGACCTTTTGTTGGATCATGTGACGCTCTATGTTCTAGGTTTTTGGTGTCAGCAAACTTCTGATTTTTGAAGTTGTCAACAAAGAAACCTGTGTGTAGACGTTCGTTACCAGAAGAGTCAAACAATCTTTCGTTAGTCGCATTAAGTTCTAACAAAGAAAGTGTCGTAGCTTCTTCTAGTTTATCAAGACGTTTGTCTAGTTTACCAATATCTTCCATCGTGTATCCACGTCTTGGAATGATAGTAGTTTTTAAATCTTTTGTATGAAGTGTGTTTGCACCCATCTCGATCTTATAAAGATCAATACAATCTACAGGAGTAGATGGATACTTAGGCATCATTGATGACACACCTTGAATGTAACGTAACTCACCACCTTTTGATAATACTAGTTTATCAAGACGTGGCATGTAGTATTCTGCATCCGCATTTACAAGAGTGTTTTCTTGTGGTAATCCGAATATGTGTGTATCACCGCCTGTGAATGTTTCGTCCGAAGTATTTACGGAAGGACGGAAGTCAAGAACATCTCTTAATGAAACAACCTTGCCATTTGTACGGTGAACTGGTATACTACCATATGTGACCTGACCATCATATGAATTAACACCAAAGAAATGACCATCACCAGTGTGATGGAAATACTTCATTTTAACATATACTGGTTGTTCGTCTGAATCTAATCCAGAACCTTTATAGACTAGTTTACCTAGACCATAGTGAGTGTCACGTTGACCATTGTCAATACCAAATGCACCCAATACGTTCTTACCGTCCGAATCATCTACAGTACAACGAGTGATCTCATAGATGTCAGTCTTTCCTAGATTAATAAACCTAGTACCGTCTCCATCTGAATCTAGTGTTCTTGTTACTGTATGTGGACGTAATTCTTTTGCTTTTTGACTTGCATTATTAATCTTTTCGTAGTATAATACATCGTAACTAGTACCATCAACCAGACCACCAATTGTAGAAGTGGTTGAACCGAAAGATACTGTTGTATCAGCTACAACATCACTATCAGCAGATGAGACTATCCAGTTACCAGCATTTGCGAGGTCACCTGATGCACTTGAAGTAACACTAACTTCACCCTGAGCATCCGCCTGAGTTTGAGAGATTCTTTTTGCAACTGTGAGAGAGATATCTGAGAATATCTTCGGTCTACGTATCGGTGCATCAAACAACAATGGTCGTTTGTCTGTACGATACATTTTAGTTACACCAGTGCCAGGCTCTCTGTAAACGTTTAAGTAGTTTGCGGTAGGACTTGTTTTAGAACAGATAGATTGTATATCACGTATACTTGATCCAGCTGAAGTAATTGTTGTTGCGAAAACATGAATTTTCTTCTGTCCTGATATACCACCAGCTTCATTCAACGCACGTACACGAGTAATACCAATAACAGATCCAGTACCATTTGCACCACTATGAAGATTTAACTCTTCACAAGTTGTGAAGTCAGGCATTGTACCTTTACCGTTACTATACAAGAAATAGTTACCATAGTCAATAGTAATCGAGTCATTATTTCTTGATAATGTTTCTTGTGGTTTGTCAACAATAATGGTTGTCTCCGCATCTTTATTTACACGGAAACCTCTAACATATGCAGTACCAGGCGTTACTTTTAGTTTAAAATTGGATGTGGAGTTAGGTGCAAACGAAGCACGGAAATAACGTTTGATGTAATCACCAGCTGTCTCGTGAGTACGTGTCGCCATCTCTTCACGGATTGATTTGAATCCTGAACTCGCAGTAACAGAAGATACAATCTGACCACCAGATACTTCAATGATTGGAATGAAGATTTTATCTTTTGTGACTACACGTGCATCCGATAGTACCAAACGAATACGATATCGATCTGCGCCAGGCGATGTTAGATTAGGTGTTGCACCTTGATTGTCAAATAGTGTTTCGTCATCATCCGAAGTAACAATGTCTTGTGTAATGGTAAAACCAAAACGTGATGATGCATTGTTAGAATACTTACGGAATACTAATCTTTGTGGTGGACAATATACAATACGTCCTTGTATAAAGAAATGTCCTTCGTCAACCTGAATCGATGAACCTAAACCAACCGCTGGGTTAGTTGTAGTATTGATCTGTTGTACATTTAGTGTAAAGTCACCACCTGTACTTGTTAATGTGTCTCCAGCTGGTACACGAGTACCTGTCTCACTACCATTTGAATCTTGTGTGTACTCTACGTATAATGTATCTGGATCACCATTCTCAGCCGCTAAGGCGGAAACTACAGTAAACTTAATCGTATTGTCTGAACTTGAAAACTCAACACCTTCCAACGTAGTTGGATCAGATGGAAAAGGTGTACCACTCGCAATCTTTATAAACTCAAGTTTGTTATCACAACGGAATGAGCCAGGCGTGATAGCCGCACCTTCCTCAAATAGGTTACCAGTTAATTGTGTAATCTCTTTTTGGATAACAGTCTGTAACTGAGTAAGTTCACGAGCCTGCAATGCCTTACCACTATTAAAGAGAATACGATGATAGTTCTTAGACTTATCGTAGTCGTCCTTATAAGTTGATGGAAATGTTTGTTCAGTATACGTTGTTGGCATCTTTTTACCTTAAAGTTGTATGACGATTTTTAAATCTTCGATTTGTTCTGCGGAACGGTCTACTGCCGCCCTGTTATCAATATATAGGAGTTCTCCAGTATGCGGATCGAACTCTCCAGCAAGTTGTTGTGATACAATACCTGTGTTACCACTAGGATCTGTCACAGAGTTACTTGATGTGAAACTTGTGAAACCTGTAGTTTCGTTTTGGTGAACTAGAAGACGTGCAGTCAATAGAGATCCGTTAACAGAATCTACAGTATCGATATACGCTTTCGCACCAGTTGATTGATCTTCAATAGTAGTATCTTCTACAAATGTACCGTTAGTTGAAGTCAATTCTAATTTAATTAGTCCGTTACCAGTTGACTCAGTAAATAATTGATCGTCTGGTCTGTCAGCTGAATCTGCAACCAATGGACTACGTAGTAATAGTACTTGACGGAAAGTGTTATCACCTAGTAAGAAGTCTCCCCCTTCATTACCGTCAATCTTTGCGTTAAACATAACCGCAGATGATTTAAGATCGTCACGTGGATCTGCACCCAAACCATTACTTGGCCCGATAATTGCACGACCTGTTGCACCGTTACCCACACCAGTAATTTTTACTTGAGCACGATTGTAACCTGATCCACGGAATGAACCTGTTGACCATCCGTTTGGATTAGTACCACCAAGGTTACCAGCAGAGTCTTGTTTTATTAATAAGTTTACTAGTGCATTACCACTAATGACTGGAGTAATTTCTGCACCTGTACCATCACCAATAATTGTTGCACTAGGTGTGGATGTATATCCAGTACCACCAGCAGTTACCGCAACACCTACTAACTCACCAACACGAGCCGCTACTTCTACCGCACGTTGTTCTACTTGTTCCGCAGTTGCATCAACAGAAGCTGCTTGATCTGAATCAACAAACTGAACAGGCATATATGCAGAAGATAAGAATTTAGAGGCATTCAACGCACCAATAGAATACAAGAACTTCCAGACATATCCGTCTGAAGTAGTAAATGGAACACCAGTAGTGTTACCTGTCGGTTGTTCGGTAGAGTTTACTGGAGTACCAGTCGCATCTTTACCTTGTTGTAGACAAACATAAATTTCTTGGTTACTATTCATTACATAGAATGGTTGTAAAGGATAACCAATATGATTATCATCATACGCAGAATACTGAGTACCAGAAGACCAGTTGTAACGAGGAACCGCAAACGACTTATCAGTAATATTCTTGATAGATTGCAAATTCATTCGTGCATCACGTTCGTCTCTCTCACGGTTCTGTGGAGTTACAGTCGCATCTGTATTATTCCAAATCTCCGAACGACCAATACCAGCATAGTATCGGGTAGATGAAGAATCGAAATCTGAGAACAGATCTTCGAGAAAGAGTTTTTTAATTTTGTCAGTTACTATAGCAGCCATTTATTTGTCCTATGAAATTGTTGCGCCGTTCGATGATACTACGAACCACTCACTTGCAGACGTACTGTATGCGAGTGTTACCGATTGACCGTTCGTCAAAACAACGGTATCTCTGGTCGAACTGTTATTTGTAATAGTAACAGTTGCTTGTCCAGTGTTAATATTTATTAAGTGTTTAACTTCCCCATCTACTGTCCCATCTGCCATAGTCCCTGCTACCGCAGTCGCCATGTTAAAGTAAGTGATAGGGGCATTGAGAGAAACTGTAGCAGGAGTTGCCGTTACATTCTGAACACCTAGTGCGAGTTTTGTTTCGACCGCAACCGCACCAGTTCCTTTACCATGTAATTCTAAGTTAACATTTGCCTGATCACCTACCGCCTTTAGTGCTGGGTGTAGGTTAATTGCAGCTGAAACAACTTCAACATTGTTGATAGCGTTTGTCGCTGGAGAAAGAGTAATCAACTCATTACCAGATCCATCATCAATTGCAGTAGATATTTTTGGTTCTGCAATTACTGGATTGGTAAGTGTTTTGTTAGTTAAAGTCTGAGCATGACTATTGAAAGTAAACTCATCATTCGTAGCCAGTAAAGGTAGAGTTATTGTACGATCAGCCGCAAGTTCACTTACACCAAATACATATTGATGGTCAGCACTTGTATCGTTAATTTGTGGAGTAGTAATAACAGGACTAGTTAATGTCTTGTTAGTTAACGTTTGAGCAGGAGTAGTTAGTACGAAGTCACCGTCCGCATCTGGAAGTGTTAATATTCTATCTGCTGTTGCGTTAGCGGCTGTCAGTTTTACTTCAAAGTCATCGATGGACGATCCTTCAAATAAGATACCGTCTGAGTCAAACTGGATCTTAGTTGCCAGTACGTCACTATCCCCACCGAGGAATTTATAAAGTTCTACGAAGTTTGCGTTTATTTTTAAACCAGCAGTACGAAGGGTATCCCCTTGACCGTCATTCGCTACTACGCCTCTATTTAATACTTGTCTTGTCATCTCTTCTACCTAAGATTGTTACTTCTATTTATACGTTTTATAACAGTTCATCGAGAGTTATTTCACTATCCGAGTCACCAGTTATACCAACTGCTGGGTTATCCGTATCTTCCCTTTCAACGTTCTTCCAAGTAAATTGTTCTTGGTCAATTGTTTCTAGTGAAGATAATCCGATACCTGAACTATCCGCATTGTGATCAATATCAAATGTCGGTGAGTTAGGTTCTAGATATTCTGTCATGGTCTGATACAAGTTATGCAGTTCACCAATAGACTTATCTGCAACGTCCTTCATATCATTACCGCCTGGGTTAGGATAGGTTGTTGTACTACCCAAATTCATTCTGAACTTCATGTCAGTTCCTCCTCCAAGATTAGTGTCAAAGTAATCAAACAGTGCAGTATGTTGTGCGTAACCATCTGGATGACGCATTGTTGCAATACCTTCCACTTCTTGTGGTGGAATATCCAACGTGCCAGGGAATGGTTGATTCTCGATATCCAAGTCAACAACACCTTCTAATTGTACTTGTGATCCCAAGTACATACCAGCTGGATGGACGAATAGTTTGTAAATACTTCTCCACTCAGATATAGACAATTCACTCTTGATTTGAATTGCATATGTCTGATATAATTTATCGTCTGTAATATATCTTTGAGACGATGGGCCGATTTCAGACTCATTTAAGTTGAAAACGTTTTTCTTTGTATAGACCACATCTGGATCTATATTAAAAAATGTACGAAAGAACTGTTGTATCGAATACTTAGTACCTTTAGATTTATACAATGTATTCGAGTACTTTGCAGCCTCTCTCTTATCTGGGAATCCTTCAAAGTAGGATTGTCCTAATAACAGTTCGTCTTCTACAAATGATAGAAGATCAATGTCTGTTTGAGTAATATCCTTTGTAAGGAATAACTCATTAAGAAGATTGGTCGGTGATGTGTCCTGATCTTCAAACGAATAATACGCCTTTAATAACTTGACAAATGTAGGATAACTCTCTACAATATGATCGGGAAGTACTTCCTCAACCTTATAGTGTCGTAGGTTTATTTCCCTACGACCTAGATCCGTAAATGTCTTATCTAAATGTGTAGTCATTAGTTAGTCGCTGTCGTTAGGATACCAGTTGTTTGTGATCTTGACTCATCGAAATCAAGAACATCGTTTCTCTGTGGTACAACTAATGATTGGTTAGCTGGAACCGCAGATACTTTAATAAATGTCTGACCTCCAGTAATACTGTCTACTTGTAGACCAACGAGATAAACTGTACCTGTACTTGATGCATAGTTACCTACATTATCTACCAATACACGGTTATCTGTCAAGTTAATAACCTGTAAAATATTACTATTTAATTTGTTTCGTATAACACAGTTAACATTTTGGAATACAAAGTTTGTTGATGTGACGATAAAGTTCTCGTCATCTCTAGATTGTATTTCAACAGGGAACTTCAGTGTATGGTTTGATACAGATCCCAGTGTAGGTGTGAATCTCTGTTGCATCTTCACCGCAGTACGAGAAGAAAGAATCGCAGGCGAGATCTCATCAATCAACGATAGTAGGTTTGATCGTCTAAACGCTTGGTCAAACTTACCAGTATTTTCATTAAAGTATTGACGTACCGCATCATCTACCTGTGTTTTAATTGTGTTAAGTGTCAATGAAGTAAGTCTTTCATTGAATTGGAATTTGGTGTCTAGTTCCACAAATGTTCTGACAGGATCAGCAAACTTTAAATCAAAAGAAGCGATTGACAACTGTTCTGCAAGATCTAAGATTGCAGTCTTAGTTGCATCTACTGTCGTTTGTGGAATATTACTGTTGAACAATACAGACATGAATACACAACCATATTGTTTAACGATGTTGTCTTCTCCACCCCATGACTTGATGTCTTTAATTAGAGATGAGAAGTTACGTAATACTAGTGAAGAGTAATCTGAATGAGTTACCATTCTGTTTTGAGCTGCATATTGGAATGGTGCATTCTTACGAATAGACTCTAATGTTTCTTTCTCCGCACCACCAGATGATTCTGCTTCTGTTGTTATTGTTGGTGTACGAGTTGTACTTGCATTGATCTGAATTTCATTTACTGGTTCAAATATACTAGAGAAGTTAGCCGCATTACCAGATACAGATAAGTACTCAACAACAATTTTATTTCCTGGCGCTGGTGTTTTACCTAGAGTCGTACCGTTACCGAATGTTAATTCAAAATGACCGTTAGGCATTTCTTTTAGAATGTATAGTGTTGAGTCATTATTAATTACATTTGCTTCAAGTATATTCTTATATGCAGTAAAGTCTAGAGATGTTGAACTAGGATGTACCTTTACTACCGCAGTAGATAGATCTAAGTTTTTATCTGGGATGATGTAGGTAATGTTCTCTGTATTATCACCAGAGATAAACGTCTTAGTCTTTGCGTTACCTTCTTTGATAGGTATGACATTAGAACCATTCTGTTGTTGGAACTCATAGAAACCAAAACCATCATCTGTAGCAGAAATAGTTTCTGTTGTTTGGAATGTATATTCAACATCTTCTACGGATGTCGTAAATTTGTAACCAGAAGGTAAAGAGATACGTGGACTACGATCAGCTACACCATTTAGATTGATTGACATTTTAATGAATGCCGTAGAGGCGTTCTTACTATCTGGGATATATCCGATACCTTCAGAAAGAGATACCAAAGAACTACGCAACTGTGCAGTACCAAGGAAGGATTCGTTCAATGCGAAGTTGGCAGTCAACGCATTAATATGCGTGTTGTATGCCAAAACATCTAATAGGTTTGATAAACCCGATGCTTCGAAATTGAAGTCCTTAAACTCCTTTTCCTGTTGAAGGTATTCTTTCAGATTGTTTTTGATTGCCTGAAAGTCTAATGCTGTTGATTTTATTGTTGTTGCCATTTATCTTAACCTACTTAATACGGTAGTAAATTCTACAAGTTCTCCAGTATTGATTACCTTAAAGATAACCGTTACTTCAGCTGAGTTGTAGTCTGGTTGCATGTTGACTAACACCTTTAGTGTAGGTATGTCAACACGAGGTTCATATACTTCTAAAACGTTCTTAACTTCTCGAACTACAGACTTCTCTGTTCCACCGTCCGCAAGTTCGAACAAGAAATTATAAAGGTTTCCCCCATAATATGGATTGAATGGTTTCTCTCCCTGATTAGTCAACAGGAGATTTTTTACCGCAAACTTCACTGACTCTACATTTAGTTTCTTGTAGATATCTCTAGTTTGCGATTTGAGAGCCAACGACAAATCTATATCAGAGTATTCTTTGTTACGTGTTGCGGTAACAGTAGACGCTGATGATAGATTAGTGTCTTCTATCGATAATGCTCTTGTGATTGCCATATTAGTCTCTTAAATAACCTTGTATCTATTTATACGTTTTAATCTAGTTTTACTTCGATTAATTCCTTAGAAGATAGTAACTTACTATTATAAGTTGTTGATACTGATCCCTTGAAATCTAAATCAAATGATTCGGAAACCTCAGGCATCTCAATCGCAATCTGAGATGTCAGAGATCCATCTGGGTTATAGATATCATAATCCAGAATTAACTTGTCAAAGAAACAATAGTCTTTCCAATATTCCGCAACATCAAATGTTGCACTATGATCTATCTTGCCTTCTCTATCAATAACCTGATATACTACAAGACGACCATCTTGTTTCTTTAAATTGTCACCCCCTACTGTTTCTAGAGGGCCACCTTTGTAAATACCTTCACTTACAATAAGACGTACATTGTTAAACAAGTCGGTATTACCGTTAATTGTTCTGTACATCTCTGCATGTAGATAAAGGTTACGTGCAATTTGTTTTCTTTCTTCTGCCGTACCGACATGAGAGAATGGTGTCTTGTCTCCATACGCACCAAGGTATTTCGCAATGGTCACGCCTGGAGCTAACTTAGTTCTAGAGGATATATTGTCTCCGTCTAGAAAGTTTGGATTGTATAATGGATCTGGTAATATAATCATCCTTTAAACCTCTTACCTCTATTCTCAATTGAATTACCGATCGGTACAAATCCAAATCTGGAAGACTCTTTTGTACCAACAGTTCTTCCGATCTTAGGTGGACTTGAATTATCAAATTGTGAGTTTAGTTTACCTTCCGCAACCATCTTGTTTCCAATAAGAGAACGGTTTGCATTATCACGAATCGTAGATCTAATCTCTTGTGTTGTCGGAACCTTTTCAAATAATCCCTCGTAGTCATCACGTAATAGAATCTTATTCTTCAATACGTCACCAGCATCTACAGTCACGGTACGTACAGAGAAGTCACCCATCGTCATCATCGCTCCAATCGCATCTGCGAGTGGGACTGGTTTCTTCGGTGTCGGAGTCTCCTGTCCTTCAACTGCCTTCTTAACTGTAGGATCAGATGCAGATCCAGCGGCCCCCAATGCACCAGCGGTTCCCGCTTTCTGTGCTTGGAACGCTTTCTTCGCTTTGTCTGCTACGTTTGCATTGTATGATCGAATCGCTTCTGTCGCCTGTCCGTGGAATGATCCATAGAACGCAGCTCCCGATGCGAACGGAACCGCACCTTTTGGCCCCATGTATACAGGTGAAGTCATCTCTACCTGTTCACCACCAATCACACCTTTCATACCCATGACAGACAATTCAGATCCAGTGATTGCCATTACTGGTGCAGTCTGAATGTATTCGTCTTTTGCAGTCATGATTAAACGATTGTCAGTAAACACATTGAGTTCTCCCTCAACGTGTTCCTTAGAAAAACCTTTAGTCCATTCTGTATTGTTACCCAATATCAATTCAGACTTGTTCTCTACTGTCTTATATGATGCAGATTGTTTTGTGATATATTCTGTGTTACCTGATACTTCGGTTCTCTTATTCAACAATACATGTTGCTTATTGTGTCCATGTATGTTAAGATTATGGTTACCACCTACGTCCATATTCCAGTCACCTGTAACCGTCTGGTTCAGATTACCTTTATAGACCATTTCTGCATCACCCTCTACGATGACCGTATTGTCTCCACCAGTCACCTCGACTTTATTGTTCGGGGATGATATAATGATGGATCCATCGGCACGCATTTCAATACCACCACCTTTACGATGTTTGATAAGAATACGTTCACCGCCTGGCGTGTCATCGTGTTCAACAACATGTCCAGATGCAGTCTCCATAACCTGATTGAATGGATACTGAGAAGGTTGTTGATCTTCTACGTTTAACGAAACGTTAAAGTCTCCACCCCCAAGGTAAAGTTCATTTACCTCAAATCCACGGGCAGCCTTATTCAGTGAAGACGAATAGTGATAATTTGTTTTGGGGAACTCACCAGTAGGATCTTGAAAACCATCTAGTGGTACTCCAAGTGTCCCTTCTCTGGCTGGGTTTGTTCCCTGTTTATTTTTTTCGCTTTCTATTGTCATTGTGGTTTCTTCGTTATCAATTCTTTTGGTTTCATCACTTTGTCGTTCGCAAGATCTTCATATACAGATTTCTTACGGAACACTGTTTCGACATATTCCGATACTTGGAAATGTGGATCTGATACTAATGGTTGTATTTCGTTATGTCCAAATACCTGACCACCAAAGTATCTACGGTAGAATGCTTCACATATTGCCTCTAGTGTAGACATCTGTTCACGAGTAAACGATTGAGAAGATCTATATGTCAATGGATCTGGACATCCAGTAGAACAATTCAATCCACCAATTAGACATACATCGATTGAGTTTTCACCATGACCATTTGAACCGTTAGTTTCACCTATCTTATCTAATGGTCGTCCTCTCTGTAATTTACCGTCTCGTCTTATCACCAGATGATACTTGATACCATCTTCTCCTGATTGGTTGTGTTGTACATGTAACTCTTCACAACCAATGTTCTGATTTGTGTAAGTATCACTTGAATGAATAATCATTTCTGTGATAGGTCTATTGATCTTCTTAAACTGTAATCCTAATTCTTCTTTCGAATCTATGTAAGTAAATGCTTCAAATGCCGTCTTTTCACCATCGAAACGTTTTAATGTTTCACTAAGATCATACTCTTTAGTAACAAAGGAATCCGCAGTCGTTACAAGACTTCCTGATATAGTCGTATCTAGTTTAGATAACTCCGCTTCAGTTGCGAATACACGTGCTTCGACTTCGTTTATCTCTTCGTCTGGAATACCAGCAGCTTGTGCCTTTACTTCTAACTCTCTAACAAACTCACTATTTGTTTTGTCATCATCAATTGTTCCGATTACTTTTTTCATCTTAGGTGACAATGCAGTATCATTCTTGATAGTAGTCTGAGTTGCTTTTGCGAGTCCTTCCTGTGTACCGTCAAGGGAATTAGTAACAATGTCTGATATCTTACTTAGATCTAATTGTGCGTTAGATGTAAAACTACGAATCAAACTTGATGCATCGTTAGTGATATTCTCTGTAAAGTCTTGCAATAATCCAAGACCAGTTTTTACAGGCGACTTATTGATAAACCCTTCTAGATCTTTTTGTGCTTTCTTCAGATCATCAAGAGGATTGTTTATACCTGATGTAACCTCTTTGGCAATATCATCTACACTGGCACTTATACTATTGACATTATTCTTTATATCGTCTATACTACCGATAGAAACTTTGTTTGTAACATTACTCAGATCTGGTGCATTTGCATTCAGTGAAGGAACCGCAGATACTTCTTTGATTACGTCACTTATCATGTTTTCTGCTTTCTTTAATGTATCGGTGATTGCGCTCAATCCACCTGATGCACCACCACCTGTTCCAGATGCAGCTTTTGTTTCGGATGCAACTGCCTGTATCTTAGATTTCAATGCACCTGATTTACCCTCAACATCACTGGCAGTGGCATCGATTGCATCTAGAGAAGATGCACCTAAAGTTGCAGTTTCTAATTTTGCAACAGGGGCGCCTAATCCAGTAAGTTGTTGTACTACCGATGATACGGATTGATTCTCTGTTGCGGCCGATGTAATAGTGTTCACAACACCACCAGAGTCTCCTGCTTCTCCTTCTGTCCCAAGAGTGAATGTAGGAACAGATAAATCTAGATCAATCGCAGTAGGATCGGGTATTCCTGATAGTCCAGTTACATTATCTCCGAAGGAACACATAGCATCACCCATCGAAGTCTCACCAACATTATCTATTTTACTTTCTAGTGATTCTATACCAGCGTGTATACTGCCTGGCCCATTACCAAGAAGTGTTGCGTTTTTGGCAAAGGTATTCTCTTTCAACGAACCAGCAGTATCACTTATCTTAGTGTCAAAGTCCTGACCTAGTTGAGTAGCACTTAACTTTGCGTTTAATTGACTTTTATTTAACGGCATTTACTCACCCAATAGTTCCTGAAGTTTAACAGCAATAACATCAACCACTCTAAAGTCGTCCTTCTTCCTTAGACCAAGGTAATACTTTGCGAAGAGTCTTTGACAACTCTTGTCATAGTCTTTCTCTAAACTATCTGATCGCAATAGTCTTATGTTCGCAGCTGCTTGAGTACTATTTAGTTCATACTTAGTGAAGACCAATTGTGAACTAAACTTCCTCCAGTCGTTAGAAAAGTTCTTTAATAACTGTTTCCTTGTACCTGTCCATGCACCGATACCAAGAGGATTCAGATCAGTAACATCTTCGGCCGCAGTTTCATTTAATCCAGAGACATGTATTAAACCAGCCATGATACCAATCGATTGAAACATAGTATAACCTTGTGCAAGGAAATACTTAACACCCTCAACCTTACGTGCTTCAAGTGTTTTATTATAAACAAAACCGAAATCATCGTCTTTGATTCTTACTGGATCGATAATCTTTATTTCTTGTTCATAAAACAATTCTTCTTGATCAATCCTTTCTTGTACAGTATTGAACTCAACTTGTCTTTGTACACGAGTCGGATATTCTACTTTAGGTATTGATCCCAAAACAAGCGGAACCTGAGATGCAAGTCCGTCCATAAAGAACCCGAATACAGTTGCACCAGAAGTAAGTCTAGGTGTTCTACCTAAACCAGATACACCAGCTTCAGTCGTGGGTATTACTACTTGGGCCCAAGGTAAGTCGTTTTGTTTTATCTCTCTTGTCGATGGGTTATGTACACCATGAATACGAATCTTTACACGTCCCTCTAAACCATATGGGGGTGTGTGGTCAATCACATCCGCAATAAACCAACGAGTATTATCACCGTAATATTCTGTTTGAATAGATTTCATTATCCCCTCACCAACTTGCATACAGTCATAACAACATCATGACGTGTATTCTTGAATGTGTGTCGTGTGTTATAAATTAAGAAATCACCTGTACGTAAGTTATCAAAAGCTTCGGTTGATTCTGGATCACCATCATCCGATATAGTTTGAATGGTAACGACATCACCAACACTTGCTTTGGATACAATAAAACCAGCGCCTGGAACTGTAACCTCGAACTGATTCTTGTACAACATATTTCGAATAGATCTATTAACTAACTTGTTTGTAAAACTAGATTCTTTTAATTCGTCATGATAACTCTTCTTTGTACCATATGTTCCAGTAGATGTTATTTGATGATATACCCTTGCGTTCTCATCTGCCACATTTTTGTTATTAAGTACAAACTCTTCTGGGTATACATTCTGAAGTTTTTCATCTGGTATTACACCAGAGTTAGATAAATTCTTTAGTGTCTTTCTTACATCAAAATGTGCAGAACTTATTTGCCCTGTGTTTAGGTTTGTGTTATTATACATTGCACCTACACCACCAGATATCATTTGTTTCAATGTGTTCTGTAGTTTAGCTGCTCTCATTGTTTGTACTTGGAATGTACGATGTAATGGAGACTTTGCTTCCGTTTGTTTTACGTTAGCAGGTGAATACAAATAAGGTAACTCACTATTCCAAGGTGATTGTTCCAACATCTTATCCAGACTACCTAATCTAATATTGGTGTCATGTATAGATGCATATAAGAATAGTGGACAACCTGATACTGTGGTCGCACGATCTCTTAACCAATCACATGCTTCTAGTGGATTCAAGTAAGGTACTAGAACTGTAATATTATTCTGAACTGTTGGATTGAGATACGATAAGTCTACATCTTTGTTGAGATCTTGTCCACATATCTTGGTGATCTCTTTCTCTAACGTATCTGAAATAGTACGAGATATTTTCTTAGACTTACTTAAAACTGCGTGTTCGTCCATGATAGTAAAGAGATATATACTGGCTTGGCCAGCATCGTTACTTTTAATCACTTGATCAATACTAGTCATTATAAACGTTCTGGACATTACTGGTACTAAAGTTTTATCTTCAGACGCCATCTCAATAAAGATTCTTTCGGTTCCAGAGAATCCCATACCATCAACAAAACCCTGATCATCTGATATTGCAACCTGACCAGAGATATATGGTTTCTCTAAACTCTCAAAGAATACCAATTCAACAATATTTGGGTTGACGTTAATCCTGTTACCAGCATCATCACCACCCATACCCTCAGATGTAATATACGCCTGAGTAATCTTATATTGTGATTGGTTATCGTTTTGTGTACTCATCTATTACTCATCAACTTGTAAAATTCTTTTACTACACTTTCTACGGCATCTTTTTTCAATATCTTAATCTGTTTTAGATCATTGTTCTTAGCCGTCAATCTCTCCATATTGGTTACTGGATTAAGACTAGAAGGAATAGTTTCGGTAAACGGATCAATGTCTATCCACTCACCGTCAACATTTTCGTAATGATGTACCGCATTGTATTGTGCAGTTTCTTTGTGTATACGTGCAAACACAACAAGACCAGTAGAATCGTCACGGAAGAATACCTGTTCACCTTGAGTAAACGTTGCATCTCTTCGATTGTATTTGGCGACTCTAATTTTAAAAGTGTATTCGAAGTTACCAGCTTCAAACGGTATATTGATTATCTTAGCTCTACTGTCAAGACTTTCAAGAGTAATACTATAACTACCTAAGATGACAGGATCAGAACTAGGATTGTCTAAATCTTGTTTTTCTAATACCCATAAATCGGTTTGATGAAACTTCTCTTGTTCATCATCCAGAGTCAAAGTGGTTGCACCGTTACTGTTGACATCAAGTACAACATCTCTGTTCTCTACGACAAAGGTGGTTGCAGTATCAACTATGAGTTGACCTAGATCAAGATTACGTTTTACGATTGTTCCTACCGTACCTGATTGTTGACCGACTATTTGTCTTCCTACTTTAAAGTCGTAACCACCCTCTGCGGTGGCAATATCTGCGGTAGTCGTCAATACTCTGTGTGGATAAAAACCCTTTGCACGTTCTAGTACTTCTTCGTTCTTTAATGGCCAACCTGACTCACGTAAATGGTCATTCATAAGATAGAATGTCCAGTAATAGTTGGTGTCACCATATAATTGTAATGACAGGGTGTCTGGTCGATCACCTGATTTAATCATATAGTCTTCATAGAAAGACTTTTGTGGTTTGACTTGATCAATGATATCAACATACTGTGTAAGGTTTTGTATGAGAGAATAATTCGTCTCATCACCAAACTTGTAATATAGTTTCTCAAACCGTTGAAAATATTTTGTACTCATTAGTATCCAACTCCATCCGCATCTACATCAAGAATATCTTTCTTGGATAGTGTAACGGTTTCGGTAAAGTTAAGGTTCATGTCCACTTCTAGGAACTCACCGTCATCATGGAATGCCATTTGACTTGCATTATATGTGGTATCGACCGAACGTAAGAAACATGGTTTGACTTTGTGTGCAATAGTCTTACCGTCATATTCGAACTCGATATTGAATTTGTTAGGGAAGTTATAACCAAGTGATATTTCTTGACCACCAATAGTCACTGGGATATCTTCGGGATATAGTTCACTACGGAAGAAGTTCACGATCTTTTTGATCTGTTCTGACTCAGCTTTAGATCGTGCAATCATCTTGAAGTTAAATTGGAACTCACGCATATTAACTTGTTTGAATAACGAGCGTGTGTTTGGATTAGTAGTAACACCTGTTTGTAGTTTAAGACCAGCAGTAACCTCATCACCAAACTTACCTGCCTTTTGTGCAAGTCTAACTGTTGCAAGTTTGGCAAGACTGTCACCAGCACCACTACCACCAGATAGTCCCTGTACAAATGATCCAACACCATCTGCCATAGAACCAAGTATAGATGCACCACCAGCGACCGCAGAACCAGTTGCACCTACATCAACGTTTTCATATGTAACATTATCTCTGAACTGTAAACCCTGTGGAAGATATAGTAGTACTTCGGTGTCAACAATCTGTCTTGGTTTCAATCCCATTTCGGTTTCGTTCGATACTCCATTGAACGCACCTACGTCTTTTGCAAGTTCTTCTAGTTGAGCTTGAATTTCTTCTAGTTCCTTCTTTGTTTGGTCGGTTGCTGATCCAGCACCACCTTCACTCTCTTTCGCTTCTGCTTTTGCTTGATTCAACAATTCTAATCTTTTATCTTTTAACGATTGCATATCAGTCTTTTTGTCAGACAATATGTCTCCCAGACCAGTATTGAAGTATTTCTCTGCAAACAGAGTAAATCTGATCCTTCCTTTATAATCACCTTCGTCATGAAGAGGATAATTAAATATGTTTTTTGCGCTCATAACTTTTCCACTAAATAGGGTTATTGAAAACTACTAATTCTATTTATAAGGATTTTATGGCATATTCAGGCAAATTTAAACCTAAAAACCCAGATAAGTACTTGGGTGATGTGACAAACATCGTATACAGATCCCTGTGGGAAAAGTATGTGATGAAGTATTGTGATAACTCTTCGGATGTCAAAGAGTGGGGTTCAGAAGAGATTGTTATACCTTATCTATATGAAGTCGATAGGAAATATCATCGTTACTTCATGGATTTCGTTATTGTCTACAAGAACGGACAAACCAAACTGATCGAAGTCAAACCATTCAAAGAAACCCAATTACCTAAGATGAAAGGTAGACGTACTAAACGTATGTTAACAGAATCATTTACCTTTGTCAAGAACCAGAACAAATGGAAGGCAGCTGTGGAATATGCGAAAGATCGTGGGTGGGGATTCGAGATATGGACAGAAAAAGAACTAACCGCAATGGGATTGATGCCTAAATCAACTAAACCATTAAAACCTTTCAAAAAGCGTAACAAATAGGTATAAATAGAAACATGAGTAATTTATTCAACAGACTGGAACTACAGGCATTCCGTGCGGGCATTACACCTCGTACTAAGGAGAGTCGTGATTGGTTCAGACAAAAGGCATCGAATCTACGTTCGATTAACCGTGAAGCATTGATGAAAGAAGATCCGTTGAAAAGACGTGATGTATCAAAGGCGGATAATCGAGAGTTGATTGGTTCTATGCAGATGTTCTTCTATGATCCAAAACATAAGAAGACATTACCATACTACGATGCGTTTCCGTTGGTCATTATTATTGGGCCCGCAGAAGGTGGATTCTACGGACTCAATTTACATTACTTGCCTCCGATTCTTCGTGCGAAGTTTCTGGATGCATTAATGGATGTACTCGGTGCGAAGATGACAAAGACCGCAAGGATGCGGTTAACATATGGCATCTTACAGAAGACCGCAAAGATGCGGTACTATAAACCATGTTTGAAACATTATCTAACCGCACACGTGAAGAGTCGGTTTGCAGAAGTTCAAACACCAGAGTGGGAAATTGCGACTTTCTTACCAACTGCACAGTTCAGAAAAGCAAACTCACAGAAAGTATTCTACGATTCAAGGCAAAAGATAGATGGCTAATTCAACTAACAGACTAGGTTCTATTGAAGGACTGAAAACCCTTATGGGTAGATCCGATGGTTTTCAAAGACCTAATCTATTTCGTGTTCAGTTACCTCCTATTGATGGTTACGACACAAAAGATTTAAACTTATTGTGTAAGGCAGTATTATTGCCTGGCAGACAGATCGGTACAATTGAGAAACAGTTAGGTACATATAAGTACGACATAGTAAATGCACAGACTGTATCAGAAGTAACCATGACATTCCATGTACCAGCAACACACATAGTAAAGAACTACTTCGAAGACTGGCAAAGTATTGCGTGGAACAAAGGTGAAGTAGGATACTTTAAAGATTACGCAAGAGATCTCAAGATTGAGACTCTAAAGACAGGTGCAACTATTCCTGCCTTTAATAAACAAATACCTTTTTTGAAAAAGATTAGTCCGACTATCCGTAATCGACTACCAGACATTGGGCCATTTAAATTGTCCCAAGGTGAAGTAGATTTGGACTTAGGTACAAAGGACGAAAAGACATACACTTGTCGTTTGATCGAAGCGTTTCCAACGACAATGAGTGATATACAGTTGGGTGATGACCAAGAGAACGCAATCATGGAACTCACAGTATCATTTAAGTATAGAGATTGGGAATCGACTGCCCACGATGCGAAGAGTTTGTTTAGTTCAATACTTAGTGGTGGACTAAATATATTCAGTTGAGATAAACTATTTCTAAATTATTAGGAGAATGAAATGGCATTACCAAAGTTAAACACAGCACCGATATATGAATTGTCGGTTCCTTCAACAGGAGATCGTGTCAGCTACAGACCGTATCTTGTTAAGGAAGAAAAGGTTCTTATGATGGCGTTTGAATCTGGCGATCAGAAACAAGCACTAAAAGCTATCGTATCAACCATTGATGCATGTGTTCAAGATAAAATAAACGTAGCAGAACTGGCGACATTTGATGTCGAGTATATGTTTACACAGATACGTTCCAAGTCTGCTGGTGAGAAATCGACAATCTTACTGAAGTGTCAAGAATGTGAAACTCAAAACGAGATAGACATTGATCTATCAAAGATTGAAGTTGAGGTCACAGACGAGGACATGAAAGTAGAATTGACAGATCAGATCACGGTAGAGATGAAGTACCCGCCTTACAAGTCGGTTATGGAATCAGATCTATCGGGTGATCAAGTAAAACTAGGACTGGATATGGTTGTAGCCAGTATCGCTGGAGTCATAGTTAAAAACGGTCTTGAAGAAGAACGTATGGATGCGAAGGATGTATCCAAAAAAGAACTAATGGAATTCATTGAGTCTATGACCAGTGAACAGTTCGAAAGAGTTACCAAGTATATTGGTGATCTTCCAGCTATGAAACATAACGCAAAATTTAAGTGCGTTCACTGTGGACATGATAATGAAATTGAATTAAAAGGGATATCGGATTTTTTATCCTAAACCTTTCTCATGATAGTCTTGTAAACCATTATAAGACAAATTTCGCAATGATGCAACATCACCATTACAGTTTGACTGAATTAGAAATGATGATGCCATGGGAAAGGGAAATATATGTTAATATGCTATTGGAACACATTAAGGAAGAGAACGAGAGAATAGAAAGACAGAATCAACAAAACGGATAACCAGAAATGGCAGAAGCACAATTAACAGGCGCAATCGGTTTACTGCGAGAAGAGAATAATAAGAAACTCGCAGAACTGAACGAGAATCAAGAAAAGACGGCAGAGGCTACTCAAGAGACTGCACGTCTTATCGGTGATATGCTCGATGGTATGGCAATCGACCGTCAACGTGGACAGGATCGTCAAGAAGGTTCACCATCTGGTGGTGGCCCATCTGGTGGTGGAGATGCGCCTCAAGGTAACGAGAGTATTGGATTAATCGGGATACTTGGCAGAATCGTTGCTGGGTTGTCTGGTGCGGTTCTTGGTCTTATCTACGGTATTGTTAAAACTGTTACTAGTCCATTCACTCAATTAGCTAAGAGTACTAAGGATTTCTTTAAGAACACAAAATTAGTTCAGTTCGTAAAAACGAAATTCACTAGTATGATTACTACGATAAAGAATTTCTTTAAACCTGTAACTGCATTCTTTAGTAACATTAGTAAAGCATTTGGAGCAGGATTAAAAGGTGAGACCAGAGCAGTCCGTGGTGCAATGGGAAGATTCGTTAGTCTTCAAAAAGGAATAACTGGTTTCTTTGCGAGTATGGGTAGGATGATGAATAAATTCATCCTTCAACCATTCAATAGAATCCGAAGAGCAATAGGTTCTATCGGTAGAGTGATGAATGGTGTTACCGCAACAACTGGTACAGTGGGTAAAGTCTTTACTAAAGTAGGTGACGGATTCAAGATGGTCGGTAGACTCTTTAGTGGGTTTGCTCGAACATTCGGTGTTGTATTCAGAGCATTCGCAGTAGTTGGTCGTGTAATCGCATGGCCTATCACAGTAATCACTGGTCTTATCGGTGGTATCATGCAGATGTTCAAAGACTTCGGTAAGTCCAGAGAAGAGGGTGATGGTATAATGAAATCACTCTTTATGGGATTCACTGGATTCTTCAAAGGTGCAATCAACGCCATTATCATGAAACCACTAGACATGTTGAAAGACGGTATCGGTTGGTTATTGGGTAAACTAGGATTTGAGAACGCTGAGAACGCATTAGCAGGATTCAGTATCTCTGGTTTCTTTACCAAGATATGGGATTGGATGGCCAACTTTGTCGCAGACTTGCCAGGCATGATTGTTGATGCATTGGTTGGTGCAGTCAAAGGAATCGGTAACTTCTTCAGTAACATTGACTTTGGTGGATTCTTCGGTGGTATCGGAGACAAAGTTGGTGAATGGTGGAGTGGTGCCTCAGACGGATTCTTTAAGAAGTTCGAACACGCAAAAGACACATTCGGTAAACTCAAAGGTAAAGTAGCGGGACTGCAAGACAAGTTCCGACAGTTCATTATGGACAAGTTACCTGAGAAAGGATCGTTCCTTGAGAGGTTTGTTCCAGATGCAGTTTATGATTGGGTAGGTCAGACTGGTCAATTTACACCACCTAAGAAAGATCCAGCCGTAGATGAACCTGAGAAAGAAGTCCAAGAAGGTGAACAACCTCAAATGACCAAAGCAGAACTTCAACAACAACTCAAATCAGATGAAGCAGATCTTGCGGCTGCACAGACAGCATTGGATGAAGGAACTGGTTCAGAACTGGATGTCGAGGCGGCGAAGATGTTTGTAGATGCAACAAAGATGCAACTAGAAGGTCTCAAAGAGTTAACTACGACTAATGAAGAGATGAACAAGGCGAGAATGGAAGCAATCAAGACTGGTGATAAAACACCATTGATGGAAAAGAAACTAGAGGCCGCAAGTCTTGAAGATCGAGATATTGGTCGTGCATTCACTCAAGCAGAGTTGGATGCGGAAGACGATCAAGCAACCAAAGACTGGATGTTATGGGTAGACTCACCTGAAGGTATCGCACACCAGAAGAAGGTACAGACCGAAAGAGACGAACGTGAGAAAGAGTTCCAGATCCGTTCGGCAGAGAACAAGTTGAAACGTGAAGCAGAATACGCAAAAACAATGGAACGTGCAATGATTCTTCGTGCAGAAAGAGCAGAGAAAGCACGTGAGATACTTGCGACAGGAATGTATAAAGGTCAACAAATTACCGATGAACAAAGACGCCAAGCACAACTCTATATTGAGAGAGATGAAAAAACTAAAGCACAACAGTCTATGGTCGTTGCACCTCAAACAAACGTAGTAAACAACACTGCACCTACCACAGCAGTTATGAACATGAACATGCCTGCGGTAGATAATCTAGACACAACCTACGGATAAAAAAAAAGGGGAACCGAAGTTCCCCCTTGACTACTTCAGACTGTATTAGTCTGCTTGTGCCATTTTGGCGAAGTAAGATAGTGTATCATCTTCATCATCCGAAGATGCTGATTCAATTGCAGGCGTAGGTGCCGATACAATCTCTGGTTCAGATGCACTAACAGCAGGAGCCGCTTCCGCACTTTGCGTTAACGCCTCATTCTTCATAGTCGCACCATCACCAACCGAATGACCAAGTACAAGTTGTAGACGTGAGTTTAACTCGTCATATGACTTGTATTGTTTCGGATCAACAAACTCCGCAAGATCGTGAAGTTGATTATATGTTGCTTCAAGTTTAGTTTCGTCAGCATCAAACAATGCAGATGCAGATTTAAACTCTGACTTATCGTAGTTACGATATCCAGCCACATTACGAATCTTCAACTGGAAGTCTGCTCCAGACCAGAAGTCGAATGGATTCACTGGTTCTTCGCCAGGAAACTGTGGTTGCATAACATCCATGAGTTTATCAAAGATCTTCTTACCATACTCGTACAAGAATACTTTACCCTCGTTCGATGGGTTAGAAGGATCACTCACAACTAGAATGTTAGAGATGTAGTGTAGTCTACGTTTTTGTTTACGAGCAGTTTCTTTATCTTCCTCGTTACCAGAATTCCACAGACGTGAGTTCAACTCACCGACTGGATCCTTCTGTCCGATAGAAGTAAGAGACTTCTCGATATACCATTGACCAGTTGGGCCTTTAAACCCATGATCCCAGTAACGTTCCCAAGGAAGTTCCTGACCTTCCATGGCTGGAAGGAAACGAATGACTGCGTAACCGTTACCAGCGTCATCGACAGTTGGTTTCCACTTACGTTCGTCCTCGTATTTGTTTTTAGTTTTCTGACCACCACCTACTTCTTGAGCAGCTGAGACCAGTTTTGAGATGTCAGTTTTACCTGACTTTAGATTTGCAAAAGACATATTTTTTCTCCGTATTTACAATGTATTAACAATTTATCCACTTTGTGCATAATATATGATTAGTATTATACCACACATAGTATTCGTATGGCAAGCACTATTTATACATCCAAAGTATTTACCTTTGGAAGTATATTCAAATCCATCGCTTCCTTTTCAAGGTTCTCTACGATTGATAGATTTAAATATTTTTTGATGTCCTCTATTTCGATATTGTTCTTTTCACAGATCCAAACAATAGCATCAATATAGGTCATCCTGTTCGTCCTCACTGCCGTCTCCACCATCGCCGAGAATTTCTTCTTGGTTAGAAAGTTTTGTTGCGGTTGCGTGGACTCTTCTGGGATCGTCTTCACCATACCATGACTCCTGTAGTTCCTTTGTCCAAGTCTGGCCTATGTCTGGATAAAACACACCCATAGTTCTGTTTGGTGTTCCGTCTGGATGATAAGACATGGCGACACATACTTTTTGTACTCTGTGTTCCATGTTCTCACCCCAACGGAAATCTCCCCAGTGTCCAGTAGACAAATAAGATTTCATATTTTTAATATAAGTTTGAAGGTCGATGTACTCAGATCTCTCTTGCCATTTGGAAGAGCTCTTCAGACTACTCATACCTCTCAACTTCAATTCATTACTTTTAATCCATTCCTTGACCTTCAGTGGATGAAGAAAATCATCTTCTGGTAGATCACGGATAGAATGATGGACAGTCTTTAGACCAGTGTGACCACGTGCTTCTCGTGCTTTCGCAAGACGTTCAGCAGCTGCCTTTTTCTGTTCTTCGGTCATTGGTTTTCTCTTACGCTTTACTTTCTTGCGTTCGAAACCCAACTCCTTCATCATGGCATCCTGTTTCTTCTTACGAGTATCAGCTGCCTTCTGTCCTTTCTTTGTCATATCTTACCCGATTGGATTAAATGATAGTAATGAATCATAACGGAACGATCTCCATTCCTGTAGACTTAAATCAAACACCCTACATGCAACCTCGTGGTTGTTAGGTTCTTTGTCTGACTTAGGACGTTTGTCCTCTGGTATCAAATCAGACACCAGTGTCGCTTTCATTTGACGAACTTCTCCATCCTTCACTTTCGTAAACGACAGATCAACTTGTCCATTTTGCAATGCAGTAAGAACCGTGTCCTTACTTGGTAGTTGCGTATCATTCATAATATAGTACCTCACTTATTTAGAATTATCTAACTTGCCATCATGCAAGTCTTTTAACCATTGGTCTGATTGATCAAACCAAACGATCACCTGTTCGAAAGATTTTAACAATCCTTCTATCGATTCAGATTCCTGTTTATTAACAGTACCTTCACCTACCTTTCCGTCTTTACGATCTAAGTAATAACGGATAGTATCTACATAAACATCACGCAACATCTCGACAGTTACCGCTTCCGCTTCGTCAGTTGAGATCTCTGGAAGATCCACAAACTTACGTGGTTGACCGAAACTTTGTTCTTCGGTTTGACCTTTCAACGGTTTAGAACTATCGCCTTTAGTTGCACGAGTCTTCGTTTTAGTTGTAGCCATAATTACATTTCCCCTATGCGAGTATTTTCATAAATTCCACCGTAGTGCGCCTTCGCATAGTCTTCGGCATCACTCCAATGTATTGCGGACATGTCATCATACTTCTTGACCTGTTCCACCTGTTTATCAACTTCACGATCTAACAACTTTTGTTTCTGAATCTTTTCAGCAGCTGCCTTGATCATGGCGTATCGTTGAACTTTATTTATCATTTCCATATCTCTCCTTATTAAACCTTTCAATTAAGAACTGTTCGTTCTTCTCTACATAATCTTCGAATGATAGAGTTTTCTCTCCCCATCCTTCACGTTCCCTATTATTGTCTCCCCACATAATTCTACAGAAAGACCAGAACCCATCTTTTTCTATCATCATACCTTTAACTCATCAAATGGAAAACAGTCAAGGAAAAGTTCACGTTCTAGTTTGTACGCCTCTTTTTCCCAAGGTTGGTTCTTATAATGGAAACCGTCTGCTTTGCGACCTTTCCATGCGAACCCACCATCACATGTCAATTGTCCACGGAAGAATTGTCTTGCATGAACCATCTCGTGTGCGAGTGCCTGCATCTGTCTCATGAAACTCTTATCTTTAGTAGCGATACTAATCACCGCCTCTTTGGTATCACCGATGCATAGTCCGTCAGCTTCATCTTCAAGGACAGACTTAAATTCGATCATCAACTCACGTTTGGTGAATCGATGGATGTTTAACTGTTTCATCAAGTTACGTATGTATTGATCTACTAAATCTTTCTTTGCGTGACGACCTGAAACGAAGTACATAAACAATCTCTCTTTAATTTATGATGCCATTATACGACATTACACAACACTTGTCAAGCGTTATTTTCCAATATCTTTAATATTTTTTGGCCCAATAACTTGATATGCACCTTTGTTATAAGCAGGTGCGATAGTATAATTAGATGATATATCCCTTTTCTCTTGACTTGTGAGTGTACCGCCAGTAGATCCGTAAGATATGGAATCTGCGCTCGGGTAATCTGGAGTTGCACGTCTGAAGGTATCAGGCGCAACGTAGGGTTTGAACTCAGGGACTTTCTTCTTTGGGGTAGTCCAGTAGTTAGTTTTCTTCTTACGTCCGTTAGACGTGTGTCTCATACTAACGTGAATCATCTAGATAGTCTCCTGTTTTCTTTGACTCTTTCTTTTTGTCTTTGTGAGTTGCTGGTTTATTAAAGGTGTTAAGATTCTTCGCAACAGGATTCTTCTTGCGTTTCTTATGAAGTTCCCAATGTAACCTTTTATTCTTCATTCTCCTCTATCTCCTTTACAATACCACTCAACTCACTTTGAATAATTGCATAGGTGTATAACAACGAACTATCCTTTGAACCGACAGCCTTCTCAGTGTACTCTCGGATTTTGTCCTTGAGTAGTTGTACGATCTGATCTTTGTTCAATGACAATGTCCGTCTCCTAAATGATATCCAACCAAAGCACCTAGTAAGAAAATAAACCAGTCCATAACAAAGTGGAAAGAGAAGGCCAAGACCAAAATCTCCTTCCAGTGTTTGGAACAAACTTCTTTGTACCTTTTAAAGATACTCATAGGTGAGAAATATTGACAAGAATCTTGTCAACCTCAGACGTAGTCAGATAACCAATAACGTCACTAGTTATGGGTGTATCATAACACAACGAACCTTCATTGTCAAGCACCGCAACTTCATACTTACCATTCTTACCACCGTATGAAAAGTCGTGTTTAACTACAGAAGCACCATAACCATTATCAAACTGATAAACAAGTTGATAACCGTTTTGTTCTGGCATATCATACTTTACGATAGTCGTACTACCTTTGATTTCAAAATTACTCATCTAACTTATTCCCATAGTAATCGTGAGTACCCTCACGCATTTTTCGTTTGCGCCACGAAGATTCTTCGACAGCCGCATAACTACCCATAAACATTAAAGCAGAAAACAACGCCACTCCCATAAACATTACAACACCAGCTAGAAATTCTAACATTACGCAACCTCCTTTAGGTTCCTATGATATTCTGCCCTCTCCCCTTCGGGAAGCATGACATACGACTCTGTACCACCTTCATTGTAGTACAGACCTCTCTCGGCAATATAATTACCGTAGAAGTTCCTTGTCAGAAAGTATGGGAATTCCCATTCTTCCCACGGAGTCACATCGAGATCGACTACACTGTAGTCAATGATGTACTCCTCAAATCCCTGTGAGAAGGATTCGATCAGAGGCTTGACCTCTGCAACAATGTCCTTTGCGGACTGCGAGTTCAAATCGAACTCAACCACGTAAGTGGATCCACCCTTGTACTTCCAGTACTGGGGAACTTCTCCCTTACCGTCCCAATCATGGGCTCCATAATTTTCCCTATGTTGGGTTCCAATCACAATCTTCGCTTTAGTCATATCAAATACCTCTCTCATTAATTTACTATACTATAGTACCAGACTCAGCATGTTTTGTCAAGCACTTTTTTAAACTTTCTTCTAGACTTCGACCACTGTTTCATGGGTGACTTGAACATAATCTCTTCGGTCGTCCCATTCTTTATATATCCAGCTAGATGTCCAGCACCGTTAACAATGTAAGTGTGATTGGGGACTTTGTGGTCTCCCCAATCAGTGACTTCTAATAAGTACTCCATTACTTCTTACCCTTGTAACCAAGTGATTCCATCGCAAACACTGGAGAACCATTAACCTCGTAACCGTACTTCTCAGAGTAGAACTTGTTTTGATGGTCAGACAGTTCAAGATACTTCTCAATAGACACGTTTTTGACTAGGAAGTTAACCCATGCCTTCCAAGGTTTGTAACCATACTTGAACCTTGCAATGAACTCAGGTTTTGGTAAACCATGCCAAGATGGGTGACAGTTAGGACTTGCGACCTCCATGTTCACACTCTTAGTGTGTTTACCACGGTACATTAAGTACATACCGTCCCAAGTGAAGTCTTCTTTGTTAAATTTCGTCATAATTTTCTCTCTCTTCTCATTTTCAATACAAGTATTATAACAATCGTGGCAACAAATGTCAAGCGTTTACGATAAAAAAAGTATAAATAAATGCAGTAACTAGAAAAAAGGTATAAATAACACTATGAGTAATGAACTATTCGATTTTGGTTTTACCCTTGTAGATGAGAACGAACTAGAGGTTGTCCAACAGGCACAATCACAAGTCGCATCAACTACTGCATCGGTATCCGAAACACAAGACAAATTAGACAAACTATTTAATGCGATTCAACCATTGTTGAACAATCTGAAGGCGAACCCAGAGAAAGAGTATATTCTATGGCCTAATCGTACTGCGAAGATTGAACAGTTTGAAACGCACATTCAATCAATTTATAAAGGGTAACCCATGTTTTACAGAGATGATCAGGAAACGATAATCAGTGACGTTGACCAACACGGTGATTCAAAAATCACCTATGTATCTCAAGAAGAGAAACTAGAGACATATCGTTTAATCAACAGTAGACTAGTAAATTCTATCAAACAGAATCAGTTAGTTTGTTTATATAAAAACGAAGAAGTGCATATGGTTGCTGAAGCAATGAACCGTGCGCCTCTCTACTGTAACTTCCTAACATCTCGTGGGTATAAAAACATTCTCTTTGTTGGTCACTACAACTCTGGCCAATATCATTGGTACTTGGACAAGGCAAAGAACAATCCAAATACAAGAATGTATCTGCCTTTCCCTCCCGAAAGAAACCACTTGAACTTTTACCCAGACATTAATATCATATTACAGTTTATCCCTATCATCATGAAACAATGGGGTTATGCACCAAAGGTAACTATCGCTCGTCCACCAGAGTCTCGTCATCGTGGTCTATTACATTACCTATACAATAAATTTAAAGTTGCAGATGAAATGGAAACCTGTAACCGTCAATACAAACACGGTACACCGTTTGATTGGAAAATGAAAGATCGTGCTACAAGTGCAGAGAAGTTTGATGCGGTTGTATTTGCTGGTATTCCTATGCATGATGGTAAACAATCATTTAACTTAGATCAGGTTAAACATCACTTCGCAAAATACTGTACATCAAATGTTGAGTATGTTGATATCTGGAATAATTACGATCTAGACGATGGTATGAGATTCTTCCGTAGTCAGAGAAAACATAAGATTGATGTTACTGGAAATATCGGTGAAGTAATTACCACCAGAGCAGTGTGGGATCCAGAAACACGTAACGCTGGTCGTCCAGAAGAGTACGGTTTCTTAAAACGTCAGATTAAAGTTTATTCTTCGGAAGAGTTACTTGTAGAAGATCAGGATACTGACTAAGCCCAAGTAACTGCTTTAGGAACGTAAGAGGATATCTTTGCTTTGATATCCTTTTCTAGATTTGCGACTGGAGTAGGTGGTTTACCTTGACGTTTAACATAGAAGTATTTTGCATCTTCTAGGAATGAACCTCCACCCCCAGATACTTTCAACTGAGAGTCAACACCGACTTTATTGAATGCGAATACGATATCCCCATCCATATATCTCTTTAGGGTTTTACCCATATTCAAGATATCTCCCATAGTCTGAGATGCACCACGGTGTGTGTTAACTAGGATCTCCGCTGGTACTGTACGACTACGAGTAAGGTTCTGTGCCTTTGCGACTTCGATGTCGTTGACTACCCATACGATATGGATATTCTTTTTATCGTAACCAACGTTAGTCAATTGACGTGACAGGTTTCCCAACTTAGTGATATCTTTGAGTGTTGTATCGAAAATAAGATTAGGTTTACGATCAGCGGGTGCCGCCAAAATACCAGTCATTAATACTTTTTGTTTACGTGCATCGATCTGTAGAACGTTTGCGATAATGTCATGTAACTTACCAACGTTCTCCGAGTTCTTTAGATCAGATGCAATGGCAGCTATGTCCATTCCAGTCTTATCCTTAACACGTTTTTGAATTAGTTTAGACTTTGCAGCTGCTGTCTTGAGTGCATCGACATCCATGACTTTACCTTCAAGTCCGACCAAATTTGAGAGGACAAATCCTTTGCCTGAACCAGCACCACCTGCCATGATAACTACGTTACCAAAGTTAGGATACGCCTTTCCACCGAATGTGATGAGTTTCTCTAATAGAATCTCACCAGATTCTTGGAGTTCTCGTTCTTCGAGATAGTGCTGATTAAAGGTCTTCATAAAGTGTATTTATACAAATAAGCAGAGTACAGCGAGAACTACCAACCAAATAATTACGTTTGGTCGAAATTCCCAGACAGTATAGAAATCTTCAATTGTACCACGTACAAAATCAACTATGACTTCTTGCACCTTATTCCAAAGTGCCTTTACTTTACCGACTAATTTATTAATCACTATATTAACCCCCTTGAGATTTAGTTTGTACAACCACTTCCACATTATCGGGTAAAGGAATCTTTACTTTACTGTGGGAATGGTATAGGAAGAACTTAACATTAGAGTATTCACTGAACATTGCTGGCCAGATCGGTCTCCAGTTATTTGCAATCCTATGTGTATTATTTATAGATCTATCGCTTTCTAGGATCAAGTCTGTTGCGGATAACAACGTCATATCAAAGATAGAATCAAACCCATAGATGTGTACTTCTTTTGCACCCATCTTACCACATGCATAATCTACTGCCATGTGTCCACAACTAAAGTTAGTTGCGTTCCCAGCATAATCAGGAACTCTTTGCCAGAAGTCCCGAATATTCTGTGAATACTTTAAATAGAAGTTAGGTTGCATCTCCATCCATCTACGAGGTCGAGTACCAAGTACCCAATCATACATGTTAAGATTAACCTTACCTTCCGCAAGAGCCGCCATCATTTTGAAATCAACCATACAAGAAGCATGTACTTCCTTTTTCGGTATTTCAAATGGAGGCATATTACAAATCAATAACTTGCCAGGCGTACCACGTTTAAATAAAAAGTTGTGATCACCATTTCCTAATACATTAACTCTCATTACTACAGACTCTTATTCTCAAATCACTACTACTAAATCGATGATCTCTTTTGTTAAAGTAAAGATCAATATCACGTTTACGACAGATATCTTTACCAGTAAAATCTTGGTCTCTATACTCTTCACCAAGAATACGTATATCTATATTGTACATATTTAAGATGTCTTCGAGATCTTCTTCTGTTCCATATGGAATAATCTCATCTACATAACCAACAGCTTTTAGTTGAGTGTATCTCTCAACCACTGTCTGGATAGGTTGGTTCTTTCCTTTCCTACCAGACGGATCTACTTGTAATCCACAAATCAAATAATCACATTGATCTTTTGCATCTCGTAACATTGATACATGTCCAGCATGTAACAAATCGAATGCACTACAAGTGAATCCTACTTTACCTTTTTCCACCGAAGTATTCCGTTGCATGACCTTCATTCACTAACATCTGATTTACATTATATTTTCCATTACCAAGATCTACTTCGATCTCTCCAAGAATACGACCAAACTTACCCTTTGCATCATATGTTTTGGTAATAAGTTTTACTACCGTTCCAGCGGGGGCCATGTTGTTGACGTACTCTTTCGCCGCAAGTCCCCTTGCTTTTTCCGCCAAGTCTCTGGTGCGAGTTTCTGGAGTATTGACACCATAAAGCCTAACACGTTGATCACTAAGAACAACGTCAAACCCAAGGTCAATATCAACGTCCACAGTATCGCCATCAACCCAACGTCCGATAGTTGCTTTATACTCATACATCTTCCTTCTCTCCAAAATGTTCGAGAGCGGTATTCAATTTATCTTCTGCCTCTGCAATCTTTCCTAGTTCACCTTCGATAGATTCAACGATGTCGGAATGTTCTCCGATACCAGCTGCGTTATCAAGATATACTTGTATGTTTGCACGTGCGATAGCAATATCGCCCTCTAGTTTCTTTACCAATGCTTCTATTAAATAATGCATCATCCTATTTTCTCCTTAATTATTTCTTTACCCCTCTTCCCTGTATGGTGAATTACGCAAGGGTTTTTTCCAGCTATACCATCTATATAGTCTAATCTCAACGTGTTAAACTTGGTTGGAAGGTCTCTTATCAAGGCGAGACGCATTATTTCATTACCACCAACCATCTTATATAATGTTTCTTGATCACCAGTGTCAGGATTCTCAATACATTCTATTGCCCATTGTCTTAGAATATTTGGTGATCCTTGGAAGACAACAACTCCAGTATTATGCCAATTACCCAGAACACCACGTCTCTTTGTCCAAGGTCGATCTATTGCCATACTCAGTTTGCCCTGTTCCGTCCAATTGAATATAGTGTCGATACTATCATTGGTGACTTCACAATCAGTGTCTAACCAACAGACTTTACCGAATCCCATTTGAGATGCATCTAACATTGCACGTGGTTTCTTGAACCATCCTTCCGCTTGACTGATAACCTTAAAGACTCTAACGTTTTCTAAATGTTCTAGTGATTCCAGAACTTCTTCGGTCATACCAAAGTCTGCAATCAGTAGATGATAGTCTGTATGTTGTCGTAAGTTAGTAATGAACCAAGGTAGTTGCCACTCAGTGTTTGAATCACAACCTGTCAAATATGTCTTAAGCATTTATAATCTCAACCTTGTTATGTTTTGCTTGAGTTCCAATTTCTTTCTGTATAGTACTGAACTCATCCTTTGCAGTTGCAGGCCAAGGATAATACTCCTGTAACCAAGGCATATCATCTAAGTTCATAAACACGTCTGTAGGTTTTGCACAGATCTTTGCCTGTTCGATTAGTCTCTTCGCACCTTCAGGTTTTACCAAGTACGCATGTGCGCCAGGGAAGTATCGTTTACTAGTAAGTTTGTTAACACCCAGAGTAGGTGGCGTATTCCATTTACCATATGACGGATGACCAATATTCATAACATAATCAAAATATACGTCTGGTACTTTATTATTCAAGACCGCATCATGTTCGAATATCGCATATGTCTCATTGTCCTCGACACACTTCTTCCATAAAGAATAGTGAGAGAAGAAGGCGGCCGCACAATTACGTGTACGACTATAAACTTCATTCAACCCATCCATACTTAATCCCTCGTTTTCAAACAAAGAATCTAAATCATCTTTAGGTGTTGTGGCGGGAAAATGGTTAATGTTAATGTTGTACCAAGAACTATAACGGATGCAACGATCTGCAACCATTTTAGAGTCTTCATTATCCATTATTGTAATTACGTATGCCTTCATCGTGTTGTGGAAGAAACCACTCCTTGTACTTTAGTGTAATATGGATATACGACTCTTAGATGTAAGAAGTTCTCCCTACAGAGAAATGCATCATTGGGCCACATACCAAGTTCTTTAATTTTTTCTAACGCTTCTCGTGCAATCTTAGGTTCCATCCAATATGCAGAATTTCCAGCCATACCTTGCGGTACTGGATCTTCTCCTTCTTCATTTATTACTGGAGTGAACTTTAGATTTTCACTATAGGATACTAGTTCATGAAACAGTTGTGCCTTTCTTGTTGCACCACGTGGATCACATAATCCAACACAACCTAATCCTCCACGTATCCCAGTAAACTTACGTGTGAATAAAGCGTCACTTTCCAATACTAGTGACGCTTTATCTTCCTTAACAATCTCTTCCCATACTCTCATATGAGATACCGCACAAGCAATTACTTTCAATTGGTTTTCTGCACGGTACATCTTTTTATAAACACCAGTCTGTAGATCTAGTCCTTCTTCGTCTGGTGACATGGGCCAATTCCATCTCCAATCTTTCCAATCAAAACAGACCATGTCTTTGAGATCTTGTTCCATAGTATCAGGCGTAGAGGCCCTAAAAATCTTTGGTGAGACGTGCGACTTGGTATCGACAATACTTTGTCTCAGTCTTGCGACTGCATCTTGTTGTTCACCCTCTACGTTGATAATATAAGCTGTTGTCATTTTGGTTCTTCACGATTGATTCGTTTGATTACTGTGTATCCAACATTATGTATAAAGTGATCAACTACTGCCCACTGTTGTTCGTGTTCAGTGATGTACTCTGCGATTGTTTTGAACAGTCCACGAGAACCTTTTTCGTTGGCAGTATCATGAAACACAATATACTTCTTAACATGTTTCGCATGGAGTTTCAATTCACCCATCAAATGACTAGGTGTATGTAAACTATCGATATGAAGCATATCACATTTACCTACACTCTCTTTATCATGACTAGAGATTTCAAGAAATTCGAAGTCAATATTATTATCTTTCGCATACTTTTCAAAGTGATGTTTATAAGGTGCGATATAACGAGGCGCAACATCTATACCTGTAAGTTTCTTAGGATTGGTAAGTAACAAAGCGGCCAATGTTCCTCCTTGACAAACCCCCAGTTCCCTAATAACATCACACTCTTTTGCACACTTGATAAGAGCTTCATGATGACCTGTATAGGTTCGACCATGTTCTCCTTCTTGAGCGCCTTTTAAAGTTTTATAAAATTCGTGAATATCTTTCACGTGAGTAATATCTGGTTTAATCATAATTTGTGACTTAAATTGGGGTTAGTTTTCTGAAATTTTACTGGACTTGGATTCATGTATTCTAATTCTAACACCCCATGATTAATTAGAAAGTCTGATTGTTCTAATCCAAATTCAGCAGCTGCTGTAAGTAATTTATTTGCACCACTCACTGTCAAAATATATGCACTTGTGCCTGGCGTTAAATTGTATCCTAAGTATCTAGACTTTTTATAATACTTCAATGGATAACTTTCGGGGAATGTCTGAACTCCCAACTTATGACCGTGTTTTTTATACCAACCAGCCATAGGTTGTTTTGCAAGACAACTAGGTGGTCGGAATGCACCATCCATGTTTAGGAAACAATAATCTCGTACACCTTTGTCACTAGGCATAGGTGCAGTTGCAAGAACATCATGTTCTAAGAATATCATCGATTCGTTCTTCTTGATGACATCCTGTGCGAGTCTTAAATTGTTATATAAACAAGATCTTTTAGTTTCGTACTTCCTTCTCTCATCAGCGTTAGGATGGGCAAAGAAACCTTCGAGTCTACCTCCCTCCAATAAAGGAAACGGAAACTCATCAAGATCTAGAGTGTCACGTGTAACACCTCCGACAACCTCATAGTTCCATTCGTACTTTTCTAACGATGCAACACAATCTTTCAAACAAGACTCAGATGGTTTGTTTCCCTTTACATATATGACTCTAGCTAACATCGCCAACAATCAACTTGACGTGTTCAACATCAACTACTGCACATTTCAAACCGTCTAGTTCAACTGCGAACGCCTTTGTCCAGTCTAAGTATACTTTCTGTTCTGGCATTAAACCTGCCATTATGACATCTTCTGATCCACTAGTCGCAATCACTACAGCAGGTTTATTACCTGTCGCAATATCATTCTGTAAGATAATCCCACCAGCAGTCTGCTCTTCCTTCTTTGCTTCCGCCACTAAAATATTGTTTCCTAATACCCTCATTCTAACTCCCAACTTATGGAAGGGCGCATATCACCCTTACCGTTCCAATGTATCGAACATCCACATTCTTCAATGATGGGGATGATCGCCTTTAAATTCTTTACGCCTTCTTTGTCACCGTTAAAACAGAAAGTCGATTCTTGTTGCATCTCTGGTGGATAACAAACCCAAGAACCGTCCCTTAATAATCCTTCAGGTTGATTCTCCAGAACAGATTCTACGCCATACTTCTTGGCGACTTCTAACATGACACCTTCTTCACCGTCTTCTTCTGCCCACTGAGCTTCTTCTAACTCTTCGAAGAAATCATCTTCTCCTTCTTCAAGTAACCCAGACTGCATAAACTCTTCGTGTACATCATACTCACAATCTTGTGAATGATTGAACAGTACCTTGGCGAGATCAACGTCTTTGTATTCGATCTCATTACCGTCTTTGTCTTCACGGATCAGGTATCCATCTTTGTCATACTGCGGATCAAAGTAATCAGGTACATCCATCCACGCACATGATTGGCAACAGTAGTGATTCCACCCTACGTACCAACCTTCTTCTTTAAGTCTTGCTTGTAACTTTCTAAAACCGTTCATAATATAATCCCATTATACCACACTTCAGTCCCAAAGTCCAGTATAATATTTTCCAAATAATCGGAATCCATTCTCGATACGTCTTTGTTTCTCATCACTAAACTGCCACTCATCGATATCATTAACCTTGGCATCAAATGCATATATCATTTCTGCCATGATCCAGTCCCATCGATCGTGTATATCATCTTCGTGATCACCCTGTAACTCAAAAGGTACATCATCTAAATCGGTTATGGGTGATCCGTGTTTCTCCTTGGCGAGTTGTAACAACATCGGTAGAACTATCTGTGCTAACGTATAGTCCATACTCCAAGTGTCCCACGAATCAATGTGGATCTTCTTTTTCTGGCTAGGTGCATATCCAAACCAGCGGTAAAGATATGTGTGATACCATCTCCAATTTGGATATCTACCAATCTTAACCTTCATGATTGGCGCCCCCGAAAGGAATCGAACCTCTAGTTGTCGGTTCGTAGCCGACTGTTTTATCCGTTAAACTACGGAGGCGAGTAAGACTATTATACACAATTGTATCCTCTTTGTCAAGCGTTAATTAATTTCATTAACTCATCAACATCCTCACCCTTATTTGGTAGTTTGTCTTTGAGAAAGAAGTGTACAAAATGACATTCTTCTATCTTGTCATTTGCGGTAAAGAGTCCGTTCCATTGCCAACCAAGATGTCTTGTTGGTATCCTGTATTTCTTTAAAAAGAAATTTAGTAGAGTCTGATCAGTAGACCACTTCCATGAACCCATACCATCAACAAACTCTTTAAACTCGGATCGTTGAATAAACTGTTTACCAGTCTGTCCTTTGAGATATGGTTTAAACCTCTCTACGTTGATCAACATCATTCCCATGTTGAAGAACTCAAACCCCAGATCATTTGGCTTGAAGTCTGTTTGGTTGTTGTGCAGTTGTGTATACTGCATACGACTGTAATTAATAATCTTGTTTTTATACCAAGATTGAAGAGACATCTCCCTTTCACTAACAGCCGCAAATGCACAATTACAATCTAGTTCTTCAAGTATGTTTGGTGCATCTGGTCTAATATAAATGTCCGCATCAACAATCAATAGACGGTCATAACCATCCATCATATCGAACGCATTCTCTTTCTCGTAGATAGGAAGATAACCTCCATACTTCATGTATGAATCTTCACTACGATTTGTAAAGAATGGATCTGGTTTTATAAACATCTTAGGTGTCGTCTGAACAAAATGATCGAAACCATGTTTCTCACAATAGTTATGTACAGACTTGATACAGTGTTTATACAACGCAGATGGTTTACCCACCGATACTTGATATACTAAAGTTTTCATGGCATTTTGACAAGCACTACCTGTCCATCTTCGGTTACTGTGACGATGTACTCATCGCCTTCTCTTAAATCTAATTTTTCCGCAGTCAGTTCTTTATCGAACAATATGCGCCCTTGGTTTACCTCTAGATGATAATCTACGAATAACATATCTACTCCCTGTAGTCATTTAAGTCGAACTCCGTTCCATGCATCTTCATTAGATCTCTTTCATGATTTGTGTACACCAATACTTCAGGATCGTCTAACAAGAAATCACAAGTCTTACAATAATCTGGATATGTCTTGTTTGTATGATCCTCTCTTAGTTTACTGTACTCATCTCCGAACCAGATCTCTTCAATAGTGTTTTCAGATGTATGACCTAGTACCGCATTCTCGTCCTGTCCAAGTACTTGACAACAAGGTGCAACTGCACCAGACTTACCATCAAGTCCACCAGCACGAATTACAACGTCAGGTGAGAATGGTCTCCCACATGTCTTAACTTCTCCCTTACGTGTATTCTGTTTTGGATCATAGACACCAGACCAGTTATGCATTTTCCAGATCTCAGTCTTGACTCCAAGGTCATCAACCAGATTGACATACGCATCTAACTCGTGGTCTAAGTTATCATTATCCGTAATTAAGTGATAGGTTGCAACCGTACAATCCGATCCAGTCTTCTCGACATACTCTCGCATCTCTCGTATGTTATTACAGATCAGGTCGAAGTTACCACCTTGAGTGTTGTACATCCATTCGTTGTACTTCTCTTTGTTGTATCCAATAAAAGAAAACCTATAGAAGTCTAATCCAGCGTCTACACAATCTTGCATAAACTTACCGTGCATACGAAAACCGTTAGAGAACATGAAACACTTGGCTCCATACTTCTTAACGATCTTAATATATTCGGGTAGGTTTCTATTGAGTGTAGGTTCACCAGAACCTTCTAGGTTGACAACACGTAATCCATGTTTTGCACAATCTCTTACATTGTCTTCAAATTCGAGTAGATTCATTTTACGTAAGAATCTTTTGTCACGTCCCCCAGTACGCATGTCCTGTGGACACATAGTACAAGAGTAGTTACAACCACCGTTGATTTCGATGACCGCTCTATCTATCTTTAATTCGGGTTCTATTTGTATAGCGTCTATCTTCACGTGTTTTCTCCATTATGGTGACATTATGTATACTTACGATATCTTCTTAATCCAACTAGAATCCATAAACACTTTGTCTGGTTTACCAATTGTCTCATCTATCGCCTTGACCACATCGGGCCATGCTTCAGTATCATAGTCGTGCCCTGCTATTATACCATCTTCTTTCAATAATGTCAAGGACTTGTTTATATCTTTTACGACTGAATCGTAACTATGATCACCATCGATGTATATAAAATTGAATCTAAGATCTCGATTGAACGACATGAAGTCGCCATGAGAACTACCTCTTATAGGTAAGAGTTCGGAAGTGTCAAAGAATCTTGTATTACGACTGAACTCATTCTTCACTATAGACCAATCAATATGATCCTCTTCCCAGTCATGAATAGTAGCTCTTGTATCTCCCTTCTCCCAGACAGGATCTCCCTCCCATTTATCTAGACAAAGAATTCCGCCACGGAACAGTCCACTAGATGCGAAGATCTGAGTAGATTCTCCCATATAAGAACCTATCTCTAACATCTGCCAGAGTTGATAACTTTCTTTTCTTTCGTTTCCTTTTTTATACGTATTATAAACATAGAGCAACATCTCCATCAACCCCATATAATGTTGGTTGATTATACCAGAGGCTTGTTTATGTTTGTATCGCATGTAAGACATTATTCTTCATACTCGTCATCTAAGTACGCTTTGTACCTTGTTCTTTGTCTTACTGCTTTCTGTTTGGACTTACCTATTATGTCTTGTAACGTAGTGAATAGTTGTTTAACACTATTGACCTTATCTGGATTGTGAGATATCTTTACAGCATCTGGTGTATGGTAGGTTGTTATTCCTTCCTCACTTACCACTATCATAGGTTTACATAAGTTTTTGCCTATATAATGCCACATACCATCGTAACAGACGACTTGTCTACATGTTGCTATATGAAACATCGCTTCACTGATAGGTGTTCTGTAGGTCAGTTCACATACATGTAATCCCGCTCGGCGGAGTTTAGCAATTATACCATCCCAAACATCATTTGTCAAGAGCCTTTTCCAAGTTCTTGGTTCTTCTGCGTTAAACAGTGGTCTCCATATAACAACCTTCTTTGGATTGTACATTGGATGATCTAGACAGTCTCCAAAGAAACTCCATTCGTTGTCAGGTGTTGTTCCGCCTTCTATGTCACTATAACAGTTATCACTGAAGGTGAATCGGTTCTTATGTCTTTGGTGACGTTTGTCCCAGTCGTTATAGTAATACCTACCAGATAGCTGATTGAATTGGTGGGTTACTGTGACTCGTTTGTGTTGATGGTAGAACTTATGGATGAACTCCATTCTTTCTATGATAGTCTCTTCTTCTTCGAAGTGATGTAAATGATCGGGCCCATGTTCCCAGTGCATCTCTAGATTCACTTTTACATTGAGTCTATAGGCATGTAGGTGACAGGCGTTTAACGCCATCATAAAATCACCTACGCCCCATGTACCACGCCATGTTACATCGACTGTTTCCATTTATTTGCCTGAGAACGCTTTTCCTGCTTCTGCAATACCAAATGAACCTAACGTTACAACAACAAATGATGTATAGATTGTATCAGATATCTCTAGTGGTGTGCCGTCCATTGCGGTAATCAGATCGAAAATACCGAATGCGACCATCATAAGAAATGATGCGAATCCAATAATTGATTTCTCATTGATATCATTTTCATCTCGAAACAGTGACCAGAAACCTTTTGGTTTTGGTTTTGCGGCCGCTGTTACGACTTGTAATTCTTTCGAGAGTTTTTCCATCTCCCTAATTTTATCTTGTGCTTCGTCCACCTTGAGAACTAACTCAGTATACTTTTCCAAGTCAACTGTTGCTTGTCCTACTGGTGTATCTACGGTTTCTTTTGCCATATCTTTTCTCCTTAGAATACCTTAACTTTATATTTCTGTTCCCACAACCTAGCGTCATGTTCATCATTGACCATAGGTCGTCCCCTAATGTTTAGACTAGTATTTAGTAACATAGGAACTCCTGTTCTTTCATAGTACTCTTCTATAACTTTTCGGAATATAGATTGACAATCTTTCTTAACTATCTGAACTCTTGCAGTGCCGTCAACATGAGTAACAGATTTGTAATCGTGAAGTGCCTTAGAGGTATATTGCATATACTCATTCATAGGGCCTGAGAAGTATTGATCCGCATACTCTTCTAGGATCGCTGGTGCGAATGGTCTGTATTGTTGTCTACGTTTAATATTGTTGACCGTGTCTTTTACGTCATATCTAACGTCCGCAATCAAAGATCGATTACCTAACGCACGAGGGCCAAACTCTGCCCTACCGTTCGCCAGACCGCATACCTTCTTGTCTAAGAGGTGATCGACCACAACACTAGGGTTAACCTCTCTGTCAATATTGTAACCAAGATATGGAGACCAGTTTAACTTGTTTCCTCCAGTCTCTTTTGCCCAGTGATAGGCGGCACAACCAAGTGATGATCCAGCGTCTGTAGGCGATACTGCAATGTGAACTTCATCAAATAATTCTGGTAGTTTTGTATTGATAACAACATTCTGAGCACAACCACCAGAGTAAACAAGTTTGTTACCATGTTTGCGTGCCTCTCTCATTATGTCCATGATTGCCCAATCCGCAAATTCCTGTACGGTAGAAGCTAGGTCTTCATGAGAAATTCTTGTTCGAGCATCTTTGATTGATCCTATCATGTTGGAGATCTTTGTACTTCCCCAACCTTCTTTATAGTCAAGGATTAAACCTTCTTCTATGTTTGGATTTATGTCAGGTAGATCACTATACCAACCTTTCAATTGTTCTAGAAAATCGGGATCAACTTGACCATAAGAACTTAACCCCATAACGACATACTCGTCTTCGAGTGGTCGTAGTCCAAGTGCTTTAGTACAGTGTGTATAGACTAATCCAACAGACTTAGGATAAGTCCATTCTTTGATTATATTGAAATTATGATCTAGGATTACTGCCGTTTGGTGTTCTCCTATACCGTCAATAGAAACCATGACGGTTGAATCTTTGTCGTCCCAAGGACGTGTATAGAATGCGCCTGCACAATGTGAGATATGATGTCCCACATATAGATCGGCTTTAGGTAATACGATATCCGATTCTTCGATAACCTCTACAGGTTTTCGTAATGTTTCTTTTAGTTCGGAATCTTCGTAGAATGATAATTTATCAGTAGGTTTTTTGTACGCCCACAAAGAGTCGGGAATGATTAGATCATTCTTCCGACCACTAAATCTTTCTGCTTGTGAAGCAAACTCTACTGTACCATCTTCATTGATGATCGATAAAGCTGCATCGTGATACCAATGTGAGTATCCAGTATAACGTTGAGACAATTAGCCCTCCAAGTATTCGTAGACCTCCTTCCAGTTCTTCATTAGAGGGAAATCCGTGTTGTCCATGTTGTAACCATGTTCTATCAGTATACTATCTAGACCAAACTTATCTCCTGTTTCTGCGTTCTCAACTTTGTCTTCAACCCAGAGGAAACCACTGTTTGCGTATTCAAGTAACGCATCGTCCTTGTCAGCACCAGTATCGAGACAGACAACCTTCGCAAAGGCAGTCTCACCGAACAACTTCGCAAGGTTTTGTTCTCTCAATTTAGCCGCATGGGGATCAAGACTTAAACTAGTAATCGCATGAAAGACATAACCATGTTCTTCGTGCAACTTTCTGACATAATGTATCGCATCTCTTAGAGGCGGAAGGAAACCAATATGAGCACTCTCGTTGAAGTGTCTCACTAGTTTTTTAGAATCTTCTCTTTCGATATCAAACATCTTTGCGACATTATAAACATCTTCTTTGATGTGATGTCCTCTCTCGGCCATCCAGACTTTGAATGCATAACCCCAGTTCAGGAGTACTCCATCCACGTCAGTCAAAATTATTTTTTCAAAATCGTTTCTCATAAATCTCCTTAGTCAACTGTTATATAATACTACATTCGGCAGGATTTGTCAAGCGTTTTTCAAGAAAATCTGCGATGTTACGTAGTGTGTTGACATTCTCTTTTGCCCTTGCAATGACCGTATTACAGTCATCACAGATATAACCACGGAACTCTCCAGTCTCGTGATCGTGATCAGGAATAAAACACGTCTTCTTTTTAGTGTTTATCCATGATCCTGTTTTGAAGATCTCTTCTTGAGATCGTTCACAATGGGGACATCTGTACGTCCTTAAATCAGGTAACGGATAATACTTTTTAATCTTATCAAGTTTCTTTCTCTGTTCCGTTCTACACTGATTACAATCATTACGTTGTTCGGTTTGTGTACCGTTCTTACCGTATGATCTGAAACCGAAGTTATCAAGCGACTTATGTTCTCCGCACTTGATACACTTTCTTAAATTAGTTGGTTCTGGTTCTCCCAGAAACTCACATAGATTACTCATTCAAATGATTCCCTTGCATCCTTACTACTTCGTACCGCCTGTCGGTTTTTCCACCAGTGATACGGTATCTTTCTATCTGGATGATCTTTGTATTCCGTTACTAGATCAAACTCTCCCTCATCTGCCATAGATAACATGATTCTTTTATTATATCCTCCCCAACAAAAGTGGGGAAACTTAATTCTTTTTGTTTGGTGTGGAACATATTGATCCAAGTAAAACGTGGGGATATCCATCCAAGAGGGATCTATTATCTCCCAATCGATGGTACTGTCAACTACGTTCGCACTAATATAACACTCATCGTAATTTAAAGGACTCATCCGTCTTGATTTTGTTCTGGACAGGTTACCTTCGTACATCCACTCTCTCCACGAAATAAACTGTTCTCTGGCCTTTAATCTACCGTTACGTGTAAACACATTCAATCCACCTTGGAAGTGTAGTCTCCCAGAATCTACCAAAGAACCATTTTGACCTTTATACAATTGACGAAGTTGTATTCCATGTTTTGCATACTTTTCTACATACTCAGTCAACACATCAATACTTTGATCCCATATTGGTGGTAGAGATTGTTGATCAGGCATTGCCTTCTTATTACGAGAGACGTACCAATCTGATTCACTCACACCATAGTAATCCGCATCAGAAGCTTCGAATATGTTTTCTGTAGTATTCGCAACCATGTCTATATCCACAACACATATCTTGTCGTAAACATCGTACTTAGGATCGAAGATTATTTTTAACCATTCGTAATTGACAGCAAAGTTATGTTGCATCCACTGTTCGGTATATGAGTGATCGGTGTCTAGAATATATTCCGCACCGACAAGATCTGCATATTTTGAAAACGATTCTTGACTGACCAGAATTATATCATTGTAGATATCAGATATGGATTTAACATCTGGGCCATATTCTTTTAGTAGTATTTCTGGTTCAGCCTGTTCTTGACCTTCTAGATTATGGTAGAACTGGTAGATTAGGTTTTTCATTACCAACCTTCATTGAATATAGGGAACTTACCTTTGTGGTAAAGATCCACCATCTCCGCTTTCTGTTCACCGCCAGTATAATGTAGGAATTTACATTTACCTGTATCAATCCAATGTTGTGGATCTTTGTAATGTGGGGGTGTGTCGTTCCAAGACTGATCAACTGACTCTAGATCAAAGTCGTATTTCATCAACTGAGAAGAGATGAATGGTTGGTCGTTTAGAATAGACATGTGGTGGACTTTGTTATTTGGATTAACAGATTTAGGATAACACCATGCTTCCCAACTATCAAATAGTTCACGTGCTTTTAGTCGTGCTTCCTTAGTCCAGACAACTACTCCAGTATTCAGAATAGTTAGTTTAGATTCAAACTTATTACCGATACCAAAAGATGGTATCAGGGGACAGTCGTGCATATTAAACTTTTCAATGTAGTCTTTCATCACCTTGGGATCGTAATCCCATGCGTTATAACCGCCTTGGGTTTCACAACGAATGTCACTCTCCAATACTCCGTATACTTCCGCATCGGATATCTCGAAGATATTTTCTTTGGTGTTTACTACAATGTCTGTGTCTGCAAACAACACTTTGTCAAACTGATCAAAGTAAGGATCATAGATAACCCTCAGACATTCATATAAAGTAGATGTAGAACAACCGTGTCCTTTAGTGAACACTCGTTCATCCGAGTACATATGTTTACAACCAATTTCTTCAGCGTATTTTTCAAACGACTCTGTTGAGATGTCAGCCATCTCAAGATAAAGATCGGATCTCTTTCTCCCTTGAATATCGCCTCTTTTATCTACCTCGTCATTGACGATGAGGTACTGAAATATTATGTTGTTCATCATATGTCCTTTTATCACTTTCAACAAACTTGAGTCTCTTGGTATATCCGTTGACTGTCATTTGTTTATGTTTGTTTCTTTTTTTGTTTCGATTGTCGTGACGAGAATATTTCGCCATTACCTTTTCCTTACTAACCTAACCCCAGTTCATACACAGTCTTGCCGTCCTTCTTAGTGGCAGTCATTGTGCGGTTCCTGTTGGTATCTGGATCAACATAGGATACGTGAATCCAACCACTGTCAGGAATACCTTTTGTGTGAAACTCTAGGATTAACTGATCGAAGTTTAGATTATCACGGATCCATTCTGCGACTTCAACATTACTTACGCCAGGCACTTCGATATCAGCTGCCTGTCCTTTACAATGTTGAGACCGTGTAGATCCACCAACTGCCTTATTCAATTCAGGGCCTCTATAACCAGAGTTGATTACAGTGACACCGAAGTGATCACGTACTGGTTGAACAACGTATTCAAAAAGAAGTTCCGCTGCCTCCATATGCTCATCATTCGGGATATTGTCTAAACCCAAACGAGTTGCAGTTTGTGATTTGGTAAACTCTTGTAGAGTAAAATTTTTAGATAATCTCATTTTCCTTGTCCTCGATATTTCTTAAAGGATCTCTTTTTATGTTTATTCATTGTCGCCATAGATTTTGGTTTAGCGCCAATTGAAGTACCTTTTTCTGTGTGGTTTATAGTTGTACCACTGTTCCATGCTTTTGCCATTATAAACTCCTATACAAAAGAATCGATTATCCAGAAGGACAATATCATAAATCCGAACACGCCCACCTGTATCACAGATGCCCATGCTACCTGTTTCATCGGATGTATGTCTGTCAACTTTTCTATCATTCGATTCCTAACATTTCTTTCGTCATTATATAGTCACGTACAAAGTCTGATCTTACAATGTCAGACCAATTAAACGTGACCACCGTAAATTTAGTCATGTGTTCGATAATCTTTAAGAACTTACCAAACCCATCTTTGTCCGACTGTTTAGTAAAGTCTGTTTGTAGATAGTCACCACAAAATATAATTCGACAGTTCTGACCGATCCTTGTGATCACACTGTCCAATTCATGAAATGTCAAATTCTGCATTTCGTCTACAATGATTACCGCATCATTAAATGTCGTCCCTCTTATATAGGACGTTGATAAAAACTCTATGGCGTCTTGATCAACTAATTTCTCATACGCTTTAGAGTCTTGGAAGAGTTCTGTGCATATTGCATTATAGGGCCCTTGATAGGGTTCCATCTTCTCTTCCATACTGCCAGGCAGAAAACCGACCTCTCGTGTTGGTACGATCGATCGAGTAATAACTACCTTTTCAAACTGGTTACCTCTATCCAGTATTGTTTCCAAACCAAGATACAAGGCAGAGAATGTCTTACCTGTACCAGCGGTTCCTGTCAAAACAAGGTGGTTACCGTCTTTCCAAGATCTGTAAACTATCTCTTGGTTCTCTGTCAACGGTTCGAATGTATGAAGATCGTCTATGCGTAACTTCATAGGAACAGTTTTTTCTTTCCTCATGTTTTGATCGTGTTTCCTCTACCAGATCCTTTTTTAATCCTCTCTAGATGATTGTTCCATTCGTTACCAGCCATCTGACGTGCAGATTTAACACCAGATATTAAATTTGGTGCATGGATAACTTTTTCTAGATGGGGGTTTGACTCTGAGTACTCATCGAGTTCAGAGATCTTTAGAAATTTGTCGAACACTTCGCCAGTGTTCGTATCTTTAAATGTGTATGTTGGCATAATCTATTCCAAGTTAACAAAGTGGGGAACAAGTCCCCACTCCGAGATCTTGATCACCTTCCTTATCGAGATGAGGCCATTAAATCCTCAATTGTTTGATGTAAGTAACTTTCTTTCACCATTAGACGATGTGCCTTTGATTCGTTGCCCTTCTTCTGAAGTCTACGAATTTGGTGAGATAGTTCTCGTTTATCATTCTTTAACCGTTCTATTTGATTTCTCGACATAATTCTCCTTATGTAATTATTATAGGAACTAGGTTTTTATTAAGTTGGGGAATGCCTCCTGTACAAGTTTTTTAGTTAAGAATTTCACTGGAGACTTTTTAGCCACCATTGACAAAACGATTTCCGCATCAGCGGGATGGATTGATTCCAACAATTGAACAAACATGTTCTCACGTTTGTATGCTGGTAGACCATCACCCTTAGCACCGTTAACAAAGTAACCGAACATACGGTGTTCTCGTATTAACGTTGATGGAACGGATTCTGGTAGATTTGCTTGGAAGGGGGGACGACCTTCTGGTAAGTTCCATACCAGATCTTCGTCAAATGTACCACGCAGTACATCTCTCAATGCTTGATTATCAGAGTGCTTCAACAGTAACTCTTTTCTCTTTGCTTTGTTGGTTTGTTGTCCGAACTCATCGATGATCTCGAACACTTCTTTAATTTGATTATAAGCCATTATTTATTTCTCACTTTCAGTTATTTATAAAAATGGGCGACTACAACACATAACAATATTTAGTAATTTTCGCAATTGTAAGTCGCCCTACCCTAAAAATTAAACTCTAATTTTTTTGACGTATTTAACGCCACGATAAATGAACTCTACTTTCTTAGTCATTATCACTTACTCCTCTGTAGGATTAAGTAGTCTTTTAACGCATGACCTATGCGAGGTAACACCTATAAAGGTATTTATACATCTTCGATGTCTACGGGCCCGATAACATAGGTACGATATTCAATATCACTGAAATCTCTTTCACGGAAAAAATCATCGGGGAAATCGTCCCACTCATGTAGATCATCCAGAAGTTCTTCTTCCAGTTCATCGGTCATACCATTACCACTGAATGCATAATCGATACCGCATCCATCATAAGATTCTTCGAACTCAAAATCCTCAAAGTAATCAAACTCAAAGATCTCATCGTCATCTTGATAAGATCCTCCTTCGAGATATTCTAGTTCGTCTTGATTCTGAGGCGTGACCAGATACGATCCATTCCTCATGACTTCACTTATCGTTACCGCTTGATAAGTCTCATCTTTAAATTCACCCTTGGCCCAAACGCATTCCTCAATAAAGGACTTTTTGTTGGATGCAAAGACACGGTATTGTTTACCAATTTCCATTATGCCTCCTCGACAGTTACTTTATATAGTTTACCGTTAACATCCAAACACTGAACGGTTTTCTTGGTTGAGACCAACCATCCCTCTTCGGGATGGAGATCCAATTTCGGTTTGGTCGCCCATGTGACCAATCCAGAGTCCGATTGAAGGGACTCTGAAATAACGTCAGCGATGTAATCGCAGTAAGCAAGATTCATTACGCTGCCTCCTTAATTAGGTTATCGGCAATCTCTCTGATCTCTTCAACTCTTGGTTCTGGATCAAACTTATCGTCCGCAGTACAAACGTAAGGTTTCTCCCAGTTACCAACATTGATGTCAGTGTAGTGAGATCTGTGGAAGTAGTCAGTCATTGAATCGTCATGATTGAAAAACTCTGGGCCTTCCATCGCTTCTTTAAGTTCTGATAGGAACTCTTTGATCACTGGATATTCTGCATAAGTCTCAGCAATCCAGTACTCATTAACTCTTACATAGTTGTCTAACCTTGATGCAAGATACTTGACAGTTCTTGGATCTCTGTAGAGTTCAGTTCTCTCAAAGTCGTCCAACCTTGCCTTCATAGAAGCACCAACGATATCTAACTCACCTTCTTTGATATTCACACAAAGAGTAGAATGGTTGTTCACCGAAATGGTGGCCTTCATGTTATACTTTTTCAACACCTCTTTGATCTTTGGTGCTAACTTCTTTTTGTCTTCTTGGGATACAAATGCCATAATAAAAATACCTCTCTCAATTAATTACATACCCATTATAACTAGTGAGGCATGTTTTGTCAAGCGTTTTCTTGAAATAATTTCAAGAATTTTAAATAGGCCCAGTTTATGGTTGGTAGGCGTAAACTGGGAAAATGCCTTGCAATTATTGGTTTTGTTGTTTAGAGTCTGTTCAAACCTCCACGCCTGTGGGAAAATCAGACTGTTCATTAACCCTCGACTCTGTCGTGGATTGCGACCGCACCGTAGAAAGTACCGCCAAGTAGTTCGTCACAAAGTCTTGAGAACCTTGAATCTGAAGTACCAGCGTAGTTACCACCGAACATTGTCCACTTGTCTTTCTTAGACTCTGGAATCAATCTGAGGATTTTTCTACCTCCGATCGGTTCTGCCATTACCAACTCAGCAGCTGGATAATCTTCGCACGGTTCGAAAGGCCCTTCTGCGTTTACCACAGTGAAACCTTTACAGTAAGATGACTCACCACCAGCGGTGCAGTCCATGTTATCAAAGAACGGATCACCGTAAGGTGCCTGTCTGTAAGTAGTTACGTGAATTCCCATAATATATCTCCTAATTAAACTCTGTTATCAATTTGATCAACTAGCGCAAATAGTCTGTCGATCGTTTCATTTTGTTCTTCGACCACTTCCATCAATTCTTTGAGTAGAGTGATCACCACTTCGATTCTTGCCATTATTCCTCCCATGACTTTGCAGAGAATCTAGGGTACAACCTAAACGGTGCCTGATCCTCCAATGTTTGTGTATAGATGATTGGTTCTGGAAGGAACTTCTCATCCAGTGCGTTAAAGAATAACGCCATATCGCAGTCTTCTTCCAACCAGACAAACTTGTCATTGAAAAAAGAATACTCTGAAATCTTGTTTGCGAAATCTAACTTCTCAACCAGTGCGACTGGAACTTTTAGATACGAATGTGACGGATCAGATACATACGTCACGGCATTTTTTGGATTAGTTGCAAAACTCATTTTGACACCTCACTTAACATTTTCATGATATGGTAATCTTTCAACAAAAGATCTCTAACTCTTTCTCTATCGATCGAGTCACCGTAACCCCACTCGAAGTGGTTCTTTTCTGAAACAACTAACTTGATGTAGTCTTGAATTGCGGATTCTACTTTCGCAACAGTCAAAGCTTCAATTGGATAAATTCCATCGTATGCATAGAACGACAGAACATAGTTTCTAAATTCAACAAGATCTTCATTTGATCTCAGTGCAATAACATTCGTAATCATATCAACCTCACAATAAATGGGAACAGCATCATCGCCAGTCCAGTCAAAAAATCATAATCCTTCATATTTCTCTCTCCTTTCTCATTCTCAATACAAGTATTATAAAGGGTACGGCAAGAAATGTCAAGCGTTTTCTTGAAATTATTTTAAGTTTTTTGTGAGATATCTACCAGTTCGAAAGTCGTGTGGCCACTGCGCTTCCGAGGAATTTGCGATTTTATGGTAATCTAAAGTTGAAATTAATTCGATTCCATGTGTTCTCATATGGTTGAATTTTGTAGCGGGTGGACGATAGTCCAGATGTTTGACGATGTATTTCAGACCATCGTGTAGAAGTTCAGAACATAGATGTCCGTTCCAAGTCTGATCTAGGAACTTTATATCTGCATTGTTCTTATATAACATATATTGAATATATGGCTGATCGGTAACGAAGTATGTGTCTAATTCGCAACACATGGATTTGTAGGATAGTAGATCCATCCACTTCTCTTCTATGGCACGTTGTCTGATTCGTTTTGAATATAAGACAACACCAGAGTTGAGTGACATTGCATGACCTTTATACTTGGGAAACTTGGCGCCCATTCTCTCACACGTCTCTGTCCACGCATCTAGTTTCTTGGCCCATCCTTCGTGGATCGTATGGTTCTCCCATAACTCTGGAACGATACCCACTTCAGCGTTTCCTAGTTCATCAAAAACGTCATACAAACCGTCATACATATGATTCGAAGGAATGATATCCATATCCGCAAACATAATAGTGTCATACTTTTCGTCATACTCTTTATAGAATATGGGTTTCAATGCGGAAAAGAAGTGATCCATCTCCCCAACAGAGATGTCATAATATTCTTTTAGAAAGTCTGGATTGTGTTCAAAGATGTAGTCTGCACCAATACTCTGGGCATACGCTTTCATCCTGTCCCTTCCGAACAAGATGTGATCGTTTAGTTCTCCTTGCCAGTATTGATATATTAGATTCATAAAGTAACTAGTTTCCTACATTCTTCCATACGTCTAAGTGAACCCATGACTCCATATAGATCGTCTTGATTATCTACTGACAAACCCAACCATAAAATAAAGAAGATTTTTGTCAACAGTAATTTCACACAAACCAACTAGGTACTTCACGGTTAGTCCACTTTGCCATGTACTTCTTTTCTTGAACGTAGTACTGACGGTATGCTTGAACAGGATCGTCCGTCTTACACGAATCTGGCATCGCCTGTGCGAACTCTGTGAGGGGGGTGAACTGATCGATGTTTCTGGGCGAGAACCACAATTGACCACTCAGTTTCTCTTCGGTCATGTGAATCTTACCGTAACGTCTGGTGTACTCAGTACACAATGCACGGAAGTGTTTGTACAACCAACGATAGTTGTCGTTAGACTTACGAGTCCATATGTTGGACGGATGGTTTACATGGGATGCTTTGTACAAGAGTTGTTCTTGTGCAGTAGGTTCTAGTTTCCATCGTTTGATCTTACGACCATTCTTGGTCTTGTCGTAATACTCTTCTCCATCTAGAACACGATGTGCAGTTGACATCAACTGAGCGTATTCGACAATCATTTTGACCACATGTTTATCACACATCATTTGTGCGGCTTTAACTGGATCGTTATCTAGGTGAAATATATTCATTGGTTATCCTGTTTTAGAAACAAATTCTCTACACCCGACAAGACATGAGTCAAGTTAGGTTGATAGGTATAGTGTCTCATTTCATCATAAAATTGATCACCTTCTGCGGTGGTCACTTGCCACCAGTATTTGGTGAACTCCTCTGGATCTTCGATCTCAGTCATAGACAGAACGTAACCACGTTCATAGTCAATATGTACGATCTCAGATGCATGAGTTAAAAACTCTTGTTTGATTTCAAAAGACATTAATAGTCTCCCTCTCGAATTGCATTCATCGCCTCGAACACTTCGGTGGAGTCAGCACCAGTGGATTTCAAAGCGTCTTGTAATCCTGTCCAATCTGGATTCTCGGGCATATGTATATATCGTTCTGCGAGATTCTGGATCAACATTGGATTCAACACATTAGTAGTTGTCATCAAAAGCACCTTTTTCTTTTAGGTCATGAACACCCCAACCAACAAGGGCAATACCGATTGTCGCCTTGATTAGGAAAGGTAGTAACGGAGTGTGTTGATTCATTTCGATCATCATATCTTCATACCCGACCGCACCAAACAAAATAAAAATACCAATTGCCATTCTAATCATAATTATACCTCAAACTCGACTACTTGAAAAACTGTTATCTGATTCTCTATTGCCCAAAGTTCCGCTTCACTCTCAGTAGGAAAACAAGGGAAGTTGTGCAACACTTGACTCTTATCCTCTTTTATCTCAACAACGTAATACACTACATCTTTCACGTAACTAACTCCTCAGCTATCTCATCAAACAATTGGTAGTAATAATCAACGGTCTCGTTGACAGGGTTTAACGCCATGAACGTATCAGCGTCCACGAAGTTCCAGTTGATGTCCCCATTAGGGAAGATGTTTTGTGGATTGGCGATTGCCTTCTCCATGTGGGATTTGATCACTCTTTTTAGATCTTGCATAATAAATACCTCTCTCAATTAAGTAAACATTATATTACATTCAACAGTAAATGTCAAGCGTTTTCTGGAATAAATTTACAGTCAATCCACGCAGTGTAAGTTTGGTCAAGTTTTGCACGGTAATTAAGTGCCTCAACAATACGTTCAAACTTCTTCTCGGTAACTAACTCATCATTTTCTAACGAACGGATCAAATAAACATACATAACTTTTTATCTCTCATTTTGAATACAAGTGTATTATGACAGATCAGGCAATAAAAGTCAAGTCTAAGGGAATAGAGAACGTGACCAATCTTTCGATTCTGGTTCTAGGTCTTTGGGTAGGTGTTTACCGTGGATCTTACATCCGATAAAGGCATTATAGTAATCATCACGTAATAGTACATCATGTTCAAACTGATACTTTGCCTCAAAGTAGGAACACTCCCCTTTGGTACGACATAGTCTCAGTATCTCACGTTGGAACGTTGCATCCCCTCGTTCGATCAACAGTTTAACTTCAGCTGAAGATCCGTAGTAATCTCTCCAGTCTGACTGGACTCTGGTTCTCTGTCTCCGTTTTCTTTTTTTGGTAACAGGCAGAATCTTAGGTTTCCAGAAGAACTTCTTACCGATATATTTCATACCATTTTGATCAGTCAATAGGTATACGAATCCTTGATAATCCTCAAGGAAACTTTCTTCGGGTTCAAACTCTTCGTTCTGATAATACCAAGTCATGATACTATCTAGTCTTCATCTAACTCCACTTCTTCTACATCACAGGGCGTACCGCACATTGGACAAAATGACGGCACCTCTTCGGTAGCCGTCACTTCTCGAACCACAGTTATACAGTCACAAACACCGCAAACTAATTCATGCATTAGCGACCTCGGTGTTGAACATCTCTTCCCATCCCCATTCACCTTCCATTCCATTTACGGAATATTCGGTAACTCTTTTCTCAAAGAAGTTATCATGTGATGCACCGTTCAATACCCAGTCTAACCATGGCAGTGGATTGTCCTTTGCCTTGAATTTAGGTTTCATACCAAGTTGTAAGAGTCTACGATCTGCAATGTGACGGATGTATTGTTTTACATCTGCTTCTGTCAGACCTTCGATTTCTCCAGACTTATATGCAAGTTTGATGAATCGATCTTCTAACTTAACAGCGTTCTTTGCCATCTCATAGATCTTTGATTTCAACTCATCATTTACGATACGTGGATGTTCTTCACAGAACTCACGGAATAGTTTCGCATTACCCTGTACGTGCATAGTCTCGTCACGTATAGACCACTCAACAATTGTACCCATACCTTTCATCTTACCGAAACGTTGGAAGTTAAGTAACATCACGAATGATGCGAATAAAGACATACCTTCATTAAATACAGATTGTGCCAGTACAAGTGCAAGACCAGTATGCGAGTTGATATCTCCCTCTTTCATAAAGTCAATCTTGTCTGCCATTTCTTTGTACTCAAGGAAGGCATGATGTTCTTCATCAGGTAAACCAAGTGTATCATTCAATAGTGCGTATGCACGTTGGTGTACACCTTCACGGTTTGCAAATGAAGATAACATGTTACGGATCTCATTGTTCTTAAACTTTGGGATTAGTAACTCGTGATAGTTCTCACCCACCTGTACATCTGACTGTGTAAACAATCGTAGTACTTGGGTGATAAATTCTTTTTCTTGTTCAGAGAGTTTTGTTCTCCAGTCTTGGATATCTTCAGAGAGTTCAGCCTCATCTTCTACCCAGTGAATCTCTTCATGTTTCTTAGTCAGTTCTACTGCCCAAGGAAACTTGAATGGTTTGTATGTTTTTGAAAATTCTAGTAATGCCATTTATTCCTCTAATATTGTCTTGATGTACGGCTCAAGTGTGTTTGCTATTAATATGTTTGCTTCGTCCGTGGGATGCCAACAATCAGTAACGAAACGTTTATTTCTCGTTGACTCGTTGCCGAGCATTTGTCTCCACTCTTGGGGAATCGGTTTCTTTGTTCTATTCAACCAAGTCCCAGATATAATATCGAATAACGTATTCCAGTGATTACTAGGTTCTATGTAATCTGGATCATCTTCACGTATCCAACCCCTAAATTGTGTATCAAAAAAGTTGTCAATAAGTCCTTGATGATCAATACTGTTAGTCATCCGTAAGGGTATGTTTTTCTCTTTACAGAGATTTTTTACTGTATGGTAAGAACTCATACTTAGTAGTCGTGCATACTGTGGATCATGCATTGTATCGAATGGATCAGGACTATCGGGATAGTGCCTCAACCATAATGGGTATTCCCAACCCTTAAATCGATGGTTCTCACAATTAGGATCTCTAACTGTCATTCTTACCATGTCACTCCACACAACTAAGAATGCATCATTAGATGTATCTTTTTCTTCAATCCATCGAACAACATCATCCATTATAGCAAGATTGGAGTGACCTGCTCGGCCGATAAGAACCGTCTCGCAACCTAGACTTTCACCTAGTACCTTACCAAACGGCATCTCAGACAATGTGCTATCGCCTGGCTTACCTCTCCAACCTTGTACATAACTATCACCAAAGATTACTAACCTTCGCACGCTCTACACTCGTCATCTTCATCGTTGTCGATAACGGTCTTGTTAAAGTATGCTTGTAGTTCTTCCCAACCACCGACATATTTCCCTTCAATATATATCTGTGGAACGGTTTTAACTTTACGACCAGTAACTTCAGCAGCTGTCTTACCTATGTCCGCAAGATCAATATAATCATATTGGACACCACGTAATTTTAACTCATCTTTTGCCATTTGGCAATAGGGACAATTCTTTTTACCGTAAACAATTGTACGAGAATCTTCTGCAAGTGCAACACGTTCCACTTTGTCAGATACATTCTCTGCACGTTGTTTTGCTTCGGTACGTAAATAGTAAAGACCTTTCAGTCCCTTGTCCCATGCACTATAATGCACTCTACTTACGTAAGACTTCTCTGCACCAGCAGGGAAGAATAGGTTAACACTCTGACCTTGACAGATGAATGGTTGACGTTCAGATGCGTGAGTTACAACCCACATCTGATCCAACTCTTGGGCAGTCTTGAATACTGCCTTCTCACCCTCAGTCAAGAATGGTAAGTGTTGTACAGAACCTTTGTTAGTAATAATAGAAGTCCAGTTCGATTCGTTGTTCTCCCCTTTCTCATTAAGTAACTTGGTCAAGTACTTGTTCTTAACTAGGAACGATCCCGCTCTAGTTCTGTGTGTATATGCATTCGCCTTCAACGGTTCAATAGATGGACTCGTTGATAGGATTACTCCACTGGAGGCGTTCGGTGCAATTGCCATAAGGTGTGAATTTCTTTTGCCTGATCCTTCACCGTCTGGATATTCTCCTCGTTCTTCTGCGAGTCGTTCTGTTTCTTCGTGTGCTCGAGAGTTGATGGTTTCGAATACAACTTTATTGATCTCTCGTGCTGACTCTGATTCCCATGCGACACCATGCTTCTGGAGTAGAGAATGGAATCCCATAGCTCCGAGACCGATCGAACGTTCTCTTGCTGCCGAATATTTTGCTCTTTCAATCGTATTTGGAGCGTTATCGATAAAATACTCAAGTACATTATCAAGCATCCGAACAAGATCCTGTACAATAGTCGTTTCTTTCCATTCATCATAGTATTCCAAGTTTAATGAAGACAAACAACAAACAGCTGTACGTTCTGCATCTGTAGGTAAGTGAATCTCATTACATAGATTACTACCGTGAATCTTTAGTCCTTTGTCCTTTAGTGGTTGTGGTAGATCTGCATTTGCAGTATCAATAAAGTTTAGATACGGTTCACCTGTACGGAATCGTGTTTCAAGGATACGTTCCCATAGTTTACGGGCATCAATAGTTTCTTTTACTGCATTATCCTTTGGATCACGTAAATCAAATGATGTACCTTCTCTGACTGCCTGCATAAACTCATCACTGATATTCAATGCGTTATGTAGATTCAGTGCCTTACGTTGTACGTCACCTGTTGGAATACGCATATTCAGAAATTCAATAACGTCTGGATGACTCACATCCATATAGGCCGCATAAGAACCCTTACGAGTTTTACCTTGTCGATACGCAATCATATCTGCATCAACTGTATGTAAGAATGGCATTGGGCCAGGCGCAATGTCACTTACAGTACGTACATCACTCCAGTGTCCTCCGACACCACCACCATATACAGACAACCATCTCAACTCAGAAGAATGACCAATCAAACCTTCTAGTGTGTCAGGTACATAAGTCAAGAAACAACTGATAGGCATTCCTTTACTTTTTGTGTTCTGTCCATTAGGTGCATTAGACAATACAGGGGATGCGAACATAAACCATTTCTTACTCACATAGTCATATAGACGTTGTGCAAGTTCTGGATCTAGTTCTCCCTTGTATTTTGACCATGCTGTGGCCGCTCTTGAATATGCTTGTTGTGGTGAGTCTTCATGTTCAGTTAAGTAGAAATCTTTCAACATACCTACTGCGTATGAGGCAAGTAGATCATCCATAGATTTATTAATTTTTACTTTCATTATTATCTTTCCGTTTAACGATTCCCATAGTCGAAGATGGGTGCTTCTTCATTGAAGTCCACGTTCTCTATGAGTAGTTGTTTGCCTGTGGTTTGAAATTCCCGAAGAGCATTTACCATATAGGTCATCTGATCTTCTTCGTCAAAAATACCTTCCCACAACATGTGGTTCGTCAACGATTGATCGTAGTTCTCTACAATAAATCGGTGGGGGTGAAGGTATTTATCATTACAACCATCTACAGGAACATAAAATAACCGACTGGTTTTTCCTGCTTGGTCGTAATCATCTTGCATCTGTCGAATCCACGCAGTGTCTTCACCTTCCTTGATGAAGAACACGGCGTCACCGTAGTCTATGAATTCTTTGCTCAATGTTATTCCTTTCTGTGTTAGTTTTAATTAGGGGGTATTATATCACTTTGAACGTGATTTGTCAATAGCCCTAGAACCAAACCAGAAAGAAATTATAGCGGCGAAGATTGCCTTAGTGTCATCATCCCAAAGGACATTCAAGGCGGCAGATAATTCTACACCTTGTTCAAGTGCATCTATTAGAAGAGAGACTTCTATAGCCGCAAATAGTCCAAAGAAACAATATGTGATTACAGGACGGACTGACTTCTGGAGTCCTGCCACGAATCCTGTTGATCGTGCGATTGCGATATCATGATCGATCAATCGTTGATGTTCGTTGTCAGATGCTTGTTGTTCATACATCTTAACATCTTGGTCGAAACCCATCTTGCGGAGTTCCGCCATATGAGTCATCTGTTCCAATTTAAATTTGTTGTCTGCCTTCGTCTTGAAGTGATCTGTGATCGCTGGAACGACCGAACCACCAAAACCTAAAAGACTTCCTAATAATCCACTTACCATTTTTTACCTCACTTTTTTAATCTGTTTAAGACCTTTTCCATGTCTTTTCTTTTTTTCTTTCGATCATACTTCTTACGCATGACCACCGTAGAAGAATCGTCTCCTGCTCCAGCCACGGAACCTGTAGTTGTACCACCGAGTTCTTCTATAAAATCCTTAAAGTTCTTCATATACTTATACCTCTCTTTCCAGCATAGACATGTTGACTGATTGTATAACATAGTTGCCAGTATATTTGTCAAAGAACGCACGATTATAGATTAGATTCTTGTAGTACTTATATCCGAAATCTTCTTGATCTAGATGATGTTTTAATCCTCGATATACCTCTGGATTTTCTGTGTTGTTCACAAGGATATGATCTGGATTAGCACGTACCGCCATTGCGATATCATCCTTCACGACCTCAAGATCCTCCGAACCATTAAGAATAACCATGTCATATCTACCATACTCATTGATGTCCGATTGTAAGTCATATTCTTGACTACCGACTATCTCATATGCAAACTGCTCACCGAACCAACCGTTCATGAGTCTCATGTTTCTTAACGCACCCTCGTCATCATCAATTGCTTTATATCGGATACCACGATCTTGCCATAACATATGTAATGCCGTCATACCACTACCAAAACCAACTTCTAATACACGGTTACAATCTGTCGTTAAGAACAGTTGATCAAACATATCAATCGTTGTGTTGTCAAATGCAGTATGATAGTATTGCGGATTGTCAGAAGTTAGTTGACTGTGATAGGATATAGCTATATCTGTAGTGAATTGTTTTTCTTCGTTAGAATGTATCACTTTATATCTCCTGTCGTTATGAGAACATTCTGACCAGACCTTACGTGTTGTGCCTCATATACATTTAAACCAAGGATTTCCATAACTGGTGTGCCATCGATAACCCTTATCCTATCGTCTTTACCTACAATCTCTAAACACTCTGTAGTCATACAATCGTGTTTCATTCGATAAACACCTTCACCCAGTTTATTACCTTCTACTATAAACCATTGAGAATCTTCTGCGAGAACATCTAAAGTATCGATACCAGTTTTCTCATGTATCTTCATGATTTGGTGATCACTTAGTTCACCGTGTTCTTTGATCAATGCGAGTGCAGCTCCATAACGTGCAACGACTGACTGACCGCCAGGCACTTTTGCCATGATTCGTTTTAAATTGAAAACAAGTCTATGAAACGGTGTGTAGTGTGATCGGTACGCTTCACGATCATCCATACTATTAGTGTTGAAATCTTTATTCTTCTTACCGTCTTTATCGATGATACCTGCTTTGAATGCATCTGTATCTTCGAACTTGGTTACCAATAGTTTTAGGAATCTAATTGTATAGACTAGATCCGCTGCTGATTTTAAAATTCCCATGTTATTCTTTTCTCAAAAGGTTTATCTTTATTTATAATCGGGCGATCTCACGTAGGGCGTTTATCGCAATTTTATCCATTTTAATCCCAGTAAACTCGTCATTCTTCAATGCACGTAGATAGATTAGGAATGGTTTTAGGGTAGGCCAATGTTCTAATTGAATCTTCATCGCCAACATCTCAATAGTAGGTTCGTTACCGAACACATTCAATAGAACTATCAGGTGATTGAGTATCAGTCTTTCTGATAGATCTCCGCCTGCGTAGTATCGATTAAGTAATCGTTTGATATACTTGAATCGTTTTAGATCTTCTTGGAACTCATCTTCGTCAATACATTTGGGGTTCTGATAATTCTTAGCCGCAAATAACATAAAGTTCTTAGGTGTTAATTTAATTTCAGTGTTATTCATAATTTTTAAATTGTAAGTTTTCAGCACTCTTATATTTTTCAATTAGGTTGTGCTTTGTAACCCAGTTCCACAAAGTGACTACCCATTCATGACTACTAGAAGAATGCAAATCGTCATCACTATGTCCTTGTTCCTCCCTACTCACTCCCATACTATCATACATGTAGATGTAAGTAGGTTCATGTAACTCTGTGTGTCTACCTATATTTATCAGACCATTAACATGATGTAACCTCATCTCAAGAAACGCAATTGTGTCTTCCCCAATCTTTAACTCATTGGTAAAGTGTACAAGTTCTGCGGACTTTCTAGAATAGAATACCATACGACTAAAGGTATCTCTGATCTCACCGTTAGGTTGTCCTACTGCGTGATTCCATATGAAGTGTTCCCATTTACACCTTGCTTCTGCCCATCGTTTGAGTGTCTCTGGATCTTCGTTACCGTATTGATACTCTCGTGGTTTAGGTTCTGGCCCAGTCATTCTCTGAGTTTGTAAGAATCTTAGATAGTTAGAATTATGTATTGGACTGTACAGTTCTCTTCGTGCGGTTGCCTTTCTTATCCAACCACACATCCTTGCCCACTCACTAACCTTTACCTCACCAGTTTTCTTGTTTTGAGAAAAACTTTTTGCGTATCGTTGCCATTGGTAATGTAGTACAAGAAGATCTGGTGGGGTGTCTAGATCAGCAATACTCTTGTAGTATTCGTAACCATACTTGGTTATTTCATCATCACCATCAACCTGTACCATATACTCTTCATCGGTTTCTAGGAACTTTTCCATGACAGAGTTTTTCCCAGTACCAGCAGTACCGTCAGATTCGGTTATGTGATAGGTGATATTGTTTTCTTTACAATATTCTGAAGCAGAACGAACGTAGTCATCATCGAGGGAATTGATGATGACTACCTGTTCTTCGGTCGGAATTGTCTCTTTGTGACGTACCAGAGACGGCAGATCTGTAGACGTAAGTATGTAAAATTTCATACTATTATCTAGGGTAAAACTTAACTAAGATATTCGTTTAATTGAGCGATCAGTTTATCTTTAGTTAATCTACGATCTAGTTCGAGTCCGTGTTGACGACCTAATTGTTCTAGTCGTATTTTACTCATCTTACTAAGATCGAGAACTTCTTCTACTTGATCTACTAGTGTTTCTTTACTACGTCTTCGATCAAGTTCTACACCGTGTGTACGTCCCAGTGCTTCAAGTTCTATTTTTGTCATCTCATCCAGAGATTTATTTCCTACAGGTGCTTCAGTCAATGATTGTACGTCAGCGCCAGCTAATCTTGCGTTAACTAACATATCTACTTCATCATTGTGTTCCTGTAATTGTGCTAGAGAGAAACCTCCAGAAACATACAGTTCACCTGTTACAGGATCTTCCCAACCACGTTCAGTTGGAATTGCGTTACTACACCAGTTTGGTGGTATTAATTTAGCCATAATATACTCCTAAGTTTTTATTTACGAAGTTGTTCCAGTGTCTTCTGAATTAATTCAGATTCTTCTTTAACTTTAACAGGTGCTTTGTCGCCTTGTGGATTATCGCCTGGACGTTTCTTAGGTGATGGGCCACCACGACCTGCCGCTGTTACTTTGTCTTTTGCATCTTCAACGTTATCTTCGACTTTCTTGTCAGACTTACCTTTGTGTTGATCAGCGAACTCTTTCTCTTTCTTAGATTGAGTCTCACCGTGTTCTTCACCGTCAGCTTTCTTCTCAAAGATGTTTTCAATTGCATTCAGTAGATCTTCGGTGGCATGTTCGAAACCTTCTTTTGCCATTGCCTTAGATACTGCTTTACGTCTCTTGTGTAAGAACTTATCAGAATCATCAACATCACCATCGTTGTCGATGTCTTTGTCTTTACGATCTTTGAACTTCTTTTTAGTTGCTTTAGGTTGAACTTTGTCTAGACCTTCACCATCGTCAGACTTGTCGTTGGTGTTGTCCTCTTCAACTTCTTCTTCGTCATCCTTTTTCTTTTTCTTAGGTGGAATGACTTTGTCTTCCTTATCGTCTCCAGACTCATCGTCCTTCTCTACGTCAACATCTTTACCAGCAGGAACCGCTTTCTTACCGTTCTCTTCTTCGTCATCTGCTTTCTTTTTACCGACAGCAGCTTTCTTTAGAAGTTCAGGATCGATGTCTTCTTTCTGTGTTTCAGAGACAACCTCAAGATATGCCTCTTTCATTTTTTTAATATCTGAGATATTCATGTTGTCTCCTATTGACTTAACCAGAAGTAGTCAACTACAACACCTACTGTTGCGATTGCTACCATGTATACTATTGAGTTAATGATTTGCACTGTACGTGCATTATCGTCTACTTTTTTCTCTATGTCATCTAACTTTTGAGAAAATTTGTTCATTCGTTCGAAATGATTATGATTATTCTTTTCGATTGCGATTAGTTTCTCCTCCGCACGAGCGAGGCTGATCATGGCATCCGAGAGTTTATCAATCTTCTCTTCAATACGATCTAAACGTTGTTGATTTGTGTCTGCCATTTACAGTTTTCCCATGTGATAAAAAGTCCTGCGACTTATACTATTTATACTTCTATGATCCTTAAAACTAACGTAGAATCACCTTTAATTATTCTATGGTATTCCATTCTATTAATGGTATAACTATGACCTTCCAGTAAGTCGATAGGTTTTTTGTTATCCATTTGGAGTTCCCATCCATATCCTTCCATGACGATTATTCTTCTAGTTTTCTCATCTCTATGCCATACTAGTTCTGCATCGTCAACTTTAGGATCAAATGTTCTGATCCTAGATCCATCATGTAATACCATCTCAAGGTATGGTTTACCAGAAGAAACTTCCGCCACCACTTAACCCTAACTGTTTTGCATATCGGGGTAAACGACATGCCCAGTATGCAGCTGTTGTCTTGTCATTCTGTTGGTCACACTTGTGACGAGCTGCAAACGATTTACGTGCCTTGGGATCATTCAACTTTACTTTAAGTCCAGTTGTATCTCCCCAAGATACTTTCTTTACCTTGTCTCCATCTTTAACATATACGTAGTACTTCTTAGGGCCACCACGCATAGGTTTACCGATTGGTTTCTTCTCTTCTTCTTCAAAGATACAATCCAACGCAACATTCTCTCCGTTGAATTGTGCAAACTCACCTAGATTAGATTCAATGATATCTACTTCAGATGGATCTATATCTAGGTTTCCGTTAAAGTAATCTTCACGACACTGTCTCCAGTATTCGAAGTATGCCTCTGATCCAACACGGTAGATATTATTTTCTACTAGGTTGGATTCAGATCCACAGTTACAGTGGTCGTTAAATGACTTCATCGTAATTTCATTGCCTTTTGCATATCTTGTGGACTATTACTAGCCAACTTTGCAAACTTTAATTTTTGATCGTTTCTCTTGATCTGTGCATACTTCTGAAGTACTGCCTTTGCAAGAGGTTGTTTCAGGTTTACTTTCTTACCGTTCTTGAACTCAATCTGTCCACCCTTTGGTAAGTCTGCAACTCTACGTAACTGAACAATAATATTCTTGTCAGCTGCTTTACGATCATCGTCCGTTGCCTTTATATCTATATCAGCAGGATCTACCGCTTCACACTGACGTTGTGCGGATAAAAGTTTCTTTGCTTTCATACGATCGTGATATGAGAATGAATGAGATTTACCTGTCTTGTCATCCTTAACAATGTAACCAGATGCAGTCTTCTTAACAATCTTACCAAACTGTTTGTTACCTTTCGAGTCGTAGTAATCTAACTCTAATCCAACTCGTGCATCTTTCTGAGTTTCTGTACCCATACCTTTTTGTGCGAGTTGACGATAGTTCTCATCAAGTTCTACGTCTTCCTTAATCATCTTACTTACAGACATACCAGACTTGAGTCTACCTTTAGCATCTGTTGCTTTAGGATACATCTTAGCAATTAGATCATTATAACCTACAAGGATATTTAGAATATCTGCTCTGATCTCATCGGTACTAATACTTTTGATTACTTTCTTAACTGCACCAAGGTTACCTTGATTCAATGCACGAGCAACTGCCATGTAGTCTTTTTGATCTTGACCTTTTTCTTTCTTGGCAAGTCTTGCCACATTCTTCTGTGCAAGATGTAAGTCTTGTGCATAGTCTTCGTTGACTGATTCTTTTACACCAATCTTATATGATTTGATAACAACAGCCATGCCACCCCAACCAAGTGTAGCATCTTTGCCACCACGACTGAATAGGGTAAACTTAGTTTTGTTACGAGTATCAGTAGCATCTACCATGTTAATCTTGTCAACATTATATTTTGCACTACGTGTCTTACTCTTGACTTTGAGTTTTCCTTTGTGTCCTTTCTTCATTGAAGAGTCAAACACAAATTCGATAACATCATTCTTCTTGATCCTATCAAAGTCTTTACGTGATACTGCCATCTCAGATAATACTTCTGACTCTGACTCTTCAAAGATCTTTACTGCTTTCTTTAGAGGGATAGTTGCGATATCACCGTATTGGTTCTTGGTACGAACCATAACTTTACGACCACTCTGATCTAATTCAAGAGAGTATGTCTTACCGTCTTTACCACGAACATTGTGTAATGCTTTCTCGTTTACTTCAGGTTTCTCGTGAGTATAACCCATCTTTGCCATACGTTCATGGTCTGCTTGAGTCTTTGCATCATACTCTTTACCAGTCTTGGGATCATACATCTTGTGTGGCGTGAACTCTTCTGCCAACTTGAATGGTGCTTTCTTACGGATAGTTCCCTTACGTAATGCATCACCAATTAGTTTACCTAACTTGGCACTATCGTATCTTTTGTACTGGGGCATAGACAATAGAATGTCTTGTGCTTGACTATCAGACTTACCTTTCTTCTTGAGTTGTTCGTAGTCTTTAAATAGATTACGGTTCTCTTCAAGTGACTCTTCAAGTGATTCGTTCTGTCTACGTAATACAGCCGCTACTTGTTTATGTTTGGATAAACCTTTCTTGATCTTCTCGATGGCACGAACTGCACCAGAGTAGTTACCACCAGCATATCGTTTGTCAGATGCAACACCGATTGCCATCTTGATTTCTTTGGGGGTGAATCGTTCTTCGAGTTCGACATTTTCTTGGGTAACAGACTCGATGTACATATTCAACTCGTAACGTTTGTTGTCCAAGTTTGCGACTTGGATATGTGCGTGACGATTTGCTTTGTTAGTCTTTAGGATATACTTGTTGGTCTTACCCGAAGATGGTTTCTTCGGCCCAGTCGCAACCTTGTTGTCGATGTCGTTCTTATCTACTTGAAACCCTTTCTTCTTGGCAAAAGCGTAAGCGTGTTGCATCGCACCACTAAATGTTTTATGATAGAGGTCATAACCAGATGATGATTTTGCCTCACGGATTTGTTTGAACGATTTCATTTTTATGCTAGATCCTTGTCGTGATTTAGGTTACCCTTTTTCTTTTTTACTATAAATGCATTTACTCGTGCATGTCCCCACTGTTGTGGTGTGGTGCCTGGTCTGTGTCCAGTCTTCCAAGCGGCTACTCCACGATTATAAACTTTTTTTAACGTATCTACAGAGATACCAGATTTCTTTGACTTAGCTGCAAGTCCATCTGCGCCGTCTTTTAATTCCAGTGTGTCATACATGGAATAACGTTTCTCTTCTAAGTATTTTTTAAAATTAATCATTTGGTGTCTCTATTTTTATTTTTAGCTTGAGCGAGTCTAGCACGATCCATCATTCGATCGTGTTTCTTTTTATCAGACTCTTTCTCTTGGTCGATTTGTTTTTTTACATCATCTACTGCATCTTCAGGTAACAACTTGTGTAATTGAAGACGGTCAACGCTTCTATAAGATTTTGCAATCTGTTGAGCATAGTAGCTGGTACTGTGTGGTAATTTACCACCGTTTTCTTTCTTCTTACGTACCAATAGATCCTGTAGAGTCTTTAATGCGTGTTGATATTCTTTACGATTAGTCGTGATAGACTTAATCTTATTCAACATCTTGCCTTCAGTAGTCTCTGTAGTAATAGTCTTACTAGTAGACTTGAAGTTCTTCTTACGCATTATTGTTTTATTAATAACTTCAAACTCTTCTTTGTTACGATCATACTTGATCACAACAGGTAGATTCAGATCCGTCTGTAGGTCTTTAATTACTGCCTCACTATCTGGATTCTGTCTAATGTTCTTTGCTTTGTTCTTCGCAATCTTCTTGAATAATTTTTGCAACTCATTCACTGTGATAGCTGGTTTGTTGCGGTCATCATTCATACGATCACGGAAATGACGTGTGAATTCGATATCGACATCGAACTTTGCGAGGATTCGATCTGCGAATTTCTCAAGGTCGTTGAGTTGTTTGACCGAGACTTCCTCGTACATGTCTTTGAATGCCTTCGTATATTTGGAAGGTTTCGTTTTCGCTGTTGCATCGCCTGGAGCGGGTTTATAGGCGGAATCATCATCGTCTGCCTTCTTACCATGTTTTTTGAAATGGGCATCCCTTGCCACCTTGGTTGACTTTTTTAGTCCTTTGTGGTATCTTGCTGGTTGAGTCCCTTCTCTATCTTTAATGTCAGCATCTTGCTTCTTACCACTTCCCCCTTCTACTAGTTCGACCGCATCCAACCACTTACGGTATTTCTTGTCACCGCACTCAACGATGACATAATTAGATCCAAGGAAACTAACCGTGCCAAGTTCTTCGGTTTCTTTGATGACAACCGAATCACCCACTTGGTATAGCGCTCCTTGTACATACTGTTCCCTTGTTTCTGAAACAACAGGTAATTCCACATGGTTCTTGAATGACCTCTCTTCCTTGAGCCCCATCCCTCTTCGCACATCATTAAACAATGATCGTGCATCTTTATTGGACATGGTTCTCGGCACACCTTGTGAGAAACTCACAAAGTCATTTGCAGAGGCATTTGCCCGTTGTTTGGATGCAGACATGCCCTCTACACCCTCAGCATCAGGATCTCTTGCACCAGCAGATACAATGTTGATCCTTTTAAAATTATAGAAACCGTGTCTTGCTTTGACACCGTTGTATTTGTTCAAGAGAGTGTCGAACTCCCTAATACGATCTTCCCCTACAACCATAGTTACATTACGATAACCTTGGTCGTATAATGATGCAGCTACATCGAATACGTTCTTAACTTTCTTATCTAACATAACATTCCGTGCATGTTTAGAAAACATCTTACGGATATGTTTGATCTTTTGTGTGTAAGTCAATGGATCCTTTTTAGGATTTTGAGACTGAGACACATACACTTTATAGTCTGCTTTACCAGATTTAGTTGCTAGTGTATCCATTACTTTACCGTGACCGATAGTAGGCGGGTTCATTCTACCAAAGGTAAAATAAACTTCACGTTCCTCTTCGATTAGGTATTGACTAAAATTCTTTATCACTCTTTGCCCTTACTCTTTTTTCTTGCAAGTTCTGCCTTACGCACTTTGGGTAATAACTTCTTCGCAAGTTTATCAATCTTTGGTTTCATCTTGTCTAGACGTTTTTCTATTTCCATTCGTCTAGCCATATTTAGGTCACCTTTAGATTGACCTTTTGTCAACTTCTTGGCAATCATATTACGTGCTTGTTTCTTTGCACGTTTCTTTAGGGTGTCCATATTTGCCATCTTGCGAGCAGCTCTTGCACGACCAATTGCAATCTTAGGAGCGAGTTTTTTCATTTGACGTGCCTTTTTCAGGCGCTGTTGGATAGTAAGTGCTTCATCAGGCCCTTCGGTGGTAGCTTCACCACTGTCCCTCTTACGCTTCTTACTATTGAGTGCGAGTTGATCATCCCCTGTTTGGGTATAGTCAACTGCTACGAAATCTTTAAAACCTAATGGTTTAGGCATATCTTCCTCTTTTGGTTTAACCCATTAATTACGACTAGGTTTATCCCAGCCTTTAACAACATCGGGCGAAAAGTTATTATAGGAGAATTCCATCCTATCAACCAATTTCACCGCATCACCACCAAGTGTGTCGATTGCTACGTATCCCTCTTCACCAGTGGTCTTATAACCGTTGGTAGTTTGGACAAAAGTATCAATCTTTTTTAATCTATCAAGTTTATTTATAAGAATTAGTTTCGCAAGAACGATAGTTTTTTGCAATTCTATCATACTGACTAACGCTTTTTTATTATCTACTGAGAAGAATTCGAGTATCTCATCTAACTTTTGTTGTTGTACTCCCTTTCCTTTTGCAGTCTTTCTCTTGTCTATTTCTTTCTGGTACTTGTCCTGTATCCACTTGATTAACTTGGTTACGTGCATAGAAGTGTTGCCAATCACTGCCCCTTTCCGCACATAAGTGTTATTAAACTGTTCTATCAATGTTGCAATATGTTGTTTACTCTCTAGTTCACGTAGAGTGGTTCCAGAGATCTTATTGAATAGTAATCCACATTTACTTAGTAATTGATTAACTCGATCAGTTTCTTTCTTGGACATAGTAGCCTGTTGTACGTCACGTAACATTGCATCCTGTGACCATACGTTTACAGAATTGCGAAATTTCGACACGTCCACACCATATGTCGCTCGCATCGACTCAAATGTATCTCCAGTATAAGTTGTATGCCACACAATACCGATCTTCGCCTTCTTGATTTCAGATGCTTGATCTACAGGTACAGCATAGATAATAGTGTTTGGATGGAAGGTAACGTATGGAACACCATCGAATTTTTTTGTTGAGAGATCTTTCTTCGAAAACAAGAAGTCTCCTTGGATGACTCCTTTGATTCCCAGATCAGGAAGATACTGCAATGCATCTTTCATCTTGTCCGCAAGATCACCAGACATGTCCGCATCAATCTCCGCATTAGTCTTATAGACCTTTGGGTTCTTCGCAAAGATACCTTTCTTCGCCACAAAGAACTTACCGTCTCTTGGATCTTCACCGCAGAATATCGCAGGCGCACCGTCCCACTTTACAGATAGGTTACCAGCTTTCTTTCCAGACAACATATCACGCATATCACGTAATGCATTGATTGCCATTCGTGTACCATTCACACCCCCATAGAGAACCTTGTCCTCAATGTGAGTCATGTGTGTATTCTTTTGTTCTGTTATAAAGTTTTTAAAGTCCATTATGCGAGATCCGATATACCATTATATTGTAGTTTCAATGCAGTAAACTTACCGAGTTTACCTAGACCAGCTAACTTCTTACCCGCTCTAACACCAGCATCTGAACGGATAGTCATTGATAGACGTTTAGAACCGTCAGGAGTATCCAAATCAATCCACCATTCTTGGACGGACTTGGTATTCAGTTTTGCTTTAAATCCAGTTACCATAGGTAGTGCATCTTGTAGTCCATCACCCTTTTGTTCGGCAGTCGCCTTAACTGCTTTAACAAGTACTAGAGGTGGTTCTTGTGGTTTTTGTAAATTAAAGTTTGCTCCAATCCACGACTTAAACTCGTCTAGGGAAAGAGTATTAAGTTGTTCAACAAACTTCTCACGAGAGATTCTCGCCATCACCGCATAGAGAATATCCGCTTCTGATTCACTGTCGAGATAATAATCTAGATACGCTTGTCTGACTGGTGCCTTCTTACTCATGTAATTGTCTTTAGTTACATCGTCTGGTAATCCAGGCAGTTTGGAATACACACTATCCCACAACGCACCCTCTAGATCAGATAGTTTGTCTTCTTTGCCGATCTTCTTGTATTGGGTATTGACGTAACTGTTGAGTAGAGGTTCTTTTGATTTCTTGGTTCCTGCTTTGAGACTGATACCTATCATGCTTCCATCTTGGAAGTTAACAAAAATATCACCAGCGTGATTACGAGGAACGCCTCGTGGTTTGTCACGGAAACCCCACTTAACATCTTTAATAGGTTTGCTTGCATGAAGATCATAGAGATAGTTGGTAATACCAATCGCATTCTCTAGTTTAGTCTTTATTAATGTGGGGGTGAATCCCGCCATCTTGTCGATATACATCTGTGCGGAAGCTGGATCAGTTCCAGCCATGTTGATGAACGTCTTTTTACTACGAGCATCCTTTAAGTTACAACGATAGACAAACTTCTTAACATCTTCTGCTGATGTTGGTCGGTAGTTATTGTTGAACATGAGAGCAGGATACAACTCTGTATACGCTGCCGTAGCAGTCGTATCCACTCTCTTTTCTTCCAAATAGTGTGTTCTAAATTTCTTCATCTTTTTCCCTAGTGAATTAATTTAAATTAATTATAACACTATTTATAACAAAACGGAAGTAGAACTTTGTTCCTCGTTGTATTTTTCTATAGTTTCTTTTAACGGACGAACCCAGTTATCACGATGTTCGATGAACACTTGAGGATCATTACCATCAACAGAGATGATAGTAACCAACTGTACAATAGGTTGACCAGTACGTTCTTCCCACATGATTGCATACGCAGATTCTTGCATGAAGTAGTTTTTAATCCAGTCTTTACGTTTAGGTTTCATCGAAGTTTTGTAATCGATGATTGACGGTTTACCATCAAAGATACCGACACAGTCAACACGACCAGCGACACCCAGATGATTAGAATATAGTGGAGCCTCTTGGGCATACACTTTAGTCAGACGTTCATCAAGGATAGGTTTGAGATCAAGGAATGATGCAATAATATCAGGCGTGTATCCTTCCTTGAAGTTGGGATCATTGTTTACATACTTCTCAATGATTTCGTGAACTGCCGTACCACGAGTTGATGCACGGTGAGAAATACGATTCGCTTCCTCATGACCAACTTTAGCACGCCACTTCGCAATAGACTCACGTGATAGTATGGATAATACTGTAGTGATAGAAGGAAGATTGACTCCCTCTGGCGTTTTGTATTTACGACCAGAGTCCGTAGTAACGGCATTCATCTCAGTCAATTCAACGTTTTCATGTATAAAGTTCATATTCATCCTTTCCCATTAACTAGCCTTAGTATAACACTAGTCATGAGATTTGTCAAGTTATATTTTCGATTAAATTACGTAACAAGAAGGTTAATCCTAGTCCATTGACAAGTATCAATGCCCGATCTTTCCATAGTATCGATACCCATAACCATCCCATTACACCTATTACAGATAACATCAAATCAATTACCTGTAACCCTTCTACTCCACGTATAGACATGGCGCCAATCATAGTGATTGATGCAAACCATTTTACATACCAGTCTAACGTTTGTCGTTTATGTTTCATCTGTTGTAACCTCTAAATCCGTTTGGTCTATTTATTCACACGGTTGGATGATCGCATCCCATCTGGCACGATCTCTCTTCTCTTTTTCTATTTGACGTTTAACTCGTAGATCTTCCATTCGATCACGAGCTGCAATCCACTTGTCGAAACTCAATGCCTTACGAGCGTTACCACACGCAAGACCTTTTCGTTTGAATTCGTTCTTGAGAATCGCCTTCTCTTCTGCACCCATGAACACACCGACCAGTTTCAGTAGACACTGACGGAACGAACGACCGTGATGCATGTGACCGAGACAGTGTGCCAGTTCATGAAGTAGTGTGTAACGGTTCAGACCAGTTTGTGCAAGAGTCACAGTACGACCATTGGTGTAACCAGAGTTCTTCTTGTTTCGAGCGTTCATCGCAACAATACGTGGAGTCGCATCAAAAATCTTCGCAACATTATCGTTGATCGATTCTTGCCACAACTTTGACCAAGTCTTGGATTTGTAAATCTTCTTGGCGAACTTCTCTGCCTCAGCAATGTCAGCAAAGGTCACGTCTAGAATCTGACGTTGGAACATCCACTCCGCTTGATAGGTTTTGGTTCGTTCAGAATCTTTGGACTTCGCCCCCTTGTTCTGTTTCTGTTCGTGTTTCAACAGGTAGGTTGCGTATTCAATACTATCGTAATTAGCCATTATGCTACATCCTCAAAAGATTCAAGTAGTGATTTCAGATCAGTGTTGTAGTGGGGATAAATCGCAACGAAGATCTCATCGATCTCTTGTGCGGTTGCATCCGCATCAACGATGATTTGGTCGATCAGTTCGTTCTGATCTAACCATTCAATTTTGGTGTGAAAGGTATCAGTGTTGATGTTGTAGTAGTAAATCATAACATCATCTGAATTGGAAAAATCGTAAGTCATTGGTTGGTACATAATCATCTCTCTCTTCTCATTCTCAATACAAGTATTATAAAACACTGGGCAACAATTGTCAAGCACTTTTTTTCGAAATAAGAAAAAAAAGGGGATCTTTCGATCCCCCCAAAGGTTAAGCAGCGGTGGCGAACTCTACTGCTTTATCGACAGCCTTGACTTTCCTGTTCTGGTTTGCACCATACCAAGCAGAAGTCATTCTGGAATCTGCTTCCCTACCCATGACGTGATCAGTCAAGTAGGTCACAGAGTTGAGTGCTTGCCACCAAGAACCTCTTCCGAACTCTGCTCCTGGCTGAGTCTCTAGTAGGTCAAACGCTTTCTTGGCGTTAGTGGTCAAGTCATTGTACTCTTTTACTACAGGTGGGTTCTTACCCTCGTATGTTCTAGGGAACACTTCGTTGTAGTACTGGATTAGGTTATCCATAGAGAACTGTTTAGAACACAAGTACTGAGACATCTCTCTGAACTTGTCGAACTTCTCGTGTGCAAGTCCCATAGTCATTTTGACGTGGTTTGCATCAAACTCCTTTCTATGGTTCATCTTGACACCATTGATCGCAGTACCTTTAAGAGCAAGGGCAAGAGTATTCATACATGAAACCCTAATCGGAGTAAACCTAACGTCTACTGCCTTACCGTACTCGTGTGGATTAGAGAACAACAAGTAAGAATCAACTTGGTCTCCTTTCAGTACATCGAACGACTCATTGATCTTCGCAAGAGCCCATACCATCTTACCACCTTTCAGTGATCCAGCAGTATGCATTTCCATACCACCTTCTAGACAGTACTCATTAAAGAACTCAAACGCAGTCTCATTCTGGACTGGTTCCCAGTTCCCACCCACTTGGGTAAGTACTTTGTTATCCGAAGATCTAACAAGTGCTTCCATCCCTGTAGGGATTTTCTCACCGTTATAATCTGCATAGGTAGGTACTTTATCGACAGACCAGTCTAATCCAGCCTTGTCCATCATTTGTTGTGGTGATAGATCATTTGAAACGGACGTTCCGATCTCTCCCCAAGGTGACGATCCAGCGTATGCCATCGTCTCTATCTGTAACACGTTATCTTGAAAACTCATCTTATGCACTCCTCAATTCAAACTGCATTTCTGCGTAATTGGCCGCTTGGTCATCGTCCATTCCCATCTCTAGCGCTTCTTCATAAAGCATCTCGAGCATTTGTTCTTTATAATTACAACTCATAATATATTTCCTTCTCAAAGAACCACAGGTTCATTCCCATGATTACGTAGTAATTATATCATATTCAAAACAAGTTTGTCAAGCGTTTTCTTAAAATTATTTCAAGAAAGTGTAGATATCAATGAGTTCTTCTTTACCCTTGACTTTGATCTGACCTATCGGTCTCGATACAGTGTCGGTAAGTTGTTCCATTGTGTGACTAGAGTAGATGGTGGGAAAGTCTTTGTACTCTCCACGGGCGGCAGTTGCTTCGAGTCTGGCTGCAAGGTTGACAGCGTCTCCGATGACTGAATAGTCAAACCTTGACTCACTACCCATATTACCAACAATGCAATCGCCTGTATTAATACCAGTGCCGACATTGATGGGGGGTAAACCCTGTTCTTTATATTTTCGTCTAAGTTCATCTGTTTTCTCTTCTATTTCTTTTGCGGATTTGACGGCCATCTCTGCGTGATTCTCACAAGGTACTGGAGCGTTCCAGAACGCCATGATACAATCGCCCATGTATTTATCAATGGTTCCGTTATTATTGAGAATTATTTTCGTCATCGCATCTAGGAACTCGTTGATCAGTTCAACCAGTCCCTCTGGATCATCATTGTTTTTGTAGTGTTCTGAGATCGGAGTGAAGCCACAGATATCCATAAATAAGAACGACATCTCCTTGCGCTCACCACCAAGTTTCAGAAGTGATGGATCCTTCTGTAACATATAAACCATGTCTGGAGATAAATACGTACCGAATTGTTTTTTTACTTGTTCTTTCAGTTTATATGTGGTATAATACTGATTGAAACTTGACTGACCAAATACAAGGAACCCAGCAATTGAACTCCAGACGCCGTCTAAGAAAAGAAACCCACCAGACCAGAAATAGAAGGATAAACCCATCGGGACACAAAGAATACTTAAACTCACTAGAACCGCAAGCTTTGTGGAAAGAGTATAGACCGCTACAAGGATTCCTAGACATACTACCAGAAGAATCAAGACTTCGACTAATACAGTCCAGTCGGGTTTCTTTATTTGAACTCCTGAAAGCACGGTCTGAATTTGATGACCTTGAACTTCGTGGGGATACACTGCACCCTTTGGGGTTGCGACTGGATTAGAATATCCCTCGGCAGTTACACCAAGAATTGCTATCTTACCTTCGGGAATAGGTTCTAGTATAGACTGTGAAGCAAAGTCGTGCCAGAACGCAATAGGCAACTCTGAAGAGGGTTCTGTGATTAAAGGATCCTGTTTTCCCAATCTTATCCATTCTACACCAAGAGGATTGTACTTAACGGTGTAGGATGGTTCACCTATCCAGACACGTACTGCATCTAGACCAAGAGACGGATATGGTTGTCCATTGATTCCTACCATGAGTGGTACTCGTCTTAGAACACCTGTAGGTTGATCGACTTCAGCGGATACTGCTCCTACTCCCATACTCATCTGTGCAAGTTCTGGAAGTGGTGTCAGTAATCCACTGTAGTCGATGAGTGAGTTTACTGGTTTACCAAACGTAGATACGTTCGCATATATTCCTAAATCAACTGTAGTAGTTTGGCGAGTAGGGGCGGCTGCTAGTATTACTGGTTTTTGGGCGATCGAGTTTGATAGTTCCTGATCCCCCACAAATCGGTCTGGTTCTGACCATATTATTGTCGATACAAGTAGAGTATTGTTTGGAGCTGAGTTTATATATTTTGCGATGGTCTGTCTTGGCCAAGGGTATTGTCCCTCCTTTTCAATGGCACTTTCATCAATGTTTACCAGTACAATATCATCAACAGATATGACCTCTTGACTTTTTTGTAACTGATCGTAGTAACCGAATTGCACGGTCTTCACAATATCTGTCTGCGTGATCTTTAGAAACGCAAACAGTACAATGACTGGTAAAACACTCCACCACTTGGTCATTAACTAAACTTCTTCTGCAACCACTTAAATACTGCGTAGATGCTCAGTCCATAGAATGCAAGTACACTCATAGGAAGTGCAATGTAAGCCAACTCCCAAGGTGAGAGAAAAAGGATTTCCCACGTAAAGTTTGCGACTGCTTCCGCATCACCTATTTCCATAGAAGACAATTCATCACCTAGTTCTAATTCATACTCGATAATGAAATCTGCCCACTCGTCATTGGTCATACAGACTGCGAACTCTTCGGGACAAGTCCCTTCTATATGAATGTTTATATCACTCATTGTTGTGTTATTGTAACAGAACATCCACCCACTGTCAAGCAATTTTGTTGCAATGTGTAGGATGCGGTTGAATTAAATTGTTTTAGTGTTAGGTCAGTGCCATATGTACCATCAAGGGTAATGTTAGCATTGTGTGTCGATCCCGAACCTTTCTGACGAATGAACACATCGTTCTCATCATTATAGATGGTAAGGTATATGGACTTAGCACCATCGTGTTGTTGAATTGTAGTGACTTCGTTATCGTCACCAGCTAAGTGTAGATCAACAGAATGACCGTCCGAACTACCTTGATTTGTTTGTTGAACAGAGACACCGTTATTGTCTCCGTACATAGTTAGATCAACAGTGTGGCCACCACCTTCCCAGTTATCGTACCAGTAGTCGTGATTGGTATAACTCTCTGGATAATCGAATGCACATCCTTGACAGATCTTTACACCGTTCCCAGTACCAGTGACCTCGTCTATTGTAATCTTGTTGTCAGAAGAAGTATCTTCGTTGTATTGAATGAATAGAAATCCGCTGTAGGTTGTCGTGTTGTATGAATCACTACTCAACATCTGTATGACGTTGTGTGAACCTACCTGTTCTATACCTAGACTAAAGTTTGTACCTGATTGTTCCAACGAGATTTCGTTGTCTGCGGAAGTTTTGAAAGAAACGAAACAAAGGAAACACACAAAGATAAGTGTCATTCCATCCCAAAAATTACGTTCGAATTTACTCATATTAATTAACCTGTCTAATAACCACTACTATGTCCTCTCCACCGTCTGCGGTTATCGTACCTCTATAACCGTCTACTTCTGTATCTAGGGTTATACTACCTCCAGATAAAAAGTTTAAGGCAATAACTCCGTTTACGTCACGATAGAAAACAATTCCATTGTCTTCCTCAAAAATATTATATTGACTGTCGTTGTTCTTACCCCAGACAGCACCCCTTAGTCTGATTTTCCCCGAAGCCTGTCCTTCTTGGACATCTTCTAATTCTTGCATTGTTCGGACTAACTCCTCTACTTCGTCTAATAGATCTACCAAGAAGTTCCCATCAAGGGCATCGTAGTCTAACCTAGTAAAGGTGTCGTCTCCAACATAGTCATCGAATGTCTTATCTAGTTCATCAAACTCTAGAAAGTCAACATCCAATGCACCTAAATCTGTACCACCATCATCATCGACTTCTCCTCCCATGTACTGTTCAACTTCCTTTGGAGGCGAAACAATAAACATGTTGTCGATCGTGTCTGGTGTTATGTCCTGTATTACTACAGTTTCGGTTGGTGGTGTATTTAAACTTGATACCACCGTAGAAGCATACGCCTGAGTGAGTGTAACTTCACCCGCCTCATTCGATACCACTATTTCTCCAGATGGATCGCCATTATCATCTGGTAATAATATTACTAACGTCCTACCAAGTTCATCAATGGTAGTCGTGAAATCGGTTCCACGTACCGCAATGGTGGCGGTAGGTGTTGTTATGTCGATATTTTTCTTATCGACCATGCCTAGTCGGCCAGATGCGAACCGAGCAGTTCCAAGTGCCATCTTCATGACCATCTTGGACTTACTCGGATCTGGATCATAATAGATCTTATCAATAAAGACTTTGGTGTGTTCAATGAGACTAAGTTCCGCCTCATCTTTGAACTTGATCAACATCCGCCCTTGTGCAGTCTGGGCGGTGTCATTTAATTCAATCGGTACACCAACTTCTGACGATAAGAGATCCCTCTCACGTAGAATAGAACCCACTCCTTTGGATTCCACAATATCTCCGATAGTGGCCGCCGTAACGATCCCTATCGAAAATATTCCACTAACTATCGTTAGAAGTATCTTTTTGATTGATCTGTATTGTAGCATTGTCAGACGTTACATCTAAAGTGATGATACCTTTACAGGATGTTATTCCTGTAGGACATGTACCACTCAACTGATTGATATCAATATCTCCGCCATCACCATCATAAGTGACAGTCATCTCTTGATAAAAACCGTCATTCTGAAGAGTGTTGATGTTATTAGATGAACCAGTTAAATCCCAGCTCCAAGTAACATCATCGGTTTCAACGTCAACATCAAAGACATTACTTGAACCCAATACTGTAAGATCCAAATCCAGTCTTTCTGCTGATGCAACTGCACCTTGGTCAAAGTTCATAGTGTTTGTATCCCCTGTTATATCTACATCAATAGTTGTAGAGTCAGCAGAACCAGTTTCACCTATGTTCCAATCCCATGAGTTAGCGTCACCAGTAAACAACATATTGTAGGTTGACTGGTCAGCAGTCAATGATCCAAACAATAAGTTTTCATTACCTAGTTGATCGATATTAAATGTCAACGATGAACCAGTTATTGGTGTCGCACTTGATGATGACGAAAAGTCGTCAAGACCAATTTTGTTACCATAACCGACCTGATCAATATAAAGAGTCAGAGTGTCACCTGACTGATCAATATTAATCTCGTTGTCGTCTGAAGCACCTGCCCAAGCAAAACTTGACATAACAAAAACACTTGCAAGTATTCCTTTAAAGTACTTATTCATTTTCTTCTTTTTCTCCTATATGATGAGCATCGTTTGTTCCATCACTCAGATGGGGATGACGATGGCCATCACTTACTTTCCAAAGACCTCTATCGTGCCCTTGGTATATTAATTCCAGTACTCCCGCCTCAATTGCCGTTCGTACCGCATACGTCACATTCTCATTATTACCCACTCCGTCCTCATACTCAATAAGTTTGGTTCCCTGTTCATGAAATCTGAACACGTCACCCCCACTACCATAAGACAAAACTGTCTTTTTGGTTTGGACATTCAATAATACTTCACCTGTCAAAACGGATACCGCTCTGATAGAAACAGTAACAACATCTTGTCTATACTGCCTAGTAAACCCAATTCCTAATGTTCTTGCCCCTCGACCTCCTGTCTGGATATTGGTATCGTAACCAATAATTCCGCCCTCGATAATCATCCCAGCAAATAGTAAAGGGCCTAATCCCTGAGACTTATCGTCAGCGTACTCTTGTCGGGTACTACGCACTATCTGTCGTTCTCTAACCAGATTGTCAATACCCTGTCTCTCAACAACTCTAAACCACGTACCTTTGCCCGCAGTCTTGAGTGCATCGATTAACAACTCTGTTCCACCTTGTGATACCGCAGTACTAAAATCTGCGATACCATCTCGTGCCTTACGTTGACCAGTCTTGTCTTGAAAATCATAGACTGCTACAACAGGCATAGTTTTTGCAGGCGGAACTTCTAATAACTGTACGTATGAAGGCATCCTTACTACTTCTGGATTCTCCACACATAAGTATTTTTTCTCCTTAAACTTATCCCATATGTAATCTTTACCAGATATACAATGGGCGTCATTAGGTAATTCTGACCATTGTGGCATCTGGGCGCAACCTGTCATAAAAATGACAGACACTATCAGTATATGCAAATTACGTACCATCAGCACCATCACCACCGTCAGATCCGAAATTACCTGTACCGATTGGAATCTCAATAATAGTTTCTGTACCGTTCTCATCAACGATACGCATCTTAATGTACTCTTCTCCATTCTCGTTGGTGAGTACTTCGTAACTAACCATAGAACCTTCCAATACGAAAGATCCAAAGGTTACTGCATTATCATTACTAAACATGTTGTCAACCAATTGTTTTGACAACTGTGCATATATTCTACTCTCTAGGTTACGAATAAATTTTGCGAGAGTTGTATTCTCTGCCTCTCTTTGAGCTGCCTTCTCAGCTGCCTCCAGAGCATCTTTAATCGCCTTCTTCCTAGAATGTTCCTGATTCTCAATCGTAAGATAATGTGAACCAGTACCTATCCCACTAAAACTTGGGTTTTTAAAACCGTGTACTATATCACCCTTCGCTGCTATCGGAAGGATCAATATAATCGTTGTCAGTAATATATTCAATTTCATTTCGTTTATCCTGTTGTTGTATAAGCATATCCAATTTAGTCTTCAATCGTATCAGATCATTATCTAACATTCTCACACGATCGATCAACTTTATCAAGGTCAAGTGTGAATCTTCGATAACTGGATCTACCTGATCCGTTACCCATTTCCACACGTAATAGATGAAGTACCCTAATCCAATACTTGCGATTATGGGAAATCCGTATGTGTTAATTAAATCAACTACATTAATATCTGGCATCAATCTTTACGTGCATCTTTCTGTCCGTCACTTCTGGACAGCCTGTCTAAATCTGGTTTCAGATTAAAGACATGGTTAATCATTGAATCGATTCTCACCAATTCGTTATTCATCGTCTTGATTCGGTCATCAAGTCCTTTTACAAAACCACGTTGTGTTTTGATATCGGACAATGCACCGTCAAGAATAAACCTGAGTGTAAGGAATACGAAGAAACCCCCAGCGAGTGCTGAGGCAATAGGAAAACCTACTTCGAGTAGGTTAAATAGTGCATCCATAGTTCATACCTTCAAATCAGAGATTATGTAGGTATTTATACGGATTGTTTATTTAAGTTGACCAGATTCTATTAATTTTTCAAATGTGTCCCATAAACTCTGGAATTTTACCTCATAAAGTTCTTTGAGACCGAAGTATTTGTTCATCAATTCGTCTTGATACTCCGCATCACCACATCTGTCCTGAAACTTCTCGTCATCTATGAAGTACTTAGTGATCTCATCTAGATCATCTGTGACCATCCAACACTTCATTATCTTCTGTTCTAAGTCGAACCTATCCACTTGTTCCATTAACTATTTCCCAATTTGTAATAGTGTTAACATCAATAGACTGCCATCGTGTATCATCAATATCATAAAACGCAAGACACGAACTGTCGTTACGTTGTTTAATAAAGGTTGGTGTTGCTTTCAATGTTAAGTTTGCGGTGAGTTCTTCACCAGTTCTGTAGTGTGTAAATGTAACTCTCACTACCCCATTATAAGCCGCATTTAAAAGTTTATCCATTAATAACATTCCTCGAAAATGTTCTTTAACACTTCTGCGTAAACTACCTGTGTTTGTTCGTTGGGGTGTCCGTGCGGATAAAGATTTAATCCTTCTTTTGGATCAGACTGTAAAACGCAACCATGAAGTGTTTTGTATCTACCTAAACCAACACGACATGGTCTGTCCAACTGTCCAATCATATCCCCAACCATCTTTCTATAATCTTCCAACAATGGTTCTTTATCGCCCATGATTTTACAGACCTCTCTCCACATGACATCATGGAAACACCCTTGGATGATTTTAATATTGTGAGCTTTTGCCATCTGTTGTACTGCCAACCAATACGGTAAATTCTGCATGACAACTTTTCTGTGATCAGAATGGATATGGAAATAGTCACTAGTGACCTGTCTCGTATGCAGATCAAGATATTCTATAGTGCCAATTCTATGTGGCGAATACTGAGTTACGTTATCAAAACGTTGAATGTTATGTTCATCTTCAACGTGTGGGTGAACCGCAAGTGGTACTTCATCTCTTTGCCACGCTGACCATAGTACCACCATGTGAGTGACGTTTTCTGGTGTTGCTATTTTATTTTGACGAAGTCGTTTTGAAAAAGAGTATTCTTTACCATTGAACCACTGACACAAATCACGAAAGATCTTGTGATTACTAGCACCACAAGATCCAGCGTTCTCCCAAGGAAGATCTAAGTGTTCCGAGAGTAAATGTGTAAAAGTACTTGGCCAATGAGTAGTGGGACTAGTGTCGAAACCTTTTAATTCGTCACCCCAGACAAAACTACAACCTGTAGTCAGAAGCATTTAAAATCCTATTATTTTTTACTATGAGCCTCTGCGTTTAAATCATGCACGTGAAGTGCGATTAGGGCGTAATGAATAACCTTCATTAAATCAGCACGGTTGTGGCCGTTCTTGTGACCATATCGTTGTGTATACTTGAGTATATTACCAAGAGTAAACCCGATACCATGCCCGCCGTCAATGATGAACTCAGTTGCTTGATATTTGTTCTTTGAATAATGCTGACTGTACGTCTTATTAACGTATTCCAATATGTCATCAAGATTCTCCTTCTCGTTGTATTTATATTCAATGTCATTTTTAGCCATTATATTCTCCATGTTAAAGTAAGACCATTATACCACAAAAATCTAATCGTGTCAATCACTTTCTATTTCTTCGATTAACATATCTCTCATGAGTTTTGCTTGTTGGTCTTTGGTGTCATTATTCGCAACACCACTATTTACAAATTTATATGCGAGAGTAATTCTTTCTCCACCAGCGTATGCGGAATGCCAACACAACTTCTCTGGTTCCTTTTCAGATCCAAAGTAGTAATGTCTACACTGCCATCCTTTCACGTCTGGTATATGGACGATCTCGTTCTTCTCGTTGTCCCAGTAACGGAAGTATCCATTACCATCACTCCAAGTAAACAAGACTTGATATGCGTTAGCGTCCCAGTTAGTGTGCCAACCTACGTAACCGCCTGGCGCATAGTAAGTCAACAATGCGGAAGTGTGAGCGCCAATCTCTTTTGCGAAATCAAACTTAACTTTCTGTTTGAATGGTTCCCACTCTTCTGGTTCCTTACGTACCATAGCCGCAATAGGTTGACCGAAGTATCGATCTGGTGGCCCTACTAACTTGTCACGAGATCGACATTCATCAAGATATTCCTGAGAACAAAAGTATTCTCCTCTTTCAATATCTTCTCTTTGTCTGAATGTCCAATACTTCTCGTTTGCGTAATCCTTATGTGTAAAGAACTCGTCTGAAATTTCATTCAGACGAGCCATAAATTCTGGATTACGAATTGTAACTTCCATTACACAATAAGACCTGAAGTTGCTTGATGGTATGCCTTAGTTACCTCTTCATTTGTTTGAGTAACAAACACAATACCTTGAGTGTAGAAACTCATTTCAGTTGGATTCTCTACACCAGTCACCGCAACACCACGTGCGAATCCCATACCCTCTTGGGTTTGAATTACCATACGAGGATCACTTAGAACAAATGAAGTTGCTCCACTATCTTTATACTTACCTACAAATTCGCCAGCACTTGAAATTACTGACACCACGTCACCTTTTTTATAACTCATTATTTACTCCTCTAAAGCTTTAATTACATCGGGAAAGTGTGTCCCGATAATATCCCAACATTGATCTGCGACCAACATATGTTCTTTTTGTGTTCCGTTACCACGTCTTAATTCACAGTAATGAATCCACGATCTTAATGATCCTGCCATATACAAAGTCGTCTCAGTGTTACCTTCTGGTAATACTGCACGTGCCTGTTCTTTAGCGATACCATTATCTAGTGCCCATTTATATACCTCATTCGCCTTGTTAATGGACTCACGTTGTTTCATGTTCCATTGTTCATATAGACGTTCATTGGTAGTCTTGTTACCACCTTTACCGAAGTCATCCATCCCCTTTAACTCAATAGAGTTTTGACGGTTCTTCGGATCTTGAAGTCGGGCCATTCTTGTAGTAAACGTTTCACTCTTTGCATATCGTTGACTGAACTCTTGAAATGAAAACGAGCGATGACGAATAATCTGTCGAGAGATATCACGTGTTGTTGTGATCTCCATAGTGATGTGAACCATCTCTAACGGTGACCAGTGATTCTCCTTAATCAAATAACGAACTAACTTACCTGCTGTTTTTTTGTTACTCTGATTATTAGGATTACTCACACGAGCCGCATATGCGACTAATTCTTCTGCGGTATGACAATTCGTCTCCGCACTTGGTTGACTCAAACAAACTAAACTTACTTTACTCATCGTCACTCTCCTTGACAAAAATTCCATCTACCATTCTACCCTTCCTGTCTTTGATGTCAGCATATGCGACCTCCAGACAGTGTTCCAAGGGCAATCCATTACGTTTACATATATTAATTAATACCACCATGATATCACCAATATCATCTGCGATATCTTTTCCCTTACATACATTGTCGGATAGTTCTCCGACCTCTTGTATTAATTTCAAGACCTGATCTTTATCAGATGCACCATCGATCAGATTACGATCTATGTGCCATTGTTCAATCTTCTCTATCAGTGTCTTCATCTTCTGGTTCCTCATATTCAATGTCAATGTAACCTTGTTCTTGTAGTACAGCAACCGTTGCGATTGCACCTGTCTTAAATCCTAAATGATGACCTAAGTAATAAGCTCCTGCTAGTAATGCAGTTGACGTTAACGCCACTTCTATTTCCGTAAACGGTATATACATTATTCCATCCTAAAGTTTTTAAAGTTTTCAGACCTAATACTCTTACCACTAGACGTGTTATCGAATACAGGTTTGTCGTCCCATCCTTTGTCCTGATCATCTTCATCTAACTCACTGGACTGATCACAGTCAAATAACTTCATCTTGGATCTATCCACACCAACCATAAACCTTTGATTACTGGTCGGATCGTTATATCTATTCTTCAACTGTTTGACCATAATCTTACCTTGGGCATTCAGTTCATCATTACTGATCAATGCAAACATAAAGTCTGCGGTAGCTGGTAGACCAAATGATTCAGACGTATCTTCCAGACCTAGATCATCATTACTGAAACCAGAACGAGTAGTCTGTGTAGCGGATACGATTGGTACATTGAACTCTACTGCAAGTCCACGTAACTCTTCTGCAATACTCTTGATATAAGAATAAGAGTTGATTGAACCACCCATGCCTTTCATTCTAGATGATGCACAGATATTTAGATAATCGATAAACACGATATCTGGTACAAAGTTTTTCTTGAGTTTTAACTCATTCAACAATGCACGGAAATGATTCGCATGTGCCTGACCAGTAGGATATTCCTTGATGATCAGTTTACCATTAGTCTTCTCAGAGATTGCCTTGACACGATCAGTGAACATAGGTTTAGATAAGTTCTCTAACTGATCAATTGCCACATCCATTAGGTTCGCATCAATACGTTCTGCGATACGTTCTTCTGCCATCTCCATAGTAATATACAATGCGTTCTTACCAGCAGATAGAGCAGCTCCTGCTACGTGACACATATACAACGACTTACCAACACCAGTACCAGCAAGGGCAATGTTCAGTGTTTTGTTAGGTAGACCACCTTTGGTGATCGCATTGAAATACTCAAGGTCAAACGGTAGACGTTCTTCTTGTTCATGATAGAACGCAAAACGTTCCTCAACATTTTCTAAGTAATCGTGACCTACGTTGGTATCAAACGAAACACCCAATGCCTTACTCAGAACATCGGGGATCGCATTCTTGGATAACTCTTTGTGTTTACCGTCAATGATGGTAATAGACTCCATCACTGCATTATAGACGGCACGATCCTGACACCACTTCTCAGTAGTATCGATCAACCAGTCTAGGTTCTCATCTTTCTTATCAAATATATTAGGTAGGATTTCCATGGCGTGACGATATACTTCATCGTTCAATCTATCGCCTTGATCCACCTCAATCTTGAATGCTTCCATTGTAGGAAGTTTGTTGTACTTTGCAATGAACAAAGTCAACTCTTTGAATAGTCCCTTATATACTCCTTCGAAGTAATCGGGTTCGAGAAAGGCCGCAACCTTTCTCATATACTGATCGTTAGTCAGTAGATTCCGCAGAATCGTTTGTTCTAAATTTATCTCCATAAGTATCATCCATCTCAGCAGTAGTTAATGTACCTTGAGCATATGACCGCTCTAAAATATCCTCAAGGATGTCAGCTGCGTGTTCCTGTAACGGAACAAAATCGGTACTGAGTTCTGGATCTGGTGAAGACATAATTCTGAAGTTGAACTTCAAACATTTTTCTGCACCGTCAAAACTTACATTACCATAACGAATAACTGACTCTACGAAATCACCAGTAAGGATACGTACATCCCATGCCTGTTCGTTGTCAGCGTTAGCGGGGACTAACTCATAGTCAATCCCCTCACTAATTTTATCAATGTCTATATCACGCATCGCCTTCGACCATTATATCAAATTCTACCTCAGATGGCAACCCTATCTGGAATTGTTTCTTGAGAAAATCTTTGAAGTCAGTAGTCGCAAAGATAGGTTCCCAGAAAGATCTTTCCAGACATTCTTTTGCACGATACTTTTTCTCTTCACCATTCCGTGAGTACCAACCGTTAGATGGTTTGACAACATACCCACCAGCCAATGCAACGTCCAGTAGTCCAGAGTATTTCTCTACACCACCATCCCATGATACACTGATTGGAATCTTGGATTGTTCTTTCACATAACGAGACTTGTCAACCTTGATTACAAAGTCATAACCAGTCACTTCAGTACCAGTCTTGTTCTGTCTACGACCAATGATCCAGATGTTATCTGCACTGTAGTAAATACCAGTACCACCTGAAACCACGTCTTTAGGAAACAGACCGATCTCTTTGTATGTGTGGTTGATCGCAATCATAGGGATCTTCTTCATATTCAGATACGGTGTAGTCATACGGAACAAAGACTTGAATGCCTTTGCACGTGACATATCCGCCACTGATTTCTCGTTGATCGCATCTTCCAGTTCTTTCTTAGATGCAAGGTTACCGACTGAATCGATTACGATGATGACATCGTCCTTGGCATCCAATGCTTCCAACTGATTGATCAGATCAAACTTGAGTTCTTCTACATCCTTGATCGGACAATGTAGAACACGGTCAGTTGGAATACCGAACTGTTCGAAGTATGATTGCGGTGAACCAAACTCTGAATCGTAGAATAACATGACTGAATCTTTCTTCTTTTCAAGATAAGCACCTGCCATCAATAACGCAAACGATGTTTTAAAGTGTTTACTTGGCCCTGCTAACACAGTTAAGCCAGGCGTCACACCACCTTCAGTTGAACCAGACAGTGCCACATTAATCATAGGCACATCGGTCGGAACCATGTCTACCTCTTGAAAGAACTTACTATCTTGGAGTACCGCAGTCTCTTTGATCTTAGACTGTTTTCTCAATTTATCCATTACACTCATACTATTCTCCAAATGTTATATTGTTAACTTTTTCACGATCATCTTTTTCGTAGTCTTTACGATAGTTGTTATTGATACGGATAACTTCTTTAACCATCTCAATCTCACTACCAACACCTTCAGAAAACTTCAAGAAGGCGGCGATGTCTTTAGGGAAACATGCACCCCCAAAACCACGTTTACCGTCATAGCCAGGCACTCGTGTATGCCCAATTCCGACTCTACTATCTGCACCCATGGCACGTGTAATTATATTGTAACTACACTGATAGTTCTGCACCAGATCATAGAACTGGTTGAAGAACGTTACCTTGGTTGCAAGATATGTATTGATTCCATATTTCACAAATGATGCCTCATGAGCAGACATACGATAGAACTCACGTGTAGAACACAATGAGAAGATATCGTAGATCTGTTCTAGTTCCGCAGTAGCGTTATCAAAACCACCTACTACATGAAACTTGGCATCTACAAATTGTTCCTGTGCAGATTTCTCTGTAAGGAACTCTGGATTGTATACGAACCTCTCTGCCTGTGCATCGGTCATACTATGATATAGTCGATCGATTACATCTGGCGTGACTGTTGATTTGACAACAACAAGAGATTCGGTATGTCTCATAAGTTTGAGTACTGCATCTTCTACGATACTAGCATCAACCGTATGATTCTCACTCATTGGAGTAGGCGCACATACGAAAACGCAATGTGCATCATAGTCCAACAAGTCATCGATCGTAGTTCCTATCTTAGGATCTATGATCTTCTTCTCCACCAATGGATTGGTGAATGCATAATCAACAGCACTACCCACAAACCCATGTCCAACAATACCTAGTCGGAATGGATTGTCTGGCCCGACAGGACGTTCCTTTTCATTTACAGGAACTTCTGTCGCACTCCGTTTATGACTTTTGGGTAAGTACTTGTCAAAATCATCTGCCATCGTGATACTCCACATACCATTTATAAAAATTATCGACACCCTCTTGGATGTCCATTTTCGGTGAGTAACCGAGCGCTTGAAGTTTTTCTGTATTACTCCAAGTCTCTAGTGTGTCCGCTGGATGTCTAGGTGCAAGATTAATATCTGCCTCCTGACCACAACAAGTGTCACACGCATTCTTCTCGATTGCCTTCACAAAGTCCATCAACTCTACTTGTTGACCACGACCTATATTGAAAATCTCATTCGACTCAATAGAAGAATCCTGTAGGATAATCTCGATCCCATCGAGGATGTCTTCCACGTAAGTGAAATCCCTCTTCATATCCCCATAATTATACACGTCTATGCGTTCATTGGCAAGCATTTTCTTTGTAAATTGAAACAGTGCCATATCTGGTCGTCCCCAAGGGCCATAGACAGTGAAGAAACGGAGACCGACATTCTGAACGCCAGATATGGCAAACTGTATCTCGTTGATATATTTTGTGTACGCATATGCGTTACGTTGTTTTGCAGTTACCAGATCTTCTGTCCATCCATTTTCTGGAACTGGAGTGTCACCATATACAGATGACGTTGTTGCGTAGATCACACGAACATCTCTACCCTTACATATCTCAATAAGGTTTTGTGTTCCATCAATGTTGTTAGAGTGGTAGTCCCTTTCCTTACCAAACGAATCACGAACGTTGGCGTGAGCCGCTAAGTGGATGACCTGTTCTGGTTGGAATGCATCGAAGACTGCCTTTGTGGCATTGTAGTCTCTTAGATCACACACCTTGATATCTAATTCAAAGTGTTGAGTACGATCAATCTTTAACTGTGGATCATACAGATGATCATTGTAGTTATCTAATCCAAGTACGGTTGCACCCTTGGATCTTAGTCTGTTCATTAATTGCGAACCGATAAATCCAGCCGCCCCTGTTATTAAAATTTTCATATTACTGTCCTATATTATCCGTTTCTATATACATATTCCAATGCTCTGTCCGCTTCTTTGGTAAGTGGTCTATTCTCATACCAGTTACCAGTTTCGGTATCAAACTGTTTACACATCTCTGCAATCTGTTGTGCAGTTATTGGATACCCTTTACTTATAGCGTGGCCAGCTATCGCAACCATGATCTGGTACATTTTGTGATACCACCCAGTGCCAGTTATGGCACGATATTCTATTCCTAGTCGTTTAGGGAAGAACGGACAATCGTGGTAACTTGACCAACTAAAGTTAGTATTGTCCATTTGATTCTTGCGATGTTCGATCACCGCCTTCTGTAACTCTTCGGGTAATCTATCTATGAAGTTGTTCCCAGACTTAACCTCATACTTATGTCTGGCCATAAGTTCGTCACAATTAATAGGACTGCCAGTATGACTAAAGTAAAAGTTATTTGCGTTAGGATAGTCCGCAGGCACGTAATACATTCGAGCGAGATCTTTAGTTTGTGGATCTCCGATCTCTCCAAGTTCTTTATTGAGTGCGTACCAAAAGTGTTTGATTCTATCTTGCGGTATAGAGTCATCAAGATCGAATACAAGTCTGAACTTCGGTTGATGAATCGATGAACTAGCAGTACTGTAACAAATAAAACTCCAACCACCAAACCGATTAACCAACTCATTCTTTATCCCCTCTAAAGTGTTATCACGAAATTCATAGTCATCAACATCAACAGCACACCAATTGCCCCAATGAGTAACAGATTTATTACTACGTGTAGTATCTTCCTGAAACATAGCAGGAGTAATAAGAGGACTAGAGTTATTTCCACCTTTCTCACCTTTTTGTTTAGACAGTCCGAACAACAGATCATCGAATTGCTCCCATGTATCAACGGAGACTGTTCTATGAGTCTTGTTGTCAAACTGATTTTTAAATATAGTTAATTGATACATGTGGTCTATTATACCATAATCAGATAAAATTGTCAACCCCCTAACCAAAGAAATCTTCGAGACTGGCTTTGGGTTCATCTTCCCATCCGACCGCATCCAAGATTGGACGAAGTGGATCTAGGAAAGTTTTGTCAAACATTTTGTTGTAGTCAACAAACGTGTGTAGGTCTAGTTCTCTAGGCAGATTCAACGGATACGATATCACGTTCTCGTTCAGACGGTTGGGCATCTTCAGATAGACGAACTTGATCTTCGAACCATTCTTGATTAGTTCGTATCGTTTACTTAGTCCATTCTTTTTGACCGCATCATTGTACATCAATGCACCACGAACATGGATCGGTGTACCCTTGCCATAGACGGTGCGGTCTCCTTTCCACTTGACAATGTCAGAGACTCCACGTGGAAACGAGATGTCTTCGGGCGGTAGTGACTTGAACTCTTGTTTGAAGTTAGAGATAAACTCTTGGGTTTGTTCTTCTGTTCCCTCCACGATAACACGGAAGATCTCTTTGAACTTATCACGCACAACCTGTGGAGTCGATGACTTGACCGCCTCGATACCCATCATCTTGAGTTTAGGTGTCTTGTACTGAACTCCCTCGTTGTTATGTACGTTGAGAATATATCGTTTCTTTGCAACCCAGATACCACGATCCGCAATCACCTCACGTTCCATAACCATTCGATTGGTGTATGCATTGGTGACCTTAGCCAGTTCATCGTAGGATTTCTCCAGAACTTTCTCGAAGTGTTCGTGACAGATTTTGTCTAAGAACTTTACAGGATCTTTGGGACTAAACTTATCAACAAGATCCCCCATACCAAGATAAACAGAGTCGGTGTCAATTGCAATAACGTAGTCCTTATCTGTTTTGAGTAACTTCTGCATTTCATTGTTTACTGCCCTCTCCGCCCATTTGATAGATAACTGACCAGCCATGGTGATAGACTCTGCCACTCGTTGATCAAAGTAACGGAACCATCGGTTACCCAATGCACCGTATAGTGAGTTCATAAGAATCTTGATCGACATCTGTTGGTTGTCCAACTGGGCAATCTTGTTATTCAGTTTTCTGGTCTGTTCTTTGTCGCCGTCACCAAACTCGAACTCTTGTTTTGCTTCCAACATTTGTTTCTTGATAACCTTACGTTCATCGAAGTACAACTTAATGATAGACGGTACAATACCAGTCTTTTCCTTAGAGAACTTAGAACCAGTCGGTGCGAGAGTGTAATCGCCTTGGTGATTGACCTCACCGTCCAGAAACTTATCAACCGACACGTCATTGACAAATCCATCCAGAACAGTTTCGGGTGACATGTTGTACTGAACAATAATGTTTGGATACAGAGATGCAAGGTCAAAGGATGTTACCCAGTCGTGTGATCCCACTTCTGGTGCCTTCACATAACCACCCATGAAGTCAGACTTAGGACGTTCTACCTTAGGCGGACATGCAATCATCTTCTGGTTCAGTAGTCGGTAGATGATACTATCCCAGATGTTGGTAGTACCAAGTGCATCGATATAGTTCACACCACCACGATAGGCCATTGACATACACAGTTCGATCAGTCCGAGTTTCTCGTCCAGTTTGTCTACGAGTTCTACGTCCTTGATGTTGTAGTCAATAAACTTCTGGAAGTCTTCCTTGTATAGTGTGTGTAGTGAACCGTGTTCTTCATAGGATAGTTTGTTCTCACCCAGAACTACGTGTGCGATATTGTCCAGTCGGTAAGACTCTTGTCGTCCCCACGTATTGAGTGTGAACTTCTTGAAGATCTCAAGGTAGTCAATCTGTTCTACGCCCGTGATGTTGTAGATCTGCGACTTCATACCCTCGTCAAAGTAAGACGATTCCGATACTAGTCCCCACGGTGAGAACTTTTTGGCTTCATCGAAACCTGACAGTTTAGTCATGCGGTTGATTAGATAGGGCAAGTCAAAGGTGCGAGAGTTCCAACCAGTAATAATATCTGGGCAGTGTTCTCTCCACCAGTCTAGGAAGTTGGTCATCAAGGTATGTTCATCTTTACATACACGATACAGAACATTCTCGCCTGCATCGTAGGATTGCATACCCCACACATGATACTCATCCGATCCACGTTGTTTCATCGTGATCGAGATTACTGGATGATCTGCCTTGGATGGTTCGGGGAATCCGTCATCTGACTCGACCTCGATATCGATAGTCCAGATCGAAACCTGACTCGCATCGAACGGAATCACGCCAGGAAATTTGTCTGCGATATATTGTGTGACGTAGTTGGTCGTCCCGAAGATCTTGAAGTTCTCAACACCATCATACCTCTTCGCAAAGTCACCCGCCTCCTTCATGTTACCGAAGGTGATAGGTTCTACGTTTGTACCATCCAGACCAGTCCACCGTGTTTGTGTCTTGTTCGAAGGAACAAACAGTGTTGGTTTGAACGGAATCTTTTTCTTGATTCGTAGGCCGTTTTCGACTCCACGATATAATAAGTTGTTACCGTAACGGGCAACGGAAGTATAAAACTCCATGCGGTCTCCTCATAATGTAAGTGGTATTATACCATAGGGGGCGCAGAATGTCAATCAATTACTTTGAATCTTTTACTACGTTTCCAAGGTTCCATCTGCATGTTTTCTGGATACAATCTATGTTCCTGAGTAACCATCAAATCTTTTTTGACTACTTGTGTAGTAGGATTAGGTGGCCAGAAAGACCTCGGTAGATGTGGGAATATGTCACGATCGAACTTGTTGTAGGTGTCGAACATCTCTTCTTTGGATTTACCAAATCGTAGAGAGTCTCCATTCGCCCACGGATGTAGGAACGTGAACTCTTTTAATTTATATTTTTCTGATTCTTCAAACTGGTAAGTACAGTAAGTTTTGTACAGTCTCTCCAGTACTCCAAATGGGCCACAGTTAATAGGAAATTGTTTTTGTGATAACAAGTGATAACTGTGATGTGCTAGATCTCTAGAGAACGAATAACATCCCATGAACAACCCTATGTTTGCATACTCAATGTTTCGTGTTCCAACTATTGATACGAGATACCTAAAGACATCTTCGTGTTCGGGCCATAGATAAGTGTCATGTTCAGTAACCCAGAATCGTTCTTCGGTTAAAGATGCCTGTCGCATAAGTTCCCAATGAGAACACATGCCTGCCCTTTCTGTGGGTGAGTGTGGTTCTTCAAATTCAAACCTGAGTTTCTTATCCTTGTTATCTAAGGTCATCAACGACCATTGCCAGTTGTATCTGGATTGGTGTTCTTCAAAGTCTGGATGGTGAGGCGTGATTGCCTCGAATGGAATGATTTCTACTATATCAGATACACATTCAAACGATGCTTTGGAGATCTCATGATACTCCATAGACGCTTCGTTGTCGGGCATAACTATTTGATAGAACTTCAACTTACTCATAACAACCTTATTTATCTAGGGGTGAAGGGGGAAGAATGACTTCCCCCTCCGAATATCATACTAGAGGGGCTAAACAAAGAACTGTTATAACGAAACTCGTTACGAAAATAAGAGTTTCGAATACCCAATCGTATGAGGATCGCATTGAACGATCTTTTAGGGTTTTCATAATTAACCTCGAAAAATTAACCTATGTTTATTTTACGAGGACGCTTCTCTTCTGGTAATACTACCTTTAAATTAATTACAAGAATACCATTACTATAAGAAGCTCCGTCTACTTCGACATATTCACTCAAGCGGAAAGTACGCCTAAACTTCTTGGTAGAGATCCCTTTATGAAGGTATTCACCTTCTTGTTCAGAGTGTTTACTCTCACCGCTGACGCTCAACGTTCTTTCTTTCTGCTCTATATCCAGATCGGATTCCTCAAACCCAGCAAGTGCGAGTTCGATTGAGTACTCTGTTGAGGATCGCTTAACAATGTTGTGAGGTGGATAATTATCCTTGGCATGCCTCGCTACAAAATCAAGTTCATCTAAAAGATGATCGAACCCTACAAAAGACGCTCGTGGAAATAGTTGTGATGCTTTAAGATTAGTCATATTTTTTCTCCTTTTAAAAAGCAAGTTAAATGAATGCCCGACCTATTCGGCACATTCGACTGTATTTATACTTTTGTTATTTTCTAAAAGTATATACTTGGATCTGGATCTCCCTCGACTCCAAAACTAAATGTCACCCTACTTATTTGGGGAACCACTTGGTGATGTGTACCACGAGGTATCCAGACGTAATCGCCAGGCCCAAAGTCAAAGAATTCATTATTGTTAATGCCTTCTACTTTTAACTTTAAGGTTGAGATTACTTGAACCAAGAACACATCCATTGAATCTTTGTGCCAAGGATAACTATCAGAAGCATATCCAAATCCACTAAACGCAATGTTTGTGATCTTGTTTCCGTGTAACGCAAATGTATCTTGCATTTCTGCCTCGATCTTCTTTGCGAACTCTGGTGCGGATGGTCTAGAATGAAAAGCGTTCAGACCGATCCGCATTTTACTTGTGTTGGTGTCACACGATTCTTTGGGATGAGTATCTAACATAGACATATACTGATTCCAGTCATATGTCATTTCGATAGGAAGTGTACCACGAAAAGACCGTTTTTCCGCAATGCAATCTTCTATCTCATCACCTTGAAATATACCAAAAAAGTCCATCGATTACTTGTTACCTATATTATATTTTGGACAGAGTTCCCACTCGTCCTTCTCTTTAAAACCAATGATTTTGATCTGTCGCATTGGCGCACAGTCCTGAGCAACTTCTGCATTCTGGATCTCTACGAGTCCCCAGTCTGCCAATAGTGTTGCAATTGTATTCCGCCTTTGTATGTCAGATAGTTCAAGATTAGACTTCTTACCATCCAACATGAATAATTCTTTGAAGTGTACTATAAAGTACCTACCTTGTTTGTGCAATATATGACACGACTGAAATAATTTATTTTCCTTGCGAGACGCCACGCCAATCCTTGTAAGTGTTTCTCTTACTTTGAGAAAGTCGTCTGGTTCCGTCAAGGTGACCTCCAACATTTTGGAGACATTCCATTCTACGATATTATTTTCTTCCACCTTTGTTCACCTTATTTTTTATTATGTTAAGTTGAGAGGTAGATAAGAGAGGTAGGGCTTGAATGGCCTTTTCATTACTATATCCATAATACTCTTTTATCACATCAACGTTACTGTCAGTTTCGGGTTTAACCCATTTAGAGAAACGTTTTCGTTTCCTAACTATATTTAGTAAAAACTGAAATTGTAACTTTCCATCAAGGTGATGATACCTGTTCATCTCATTGGCCATATAAACGGTATCGGGGAAGTAAGATAGAGAACGGTTGACCATGAATGGAGAATACTTTTTCTCCACATCTGGATCTACCATCACGTCCTTCTTACCAAAGGTGATTTCATTCACAAACTGAAAGGGATTCATATTTGTTCTATCTCCATACCACATTTTTCTAAGAACTTTAACCCTTCGTCAGATCTTAGGTGTGGGGTTCTCCAGTATACTTTCTTGATACCAGATTGATGTATTAGTTTCGCACAGTCTATACAGGGTGCGGTCGTTGTGTATATATCTGCATTATAACATGATTCAGAACTCATGGCAACTTTCGCTATTGCGTTAGTCTCTGCATGTAACACTTCTTTCCTAGTCTTTGGTTCTAACTTGACACCAGACTTAGGATTATATCCTTTGGGAAAAACGATCTCCTCACAGTTGTTACTCCAACCACTAGGCATACCATTGTACCCAATAGAGATGATACGTTTATCCTTTACAATACACGCACCAACTTTTAATCTTTTTGCACTTGAGAGTTTCGCAAAAGTTTCTGCGGTCTCCATAAATGCATTTTCCCACTTGTCTACCATTGATGTATCACTCCGCTAATAATAAAGAAACAAGTTATGAAATTGACTAGGACAATGACCGAACGAATGAATGCAACCAAGTCAGCTTCTTGATCTGTCGTTCCCTCTTTTTCACCAAGGGATTTTGCCCAGAGTCTCCAGTATTTTCTCATTTGAACAACGTAAGTTGCATCCCTTGATCATACGAATGTGCGAGTTTGGTCTGCCAGTTATCGCAACGATCCAACTCATGTTTCGAGATATTGTATCTATACTTTGGATCCCAACCCTCTTCGATCTCACCAGAAGTGATTGCCTGATCTAGTGAAGAGTAAACACCAGCGATGTACTCTTCCTGTTCCCTAACCATTTTAACAACATACATGTCCATTATATGTACTCCACGTTTGCCATGCATTCAGTGAGACACGCAACCATGTTTAGTTCGTGATCTGCCACAAATGCATTCTTGTATTGATAATCAGCGAGGATCAGAACTAACTGCGGAATCGAGTTAGGTGATACCTTGCCCTCCATTGAATCGTATATACCACGATAGATACTAGCTGGTTCTAGGTCAATATTATTGACAACCCAACTACGCATCTTCTTGAAATCTTTGATCTTTAATGATCGAAAAAGGTCATTATAGTTACCATTACTATCACTAATGATCGCTCCAGTACTCAAAGTGCCACCAATAGAATGACGTTGTGCCTCGTTAAGGACACGTCTCCAGTCGGGGGCGTATCGCATGATCAGTTCCGCAATGACTTCGTTGGTATATGTTACACCTTCGTCATCAAGAACCTTAGACAGTCGTCCCATGAACTGACCACACAAATCTGCAAGAACTTTCTTAGAGTTGGTGAACTCGTATACACTGCATCGTGAGTGTAGTGGTTCGATAACCTTGTTCTTGAAATTACAGGTAAGAATAAACCGACAGTTGTCAGAGAACTCTTCAATGAATCCACGTAACGCTGGTTGCGTTGATTGTGGATTAAGGTAGTCCGCCTCATCTAAGATTACAACCTTGTAACCACCTGAGAGAGAGATAGATGAGGCGAACTGTTTGATCTTACCACGGAGTGTATCAATGTTACCGTCTTCCGATCCATTGATTACAATGTGGTCTAAACCTAATTCGTTACAGATCGCACGTGCGACCGTTGTCTTACCAGTACCAGCAGTACCAGTGAACATCATGTTGGGGATCTCCCCATTGTCTACGATGTTTTGAAATGTTTTTTTGAGATCTGACGACAGGATAGTGTCAGAGATTTTTGATGGTCGATACTTCTCAACCCAAAGAAAGTCAGTAGACATTTGTTTCTCCATGATAAAAATAAAATATGTTTCGTAAGATGTACATTGTACACTATATGAAACAGAAAGTCAAGGGGTTCTTCGACATGGTCTTTAAGGACTTTACCCATTGCCCTTGTGCCGATCAAGATTCTTATTTAAGCGCTTCTATGATCTGTGCTTTGGTTGACCTAGTTGTCACCTTCACACCTTGGTGTTTTGCAACATCCAAGAGTTGTGCCTTGGTGAGACCACTGTAGTCTTCGGCAGGTTTTTCCGCTACCGCTTCATTAATTATATCTACAGTACTAGGTGCATTACCTAGAAACTTTTTAGCTAGATGATAAGTAACAAAACCACCGACAATTACTAATAGTAATATATCCATAATCTACTCCTCTACTTCTGATTCAGTAGACTGTGCAGCCTCTACCATATTAATTACTTGCACCGCTTGATCTCTTAGTTGACCTATAGTGGTGAGTTCTTCACCCTTAAAGCCCCCTCTCTGCACAACGGTATCGATTACCGCAACTGTTGACCGAGCGACACGGTTTGATAAATCATTCAATTGTTCTTGATCTGACATTTTATTCTCCATACTTAGATGTTTTTTCCAGAGCAATAAAATACTCCAGTTCTGATTGCTTCGACTTGAATTGAGAAATTAACTTCTTAGAGATATTCACCTCGAAGTCTTCATTCACGACTTTCAAATTATTTACATTTAGGATAAAGTTGAAGTCGGCACCTTCAGGGTAACAACCTTCAACATCTATTGAGAATACATTTGAAGTTGCATCCTTACTATCCACGACCGAGAGTTGAACCGATCCACCAGACGGTGTAATCGAGATTTCAGTGTGTCCCAGTACAGAGGCAGCCCTCTTCACTTTACCCAATGTATCTATATCTAGTACAAAACTAACGTCTGCTTCAGGCATGATGATATCCTTATTAGGGGCAGTCAGCATGTCTGGATCAGAGAAGAAGTACTTGATCTTACTACGTCCAGTAGAATCACCCACCGTCACAAAGTCATCCGAGAATGTGAGATGTGGTTTGTCTACCAGAGACAGTACAGACAGAAACTCGTTAAGGTCATAGATACCAAATTGACTTGGCATTGTTTCCTCTAGTGATGTTTGTGACATCACGTTACGAGCTACAGATATAGTCTTGAGTGTGTTTCCTTCTTGGAACACAATGTTAGGGTTAATACTCGCATAGTTTTTGAGTACATTTAAAGTTTTATCAGATAATTCCATAATTAATTCCTACAGTTGATCGGTTAATGTTGCATATTATATCACAGGCGAATGACATTGTCAAGCCGCCTCTTTCATTTTAGAGAAGTTTTTCTCTTTGACAAACTCAATACGTCTATCGAAAGCCGCATCTTCGAGTTCACCTTTATGTGAGATCACAAACACATGAGTATCTTCACCCAGACTGTTAATGATCTTCATCAAGTTATCGACACCATCATCATCCAAAGATGAGTCGAATGTCTCATCCAGAATCAGTAGGTTAGTCGCAACTGAGTTCTTCATCTTCGCAATCTGTCTCCACGTAAATAGTAGAGACAAATCGATACGTTGTTTCTCACCCTCAGAGAATGAGTCATACGTAAATGCATCACGGTGACGTGAACGGATAGTCTCTTGGAAACTCTCGTCCAAATCAAAGTGTACAAAGAAGTCTAAAATCTGTAGATACTGATTGGTCAATTGATTAATAACAGGAATGTACTGTTTAATAATCTTGGTCTTGATACCTGTGTCTCTAAGTAGTTCTGCGTTTACTTGGTTGTACGCATACTGTTCATTCAACTTATACTTGTTCTCAGTCAAAGTCAGTTCGGATTCACGTAGTGTTTCTAGTTCAGTGTTTGCCTTTTCTAGATCACCTGTCTCCCCTTGTGCCTTAGACAGATCTGTATGTATAGATGTAATGTTCTTTTGTAAACGAGAGATCGTCTGATTGTTATTGTTCAGTTCGTTCTGCCAGTTACGGATCGCTTCAGACATTGCATCATAGGATTCTTGTAGAGACTTATAGTCCTCATCCTTTTCTTTGGCCAGTGCCATAGTATCGTTGAGTTCATTTGCCTTTCTTTTTGCTTTCGCAACCTTTTCGTCACGGATCTCTTGACTGATATCTTGATCACAAGACGGACATACTTCGTTCTCTTCAAAGAACTTAGACTCCTTGACCAATGCTTTGATCTGAGTCTTGAATGATGACATGTACTCGGTCAGTTCTTTTGTCTTGACCGAAAGATCATCTATCTGTGTTAATAGAGTTGGTTGACGTTCCTCAACCATCGTACTGAGTTCTGTGTTGCGTTCTTGTAACTCTACAATCTCCGCACTGATCTCCTCAATCTTCTCCTCTTTCTCTTTACGGTATGCAGTGTTTACTGCATTGAGATCACGTAGATATTTTTTCTGTGCGTTGATCTTGGTCTTGCACATTTCTAGATTGTGATTAGATGTCTGGATCTCATCTTTAAGAATACTCATCTTCTCTTTGAGTAGTGAGTTCATCTTAGAGAATACATTGATGTCTAATAGATCTTCGATGACATCACGTCTTGCACCCCCAGACAATTGCATGAATGGTACAAAAGAACTTGATCCCAGAACAACAATCTGGTGGAAACTCTTGTGAGTCAACTTCAGAATGTTCTTCTCTAGAACCTGTTGATATTCCTTCGCATGTGAGTTCTGATTGATCATGTTCCCACCTTGCCATATCTCAAACTTATTAGGCTTGATCCCACGTACAATTTTATACTCTTGGGAATTGACAGAGAACTCTACCTCAACAAGTGTACCTTTGTTGTTGATAGAATTGACCAATTGATTTTTAGATACCTTGCGGTGGGGTTTTCCAAATAGACCGAACGACAGGGCATCCAACATCGTGGATTTGCCTGCGCCATTATGTCCAACCACAAGAGTTGTTGGGGAACTAAGAAAGTCTAACTCAGTAAAGTTATTACCAGTAGACAGAAAGTTCTTGAATCGGAGTTTCTGAAATTTAATCATAGGGTGGTATTATACCATATTCATCATCTATTGTCAAGGATTAATCTAGTGTGCCGTCCTCGTACCGTCCACACCAATTACACGAAGCACCCTTCTCAATTTCAAGAGTGGTCTTCTCAACTGGACATTCACACGTCCAACTTTCAAACTTAGACATCACATCAGCCGCATCATCCACTGCGGACTTCTTACCGAAGATCGAATCATAGTTATCCATGTATTTCTTACTAGGGGCCTTAGACTGGATACTATCTCCAGTTACATCATTCTTAGTTGGCATTGAGCAACTTACCGCCTTTATCAGAAACTTCTTTCACCACGTCTGCGAACATACCTTTATTCTGGTGACTCATAGACTGATAGTTTTTCTTATCTCTTCGTTTAGAGATTCCCGCTTTCCTCATAAGTTTTGCTTTCTTTCCGTTCACTATGCTACCTCCACATTTTCTGCTTCTTTCATTAAACTATTTATTTCTCGTTTGATCCGATTCTTATCTAGATCCGTATTTATATTGTCAACATATTGGTTGACCAAAGTGGCAGTATCGTCAACCTGTAAGTTGTCGTCACTTACTGCACCGCCTCTAAACTCAGAGAAATCCTCTGCAATCTTTAGTTCGTGTATCTTCTGCGATTGTACACGATCTACGAATCGTTCAAATTTGTATGGATCTCCTTTGTTTACCACAATGATCTTAACAAACTTATCATCAAGGTAACGCATATCCTTAAACTTGAAGTCCTCGATCTTCTCATGATCGTAGTAGATCTTCTCGTGTATTGTAACAGGATTATGAACTGGTGTCAACTCTCTTGTTTCAGTATCAAGAACATGAAAGTATTTCTTGTCATCACAATCAGACCAGAAGAACTCCATCTGTGATCCTAGATAATGAATGTTACCTTGTGACGAACGAGTGTGGAAGTGACCAGACAGAACCAGATCAAATCTCTGGAACGGTTTCATCGACATACCACCGTGACACGGAATACCTTTAGACATCTCGAACCCATCCAACTCTAGGTGAGCTCCTACTACATCTGCCTTACAGTTCGCAAGGAAATCAAGTGTCTCCTTTTCATTCTCTGGATTGATCCAAGGTACTAACGCCATATCCATCTTACCATAACGCATGACAGTATTCTCAAGAATCACATTCACTTCATTCATATAGTGACCTTGCAATTCTTTTAGTGCGTTTAGTTCGTTGGTGTTCTTAAAGTAAACGTCATGGTTACCCACGATGATATCCATAGTGATACCATACTCACGCAACTTCTCAAGAAAGATCTTACGGTTGTGTTGCAGTGCCTTAAAGTTGATCGTCTTACGGTTATCGTAATAGTCGCCCAAGTGTACGATCTGTTTGATATCATTTTCTAACAGATATGGGAAAAAGACATCCCGATAGAACTTCTCTTGATAGTCCATAAAGATGTCAGACGAATTACGAATACCACAATGGGTATCATTTAAGATCGCTATTTTCATAATAAACCTATCGCAATTTGTAAAATATATTCGACATTATACCACACTGGCAATATAATGTCAAGTATTTTAATCAGAAAAATGTCCTGTCAGATCCGAGTCAACATTTACTGCCCGTCTCTTACGTTGTTTCTTCTCTTCCTTTGCGTACTCTTTAAAGTCAGCATCTGCGGTTTTAATAACATCGATTCTTTGTCTGAGTACATCAACAAATGGTAGTACATTACTATAGTCTCCCATCTTGTCTTCGTCCGACAGATCAATAAACTGTTCGATGCCCGCCTCTGCGATATACTTCATCTTGATATCTTGTTGACGTTTCTCACGTTGGATTCTACGTAGAAAGGCATACCACGTAATCTGAGTAAAGTATGCGAATGCATTGGGTTTACCCGATCTTGTTGCGGCCTCTAGATTGTAATTCTCGATTGCTTTTAGACAGTTCTCCACCGCATCCATTACCATCTCTTCCCGATAGGTATAACGAACGAAGTTTGCCTTGTGTGATAAACCTTCTGCAATCTTTAGAAAACATTCTGCAATATAATTAGGAACGACAGGTTTGTCTTTACCAGCCTCCTTACACATTCTTGCATGACTAACGTAAGTCACTACTGCCTGCGAGAAGTCAGCATTGTTTACGTAATGGGGTTTTTCTTTTGGTTTCATTTTATATATCACTCCTAATATAACGTACATTATACCATAATTGGTACTCTGTGTCAACTATAAAAAAATTTAAATAAACGCTTGACAAAAATTGCCACTGCCTGTATAATCAAAGCCATCTTTGCCCCGCTGTGAACATACGATTTAGTGCATGGTTGGAAACTTGATAACATTACTGTCACTGTCTCCACCTTCGTCATCATTGTTGTCGGACATCTTATCCATGAGTTCATCTAACATAGAAGTTGCAACCTTAGCCGCTTCTCTCTGTTGTGTATAGTCTTGTCCGTTCTCTATCTCTTCGATCGTCATCTTATACTGTTGTAACATCTGAGGCATCGGATAAGTTACTGCCACTATGGAAGGCGATTTCAAAATTACAAAAGTTTCGGGATCATCCATGTATGTCATGAATGTACGGAATGAGTGGTATCTAGTCTTATCTGGTGCAATATCCGTTTGCAATTTTAACGCACGTCTCATAACAACATCGTAATCATCTTCTTCGATAATTTCGGCGAGAATTTCTTCTCCTGTTACAAGTTTTATGTGCTTCACCGTATAGAGATCTAAATCACTCATCATTATGTCCTTTTAAATTTATAGGGTAGATCTTATATCTGAACCCTTCTTTAGTATATATCTTAATCCTTTCTGCACTATGTTTCAGAGTAAAGTTTTTGTAACCTCTAGTATGTAGATCGTCTGATATATCATAAAGCTTAGTAGTACGCCCATCGTCAGACTTTCGTAACCCTCGGCCGATAGATTGAAGAACCTTAACTTGTGATTTACTTGGAGAAGCAAATATGATATTATGGAGATTCCGTATATTAATCCCAGTAGAAAAAGTTCCAAGTGAGGCAACAATGATAGCATTTTTTTGTCCTTCTACGATTCCTCTTATCTGTTCACGGTCGGTCGCATCGACTTCCCCTGACACATAAAAGACCTTACGATCGTCTTGTACTTTTTCTTTTATCTGATCGTAAAGTAACTTCCCATGTTTTTCAACAAACTGGAATAGTACCAGCGTGTTCCCTTCCTGTGACGTTGCAAGGTTGGTAACAAATCGTAGTCTATCTGGATTGGTCACAATGTAGTCAACCTCTTCCTGATATGATTTGTCTTTCATCATTTCACAGATATCGTTGTGATACCTCAACAATAGAATTGAGATATCTAAGTCCGCAAGTGTTTTATCTTCTTGCAGTTTTACGGTGGTAGTCACCGTGAATGTTGGCCCGAATAAACCTTCGAGTACCAATTTGTTTGTCTCTGTACCGTCCAGTGTACCTGTCGTACCAAATCGATATGATGCATTGACACACTTGTCCATCATTGTGGACAGAGATTTCGCCTTGAATAAATGCACCTCATCACCGAACACTGAATCAAACTGTGCGAACCACTCTGTACCGAATCGGTAGATCGACTGCCATGTAGAGATGATAATTCGTTTGTCAGTTTTCTTCTCCTTACCTGAATAGATACGGTGTGCCTCGTTTGCGACATCCATACCGTAGTCTTCGAAGTCTTTGTACATCTGTTCCACTAGACTTGTTGTCGGAACAATAAT
>NZGQ01000051.1 GCA_002689565.1 Methanobacteriota archaeon | reverse complement strand
TTGAAGATGAAATGTCTGACCTTGTTGCTAAGAGTAAAGAAGCATCTGTCGATGAACTAATTCAGATCGCAGATAGAATCGGTGAGATCAATGTTTTGCATAGTAATGTGTCTCAAGCCCCACAAAACACTCGCTTCTACACTACGCCAATACCAATTAAAGTCGCAGATGAAGAACTAATTCAAATCGCAGATGAAATCGGTGAAATCAATGTTGTGCATGGTAATGTTTCTCAAGCCCCACAAAACACTCCCGTCTACACTGTACTAACACCAATTAAAGTCCTTATTCCAATAGGTGAAGAAGCGTGAACCGCCCCTGGTGGATGGACGGCGTTCCATTTTCATGCCAACCGAATTGTGGTAAATGCTGTGATGAACCAGGGGGCATCGTATATCTGAGGCCAGAAGATGCACAAGTATTGGCATCTCGTCATGATATGGAAGTGCTGGATTGGCTTGAACGTGATTGTCGTCAAACTCTTGATGGAAGATGGGTGTTGAATTCCGATCCATATACCGATATCTGTATTTATTTGGACGAAGAAAAGAAATGTACAGTATATGATTCTCGGCCTTCTCAATGCAAGTCATTTCCATTCTGGGCAGAAAATGTCCGCTCACAAAGATCGTGGGAAAAAACCGTCAATGGTTGCCCTGGCCTTGAATCAGAAGAGGCATTCATTATCGATGGCAATACTATTCGGAAAAAAATCATCGAGGATAGAGACGCATTTAGAGGCTTCAGAAAATGGCCGCCTAAACGTCAGTGATGATTTACAAAGTCAAGTTACAAGAGTAAAACACTAGGTGTTAGAAAACTCACCTAAACGCTGGCAGTTACTCAAAATTAGCGTCGACCTTATACCGTGGTGACTAGTCCCTTCCCCCAGTGGTGATTTCTTGAGTGATGAAGAATCCATTTTTGATTTAACCACTGCACACCTAAATACCGGTATGCGAGGAATCCCGGTTGGAACATGCCGAACATCATTCGTCACTCCCACAGAAGGTGTGCATTACTGTGGTTATCCAATAAGCGAACTAGCCATGATGTCACCTGAAGACATCGTTTACTTACTATTCCACAAGGAATTACCAAACCTCGAGCAATCTTCTGAGTTTAGAGAGAATCTACAATCGAGAGGCGCTCTACCTCCTGGAGTTGAAGAGGTTCTTGCAACTTTACCAAAAAATGGCCACCCTATGGACTGGTTATCTATTGGAATTCACACACTTGGAATGCTAGGTGGAGTTGGTGATTGGAGTGAAGATGCTTTGAATCTAATAGCAAGAATGCCAAGATTACTAGGTCTCATCTTCCGCTACAGAGAAGGTCGAATCGAAAACATTCCAGATGATGACCTGTCTCTACCTCTTGTTGGCAGATTTACCAATACTTTGGACATTAACAATGTCGATAAAGCTGTAATGAATCGTGTGCTCTCTACTTATCTTGTACTCCACATGGACCATGGAGGAGGTAATCTGTCGACCTTTGCAGGCAAAGCTGTTGCAAGTGGTCATGCAACAGTTTACGCTTCAATGTCTGGAGCGATGAATGCTTTATCTGGGCCACTTCATGGTCGAGCAAACCAATCTTGTTTCGAGTTTGTAAAGAGAATCGGAACCTCAGATCCTGCTGAAGTTGAAAGATTTGTAAGAGGAGAATTAGAAGCAAAGAGACCTGTATTCGGATTCGGCCACGCCGTACTTCGTGCTGAAGACCCAAGAGCGACTGTTCAGTTTGCACTAGGTGAAGAAATATGTCCCGATGACGAATTCTTCAGAATAATTCGTGTGCTCAGGGAAATCGCACCAATGGTACTTTCCGAAAATCCAAAAATTAGCAATCCAAATGCAAATGTGGATATTGCCAGCGGAACTTTGCTGAACTTTGTTGGTCTTCAAGACCCTGAATATTACACCACATTCTTTGGATGGGCAAGAGTCGCAGGAATCGGAGCTCAAATTGTTGATGAAAGGACTGTTATGCGAAGTGGTAAAGGAATCCCAATCTATCGTCCAAAATACATCGCTGAGAATCAGTCTCTTCGTCACATTGACTGAATTACAGGTCTGTCGGTCTTCCCACAGCCCCGGTGGCCAATCATTCTAACTGCTTTCCATCCTAGATGTTCATCACTTATCTCATGCCATGGAGCTACATCTTCTGGAACTATTCCATTAGCAAGCCCTTGCCATTGCTCATCGTTCAGTGGCATGGTTGCAGGACGCATCCACCTCTTGCTACCACATGGCAATATCATATCGGGATCTGCATAATCTGTTAATATCGACAAACCTGCATCTAGAAGATCTCTTTCCATATATGGATGGCCAGGCCAAACATATACAGGGAAATCTCCAAGGATATTACGCAAGCGTTTCAATTGTCTACCCTTCAATCCTACAGGCATACCAAGATGGATGAAACGCTTGAAACCTTCAAAATAATCTACTGCACAAGGCATCATAGGAGCACCTGAATTNTGCTGCTTTTTGAGAAGTCTGTTGAATGAATGAGCAAAAAATTGTGGCAAAGCACGAAGTCTCTTTCCATTATGAGATCCTGTTCTTGGTACAACTGGTAACAACCTTGACCAAGGTCTGGAAGAGCCTGATAGTTTTGCTACTTTTTCCATAGGCTTGTGAAATGCGTAGAAAACTGCTGCCTCTTGATGGATTTCAGCCTCATCTACCATCTCGCTAGCTAATTGCATAATTCTAGCCATTCTGCGAGTTACGTCTTTTTCAATTTGAGGTAAACAACGCTTAATTTCTAGACAAGCNACTTTCGAATGCTCTTGCCAAGGAGTTAACCAATCTCGATCTGACATTAATTTTTCAAAGGAACAAAAACCTACTTTCTCCAAGTCAGCTAAATCCCATTCTTCCACAATTTTCGGACGACCATCCAGGTATTGTTCTGGAATGGATACTTCATGATCATGATGGACAACCAATTGGTCATCAGCAGTCAACCTCAGGTCGAATTCAACACCATCCATACTCTGCATAGATTCGACTAGCGAACCATGAGTATTTTCTGGTAGNTGCTTCCACTCCATTGTATTGGTGTGAAACGATTTCATTATTGAATCATGTGCCGGAAAACTAAACCGGCCCAACTATCATAAGCGGTGAAACTGAGTGCGAGGTATGGCAGAAGACCGCAGAGTGCAAGGATATTGTTTCTATGACTGGGGAAAAAGTGCTTTTGAGACATCAGTTACAACTGCTATTTTCCCTGCATGGTTTACCATATTATTCCTTGAAGCCAACGGACTCTCAACCAAAATTCTTGGGACTGATTGGAGTGCAGACGCCATATTCTCAATTTCGGTATCTATTGCAGCATTCATTGTTGCAATGCTTTCACCATCTTTTGGAGTCATCGCAGATAGAAAAATGATCAAAACGTGGTGGCTAAGAATACTAACTTACCTCGGAGCTGGTGCAACAATTCTATTAGCACTAGGCCCTTGGTTACCGGTAAATTACCAGTGGATTTGGCTGCTGCTTTGTTTCATTGCTGCCAATGTTGGACTAAATGGAGCAGGTGTATTCTACAATTCTCTGCTACCTCATATGGGTACGGAAGACGAAATGGATTCAATATCTAACAAAGCCTTCGCATACGGTTATTTCGGAGGAGGGTTACTACTAGTTGCTCACCTTGCATTGCTAATTCTGACGGATTATGCAAGTTGGGCAATGCAAGCAGCAATGGCAACTTCAGGAATGTGGTGGCTCGGTTTCGCCATGCTAACTTTCAAGTGGGTTCCAGAACCTCATATTGAGAATGAAATGGATGATTTGGGGATGGTAGATTCAGCAAAACTCGCAATGAGTGAAGTAGTTTCTACGTTAAAAGAATACAAATCTTTCAAGACTCTGTTTGTTTACATGCTAGCATATTTCCTTTTTATTGATGGAATTAATTCAGTAACTGCTTTAGCGGGAGTTTTCGGAAAAGCGGTTTTGGGATTAACCACCTTTGATTTGATTTTGACAATCTTAATCATACAATTCGTAGCTGCACCTGCCGCTATTGGATTTACAAAATTAGCCGAGAAATGGGGAACTAAAAAAGCACTTGAGTTTTCACTAGTTTGCTGGGTTTTCGTAATAATCGGCGCACTTTCATTCGCCCCATTGGTCCCAGACGCACATGAGGAGTTCGACTTACAATATACTTGGGACAAGGATAGTGAATCATACATAATCGAATTTGGGGCAATTGGAGAAATTGCTCAAGATCCCGATAATGATGAACAAGAGTGGGCTGCACAATTCAAAGATGTACTGCCCTTGGAAATTAATGAAAAAATCAAAGAAGGAACATCTTACAAATGGGCTGAAAAACAAAATGCAACTGATATTGTAGCATTAATGGAATTACTAGATTCAATGGAAAAACAGAGGTTTTCAATGAGTATCGAAGGTGGAATTCTAAATGGTGAACAAGTGATTGGCGAAGGCCATCCGACAACACTCGGAGATGGTACTATCGACTTCATTCCTGAAACTGCAAGAGAGCATATATGGGGTCCACTTGGCATAAGTATCACGTTTCAATTCTTGTTACTAGGCGTTCTAGCAGGCGCATTACTTGGAGGAAGTCAAGGACTCTCTAGGTCCATGTTTGGCCAGATGGTTCCTGAAACTAGATCAGCAGAATTCTTCGGTTTCTTCGGATTCTTCGGCAAAGTAGCAGCATTACTTGGACCTCTAATTTATGGGATTATGACAGTAATGTTTGACTCACGTATGGGCATTTTGTCAATAAGCTTGCTAATTGTTGCAGGTGCGATCTTACTCAGAAGAGTCGATGTTGAAGATGGAATCGCTGTTGCCAAAGCAGAGGATGAAAGAAACCGGTTAGGTGCTTCGGAGTGAAAATACTCATATCCATAGTGTATAGGCGGTGAAGTAATGAGTCCTTACTCGGTGATGATGGGNTTAATCCTAATCCTGACACCACTAATCTGTTGGTTGTTCACAATAGGAAGAGAGGATACTCGTACACCTCTTAGCAAAATATTCGAAGTCATTCATGAAAAGAGGTACTATTTACACGCTCTTGGATACATCTTCATCATTCGATGGAAGGCCCTAACNGATGACTTGAATGAGCCAATCAAAATGCAGACTGGTAATTTCACNAACTGGNTATATTCATTCGANGGTGAAGTGACATTATGGNTTCAACAAACATTCGAAAATGCAATGTTAACTGAATTTTTGAATTTCCATTATCTCTTCATATACCTCTTTTTGATCTACATCACCACTGTATACTTCGCTTATGTTGGTGAGCGAGATATGACTGACAAAGTCACACTCAATTATCTACTAATCTATGCATTAGCGGTACCTTACTATCTCTTCCTNAATGTTGAGGTGACNTCTTCTTGGATACCAGGGATGAAAGCTTTGCTTTACCATGACGGGTGGTATACTGTATTCTATGCAACTCATGATCCGCTGGATAACGCAGTGCCATCATTACACGTTGCTATTCCGTTTGGAATAATATTACTCAATTGGCTACATTGCAAGGAAAATGGTATCAAAATGCGAGAGTGGAAACATTGGCCATATCACTTATTCATTGTAGTTAACACAATTCTATTCATTTTCACAATCGCTTACCTAGGAATTCATTGGCTAGTAGACATTCCATTCGGNATGATCATTGGAGGTTTAGGTGCATTATTCATTCACCACCTGCAACCGAGATTACGTAATGATCATGGTAAAATGTTCGAAGGNGTCGATAAGGAAAAGGTTGTCAGGCACACTTTCTGGGAAGGTGCTGTCACTCTGATTATGTTAACTCTGATCTTATCTGCAGTCGCCTACCAAGAAGATAACATCGACGATAGAGTTTCAATGAGACTAGGGGGAGGGGATTCGACATACGAGATTCTAACTCCATTGAAGTACGGTGAAGAAATGACAACATCGATAACCAATATGGATGATTCTCTAACGCTAAAGTTCACAATTATCTGGGTGGATGAATCAGTAAACGCNATGGACCAAGGGGTGATTGATTGGTCAGCGTTAGAAGAAATGGATAATCAAACAATATACGAAGTTGAACCAGGTCAAACGACCGACATAACGGTTAAAGATCCTAAACTTTGGCACCTAGTAATTTTGCACAACAGTGCAGATGATTTGGATGACGTGATTGAAGTAAAAATACTCAATGATTACGGAGATGACCAAATGTGGAAGGCAATCGCAATATCACTACCGTCTCTTTGGATGACTGGCTTTGTATTCCATCGACTGTATCGTCTAAAGAAAGCAGGACGCTCGATGATTGATTCAACCCCTTCCCATAAGTGGGAGGAAGAATGAATGGATGAAGAGTTCAAAATAGACCCTGAGATCAGGAATCTGTTCAAACAAATTTCCACTCATATCCGTAGTAGAATGAAACTGATTGTAGCCCTNTTCATNATAGGAATTGCAATTGGAATACCCATCACACACAAATTAGTAGANTGGCTNCTTGATACNGGATTGGTACCTGATGATGTAAATATCATCATTCTGACACCGGTTGAATTCATTATGCTTCAAGTGCGAGTAGGTGCGTGGATAGGGGCAGGTCTTGCAGTCTTGGCACTAATTATCGATGGAGCATGGAAGAGTGGGCTCGCCAAAAAAAGTCCAAGACCTGCATTGAGTCTGATTATTTCATTGATTATTGCAATTGCATTAGCAGCTCTGGGAATAGTGTATTCGTGGAACTTGTTGACTCCAATGTTGCTTGATTATCTAGCAAATGATGCTCAGGCAGCGGGCCTTTCAACAGAGTGGAGATTATCATCATTTGTAGGATTCATAGTCAGCCTTTGTCTAGCTTGTGTAATAGGATTCCAAGCACCTTTGTTGACCACACTTTCACTAAGATCAGGAGCGATAGACAGACCCACATTGCTAGAATATCGCCGTCACATTTGGTTCATCACTTTCGTGCTAGGTGCTGCTTTTTCCCCACCAGATCCACTCTCGNTATTTTTGGTATCTCTGCCAATAATCCTGCTGTTTGAAGCCGCTTTATTGTGGGACAAANTTACGGACGGAAACAAGGGTGTAGATGCTTAATTGAAACNGGCATTTTACCTGGAGANGGACGNTTTTCTGTACCATGNGAATCTCCTCCNACNGAGATNGACAATCCTTGTTGCATTAATTCCAGCCTGTAAGAATCTGGATGTGAGTTGTGAACTGCTTCCACACAATCTACACCTAATCTTAACAGACAAGGAACTAGAAGATTGGTTTCAATTCCGTAATAAAACGGATGAGCCAGTGAAGTGATTCCACCAGATTGTTGCACCATTTTGACAGCCTCTGAGATTGTTGGTAGAGGCCTTTCTCTAAATGCAGGACGGCCATTACCAATCCATATATCAAATGCTTCTGATATACTCTCAACAATTCCATGATCCATCATAGCTCTTGCCAAATGGGGCCTACCAAGAGACCCTTCCGCATATTTTTCAACATCTTCCAATGGAATCTCGTGACCTAATCCTTTCAATGCTTCAAGCATCAATTTCATTCTCGGTACTCGCGCTTCCTTCATCTCATGAAGCCAATCGCTAAACTCTTGAGATGCACCCTCTGGAAAGTAAGCCAATAAGTGCCACGACGAAGGGGCATGAGTGTCACTTTCCATTTCTACTTTACATGTAATTTCAACACCAGGAATGAAACGTATTCCTAGTTCCTCACAAGCCTTGCTTGCCTCGGCCCACCCTGTGTCGGTATCGTGATCGGTTAAGGACCAAACTCTTACGCCAGAACTGTAGGCCCTCTCTGCCATCTCTTTTGGAGAAAAAACTCCGTCACTGTGCCAAGAATGGCAATGAAGATCAACAGATTCAGTCCACATATTAACAACTCAGAACTCAGGTAAATCAGGTAAATCCAGTGGTGGTGGAGCCGCAGTATATTCATCTTCAGCAAGCAAATCATCCAA
>NZGQ01000050.1 GCA_002689565.1 Methanobacteriota archaeon | reverse complement strand
GTGAAATTAGCATTCGAAAGAATACTATTTCTCTCAATATTATGATCTGCATCCCATACCAATCCTTCATGTGAACCATACATGTCAAGGCCATCAATCTCTCCTTCTGCCCCTGAAATATCAATTGCTGGCCCACTGTAATTTAGGAATGTCTTCACATCATGCAGATGGAACATTCCACCTTGGACACCGATTGTCAAACCGCTATTGTTTACTGAGATTGCAGGTCCTGTAACAGGGTCGTGAATTTCTAGGTTTTCAAAATGCAGGTCTACTGAATCAATGATCACTATGCCTCTTTGATCGTTAATGGAAGAGCAGTTCACACAACTAACATCACCAGAACCAGATTCTATGTCATTGGCTCGATTGTATTCAAGGCCAGCATCACCATTATCTGAACTGGTCACATTAGAAAGATAGACATATCTTGCATCATCGATGTGAGCACCTGAATCTGAGTTGTTTTGTAAAGTTAGACCATCGATAATTGTAGCCGCTCTTTCAAGGTAAAGGCCCTCACCACCATTGTTGTGTAGGCTCCAATTAGTGCCCTGAATCGCACCTCCACTAATAGCGAAAACTCCCGCATTAGTAGCATTAGAAACCTCGAGACCGTTGAATTTAGGTGCGAAATAAGAGGAGCGAACAGAGATGCCTGCTCCGTCGGCACCTGAACCATCTCCGCCTGTATTATTTATCGACAGATTGGTGAAAACCGTGGATGAATCAACAAAGTAAAGTTGTACTCCTACCGCATCGTTATCTTCCAACTGTGCATCTTCAATCCATGCACCTGTGGCGTTTATCTCTAGCGTGACTGTGGCAATCCCTGGCGTTTTGGCATCTTGGCCACCGGTGCCGCTAATTTTGAGTCCTTCAATAATCGCACTCTGATAATTGGTGTAGTTAGTCTTGTCTTCCTTATCTAGAATCAAAGCTTTGTACATCGAGTTGCGAATATCCAAATCTCTCATTACCGCTCTTGTTATTATACCGTCATCGATATGTCGTACAATTATTCCGTGATCTGCACGATTAACAACAGCGTGTTCGATGAGAGGGACGCTATCCTGTACCCACACTCCTGCTGCTTGAGCTAATGTAGAACCAGAGATATTTGTCATGGTGATATTGCGAATCAATCCGCCTGAATTACCCCATATATTCAACCCCCTTGTAACAGCATCATTTACGACTAATCCATCGATATTTGGAGCAGAACCTGCGCCGATTGAAATACCAATACCATATCTCCAATAAACGGGAAATGCCCAGTCTTGACCTGCTTCTTCTATTGTCAGATTCCTAATCACGGGGGTTGCAGAGTTGAACAAATCAACCCCTACATCATCAGGGTCCCAAATTGTAACATTCGATAGGCTTGGGTTTGAGCCATAAATTGTGATGCCNTATGTTGAATGAATTATGGAAGCATTGTCAATCTTACTACCTCTGCCATTTGATGAGGAATTGAATTGGATTCCCATGTGNTCNCCACCACCNGCATAATCAAAGTACACAGGGCAATTTGAAGTTCCTTCAACTGTGATTCTACCTTCTACGTAAATCCTTACACCGTTAGACATTGTGACATTAGTGCAGGCTGAAACAACCAACTCATCCGTAACGGGAACTGTGTAATCATTGTTCAGCACCACAGTGCCACTCCATGTGGTTTGAGAGCGCCCNTTTGTCTCACTTACATGGGTATTTTCTAGCATTAATGGAGACTGAACTGATAACAAAAATATAGCGATGAGAAGTAACGCAGATGTGACTTTACTCCTCACCATAATACAATACACTGAGGGTATACAATTAGAGTGTTCCCCTTCACGATTCACTGAAAATGAATATCGGTATATTGAATCAGNTAAGTTAAGTTCAAAGTTNNGACATATTCAAAGCAACTGATGCATCAATTCAGTTGCTTCTTTAGCAGCGTTNGGGCACAAGGAAATTTTCCAAAGAGAAATCGCTTCAGCCATTGCAGAAAGTGGGTTGTGAGTTCGATATTTAGCCCGGTAAAACCAGATCATAGCAGCAATTCTACGTGCTGAACTTAGATTGGTTTGAGAGTCTTGANTTGGTAAATCGATTTTCTTCAATATCGATTCTGCTCTCTTGGCATCACACTTGCTGATTAGTGACAATTGTATCATTTTGGCTCGAAGTCCATTCCTTGCAAATGCTTGCTCAATCAGTTTTTCGAATGTGGGAGAATTAGGTGATGTCTCTGCGATTTCAGCACGTAATCCCAATGCTCGCAATTGAGGGTCGTTATTGTGGGTTAACATCTCTAGATTTTCTCTGATTTTTGAGGCCTCTATCCAGTTTTCTTCTGATAGATACCATGCATGCCTGACATGGGCAACTGCAACAAGAATTACTTTCTTCAAATCATCATCAACGGATGTAAAATCTATTCTATCAAGTAATTCCAATACCTCGTCCTCAACTCGCTTTCCTGGCAACCTGTCGTCTATCCTACGAGATGCTTCAGAAAGAAGTAATCGAATATCAGACCGGTCAGGTATTTCCGCATTTTCGCCCGTTAATATTGACAGAGAATATTCCAAATCTGGAGAATTGCAATTTGCCAAGTGATGTGAAGCAATATCACTTTCACCCCGCTCGATTGCAACCATCGCAGCTATTCGATGAAGGCTAGGAGTAGGATGTCGGTATATTGCATCACCAATCAAAGAGGCTAATCCTGCACTTGAACGTACCATCAGAGATTCTGCATTCTTTATCAAAAGTGATTCAATGTCGCCTTCAGAATTCAAAACATGATGCATCTCAACCAATCTAGCCAAATCTCCATCCAATTGCGACCAGTAAATAGCAGCCTTTGCATAATCTTGTTTCGTCAACATTGTTGAACGAACATTTCTAACTAAATGATGTAGTTCTACCCCTGATGAAAACCATCTCAACAAAGCGTGGTCATCTAAATCAAACAGATATTGTTCGTGTTGAAGGAATTCACAGGGTATTGGAACTGGGATTAATGATAACTCATCAAGAACCTTGATTTCTTCACCAAGGCCTGACAAAACCACATCTTTGATCCATTGTTGTAGGTCTGAACCAGCCTCTGGTAATTCTGAGGCTTCATCATACATTTGTAGTGCGAGAGGATGGCCTCCTAATCGTTGAGCGACCAATTCCCTATCCCCTACATGTTCTGGAAGTAGTTCTAATGCATCTGATACCTCCAATGGTGGGACTTCAATAATTTCAAATCCATCAGTTATTGGTAGTGGGGCACGACTAGCCATGATTAGATGGCTCGCTTTGTTTGCGAACATTTCCAACCTACCTAGGTGTCTAAGACTGACTTCTTGCAGTTCGTCTAGAATCAACACTTCATTCTTTGACGAATTTAAAACTGCATTTTCGCTGGAGTATTCAAATTCCCAATCCTCAATAATTTCAACAATATCTTTGAATGATTCCATCGTTGCAAACCTTACTGTCTTACCTTCTTGGACCAATTCATCAGCAATACTTCTCAATAACGATGTTTTACCAATTCCTGGCAAACCAGTGAGTATCATTTTCTTTGTAGATTTTAGTTGTGAAATTAGTTCATCTCTACCTCGCAACACTGTCTGATTTGGCGGCTTACCTAACAATTCGCCAACTCTTTTGGCCGTTGGCAATTCAATATCCTGACATTCCGAGCGACCTAAATCGGTGAGATGGTACACCTTGCGACGGCGACTTCCGGCTCCTATCACGTGTGCTTTCCTCTCGATCACCAGGCCCTTGCTTACCAGTTCATTTAGTGGCCCATGAAGGGCTGAGCGAACTACTCCCAAGTATTCTGAAAGACCAGGTAAACAAATTTCTCTAGGAACATCCCACGCAGATTCTAAACTTGAGGGAAAGGTGGCTAATCTTGCGAGAATCCTTGCCTCAGGACCAGTCACCATAGTTGTCTGGTAGCACTCATCAATGATGTTTCTTGCCCTTCCATGATTGCGATGTATTCTTGATGGAATGGCGCTACAAACCAAACATGCCGGTGACACTTGACAAGGTGGATTTGCCGGCAAAGCCTGGAGTTTACCTGTTTAGGAATTCTCAAGAAAGGGTGCTTTACGTAGGCAAAGCCACTGTTTTATCTCAAAGAATTCGTTCTTATTTTTCATCAAATCCAGATCGTGCGATGATTCCTGATTTAGTCAGGAATTCCGATGACATAGAATGTATTGTAACAAATTCACCTCATGAAGCTCTTATCCTAGAAAGACAATTGATTCGTCAACATAGACCAAGATATAATTCGATGCTAAAGGATGACAAATCTTACCCATACCTTGCTTTGACCAAGGAAAAATATCCGAGGATAATGTACACCAGACATCCTCCAAAGGAATCTTGGAGATGGGGACCTTTTCCTAATGCTGCTGCTGCAAAACAGGTAGTTCAACTACTGCGAAGACATTTCGGAATTCGAGATAAGGATTGCCATGGTAAAGATGGTTGTTTGGCCAGCCATATTGGCCTTTGCAGGGGGCCATGCGTCGACCCAGAAGGCTATCCTCAACTCGTTAGTAATGTGAGGAGAGTTTTGAACGGGGATGCCAGTGAACTAATCGAGGAGTTGGCTAAGGAAATGGATGACTTCTCAAAATCTCAAGATTATGAAGAGGCTGCTTCAATCAGAGACATGATCAAGGCCGTAAGATTGGTCACTAGCCAACAAGTAATCTTGTCCAAAGTTTACCGTGAATGTGACGCAATCGGAATCGGAGTTAAAGGAGATTTAGCAGCGATTGTAGTGATACATGCAGATGATGGAGAAATTAAGGGTCAAGAATCATGGCCTCTAATTCATCGAGGCGATGAGGGAGATTCTATCTCTAGATTTATTGTAGAGCATTACACCAATAGAAGACCTCCCAAAATCTTGCTATGCCCCATTCCAATTTCAAGTACAATTCAAGAATGGTTGAATGATAGAAGAGGGAGTAGTGTTGATGTTAGAGTCCCCAAGCGAGGAGATTTTGTCACATTGACAAAACTTGCCAAACAAAATGCGCGTATGCAAGTTGAAAGATTAGCAAACAAGACGTCTGGGTCTCTAGAACAGAGAGCCGCTGATGATGCCGCAATTCTACTTTCTATGGATTCATTGAACCACATAGTTTGCTTTGACATGGCGCAGTTGCTAGGAGATTCAAGAGTAGGTGCTAGTATTTGCCTTAGGAACGGAAAGCCATCGAAGAAAGAATACAGGACTTACACTGTCAAAGGAGATGCAATGGACGACTTACGAATGATGAAAGAAGTTGTTGAAAGATGGATTAAACGGGTCGAGGATTGGCCAGATTTACTACTAATCGATGGTGGTGAAACCCACCTTTCCATAATTGCAGATGTATTGGAAAAACAAGGAGTTAGTGATAAAATGGAATTAGCTAGCCTCGCAAAACGGGAAGAGACAATCCATAGAGAAGGTCATGATGACATCGTGCTTGATCGCAGAGGAAGAGTGCTTGTACAGGCAAGAGATGAAGCCCATCGTTTCGTAAACAAATTCCATAGGAAAAGTCGAGCAAAAAAGAGACTCTCTGATCCATTACAAGGTGTTAGCGGTTTAGGAGCAAAGAAATTGCAATTACTAATCAGGCACTTTGGAGGGCGGCAAGGCATCAAGCATGCATCGGTAAATGACTTGAAAACTGTTCCAGGAATTGGGAATTCCTTAGCACAAAGAATCTTCGATTCTTTACATTAATTCCAAGGCTCATCCTTATACATAGCTAAATCGCTATCTTCAGCATAAAGATCGAAATTACCACTACTTGGAGCAGAAGGGTCGTAGCCTGCACTCAATGCTGCGAAGTCTGTATCTGACAATCCTCCTTTGTCTGAGCCTGTCGAGATCACTTTAGTTTCAGCAGCAGCAGCAAGTTCTTTTTTGCGCTTTTTCTTTTTTCGTCTTGCACGAACTCTCCAAACTATCAGCGACAAAAGAAGCGTTGGATAAATCCAAATCTGTGTAAAGATGTACCAATAAGAAACCTTGACGCTAAACGAAACCTCGTCACCGGCAGTAAGTGATTCGAGAGATAAAGTGATTTTTTGTCTACCATCGGCATCCTCTATCTTTTCCCAACCATTTGCTGTTTGGAAATTTTCCAAGGTAATTCCATCAGGAAGGGTGAAAGTAACCTCCCCGCGCAAATCAGATTCTGTTTCTTCATTCAATTCTAAATCAGTAGATTCAATGCTCATTTGGAAAGGATCTCCGTTATTATCTAGATTAATTCCGGAACCGCCCATTTGCAAAAACTGAACTCCAAGATTTGTGATTAGGTTTTGAAATATCTCTGCAGCGTTAATTATTGGAGATTGTAGTGCTGTTACAACACCAATTGTTGGTTCACCGTCTAAGATTCCATTCCAGCCATTTGTAACACCCGCTTCGAGTGTGAATTCTGGAATCCTTACCGACAATCTAATCGGTGTTTCATCTCCAATCGAAGTACCAATGCCACCAAGATTTTCCAAAGATGTAATCACCTGGATTCCGGAAAGATCCATTTCCACTCCTTCCTCATCATCGCTAATTTCTTCAGCTGAATCATGTAACCTTTCTGTTAATCCTTCACCAATTTCACTGACCAGTTCTTCGAAACTTTCGGCTGTGTAATCGAACTCAAATTCTTCGCCTTCACCCAGATCAACATCTCGTGATAAAGGCTCTGCGACTCTACCTGCAATATCAAATCCAAGACGTAAAAGATCTGAAGGTATAACCTCTAAACTTACGGTTGTATTATCTTTCTTTAGTTCATCTAGAACCTCATCTGGAATCTTGATTCTGTATACGTCAACAGTAGCTTCAAAGGACGCTGTTAGGTCAATACTCGGCCCCCATTCATTGAAATCTAAATCACTAACATCCAGTTCTACATCTAAATCGATACAAGACCAATCCGCTTCATCAGCAGAGCAAATTACATCACCGTTTGAATTGAGAATTGCGTGTCGTGGATTATACGCGCCCGGGTCGGCAATAGAGATTGATAATTCATCCTCGCCATAGGTTCTCTCAACTAATGTAATCGAGCCGTCTCCTGTTGCTGTGGAAAGCCATTGTGGCAGAATCAGTTCCATTGTCAATTCTGTAGGAGGAAGGTCTTCGGGAATCATGTCTTGAAGCAAATCTTGACCAAATTCGGTATCGATTGTCAATCCAGAATCAAGCAACCTCTGGAAGTCTGTCTCTTCAATTGCATCCAAGATTCCTGTTGAATCATCTACTTCCTGTTTGATTAAATCCAGCATTCTTAATTGGAATGTGTTTGAAGTTGCCCTGAGATAGATCGGATGGCTGCCATCCATCGCATTAGGACCCTCGATACAGTAGTTAACCGGGGTGCCAGGTGGTAGTGTTTCGGGACAAGACACGTGAGTGTGGTTTAGCCCACCGACTGGTTCGATTCCAAGAGATTGAGATGTTGAAACCCAAGATGGGGTACTGATTGATACATCTCCTACACTAGGCACTGCATCCTCGATAGCATCACCAATCAAATCCATTGGGAAATTATCTGTGAAATTATCAAGTTCAACTAAATCATTTTGATATGCTAACCTTATGCCGTCGGAAGTCACCCAGGGTATCTTTGCATTCTCTGTCACATCAACAAGCGATATACCCCAATCACTCATTGTAGATTCATCGATATGATTGATACCTGCAACTACACTGACCCAAACAGAGTCTTCATCTGACATATCGAGAGTCACTCGAAGAGTAGTTCCAATATCTTCAGGATAAATCGCAACGCTGCTTGTTTGAGTAGAATTCCTATGGCCGATTTCAACACTAACTTCCTGGTTAATTCTCTCACCATTTAGTGGTGCATCAAGATTGTCAATACCCCATTGAGCGGCCATGTAAGAAGGAGAACCTTGCTTGATGACTTGGATTCCTGTTGGGTCTACAGACTTCACGGTTGCGAAATCTGGAGGATTGATTACGAATACAGAATTGTGGCCCGGGTCACTGAACAAATCGAACGATGATGTTATGTCTGAACCCATCACAAGCATGCCGCGATATACCCTCTCAAGGGTCAAAGAATCAACGCTACCCAAGTTGAAGGTTGATGTAGATAAACTAACATTAGCAGTAACTGAGAAGCAAATCGGAGGATCGAATACATTGTTCGACAATCCTGCTTCTGAAGCTGTATCCATACCAGGATCGTCAGTGCAAGTTGTTGTTATTCCCGAATTAGATATCGAATTCGTGTAACTAGATTGTATCGAGTTTACTGTTCCAAAACCACTGTCCAACAAATCCTCAATGGTATCATTAACCTCCAAAATCAATTTTTCTTTGACTGTTGGACCACCTGCAGTTGTTGTGGTATCGAAATAATTTCTAATCAAATCCGCAGGAGCGCCGTCTTGAGGGCTAAGCCCCTCAGCGGCTAAAGCCAATTGCCCTCCGGGTATCTCACCCAATACTGTACGATTGAATTCTCTCAAAGCCCAGGTCATTTCCATTTCAATTGTTGAAGTGTCAACTAAATCGAATTCATAGACCCCTTCAACCCAATCCGGTTGATTTTCTGTTCCGTCATCAGCCTTGTCCCAAGTGTCACAAGTTCCGCCATTTATCGCACAACTTTGCATACCAGTTGCGCTTGCTAAAGGAGCAATAACGGAAATAACAAAGATGAAAATCAAAGAAAATGCTATCCTCCGGTACATGCTATCATACATCCTGTATACTGGGACATTTAACATGGTTTGCCTCATGGAGTAATTCATGCCTACCTCTTATGCACACTTGTGTAATCGAGATGAGGCGCCTTCTGAATACGAACGATTGAAGAAAAGCGGTCTGCTAAATCAAAGTCTAAAACCCATGCCAGTAGGTGATAAAATTGCTATTCCTGTCCTAGAAGGAGATTTGGAAATTGATTTCCAAGAAGTTGAGAAACACAACCCGCACAATCAATTGGCCGAAATATTGCCTCAACCACCAAAGCGCTGGGAAAAATTAGGTGACATGGTCATCTTCCCACAAGGCACAGATACATCTCAATGGCCTCTAGAAAAAGTGGCTGGAATTTTACAATCTAATAAGATCGGAATTCAGAACGAAATCGACCCAGGAGTCACTAGAAAATCTCAACTTGAATTGGTACATGGAGACGATGGGTGGGTCGTTCATAGAGAAAACTACGTTGAATACGAATTTGATGCAACAGAAGTGATGTTCTCTTCAGGAAATGTCACAGAGAGAAGGCGTATGGGTGAAATTCAGGCAGAGGGAGAGACAATTGTCGACGCTTTTTGTGGAATTGGGTATTACACATTGCAACTTTTAGTTCATGGAAAAGCTAAGCAAGTACACGCTTGTGAAATAAATCCGCATAGCATAATCGCCTTAGAAAAAGGATTAGCAAGAAATGGTGTTAGCGAAAGATGCACTATCCATACAGGCGACAATAGAGTGAGCATGAAAGAGTTGAGAGGTGTTGCAGATAGAGTAATACTAGGCCTGATTCCTTCATCAATGAACTCTTGGGCAAGCGCAATCCGCTGCCTGAAGGATTCTGGGGGAATGATTCATGTTCATATGAATGTACATGAAGACGAAATAGAGGATTGGTCCAAGAAAACCACTGAATGGTTCTCTACAGCATCAGGAAAAAATGTAATTGCTCTACACTTAGAAATCGTCAAGAAATACAGCCCGCACATAATGCATGTAGTTCTAGATCTAGAGTTTGATTAACTTTCATCATCCAACAAGATCGCATCTGGCTCATCAATTCTATTTCCGGCATAGAATACGTAACCAGCAACACCCAATACAATCAATACGAGTGAGATTGTCACTTTTCCTGCTGTAGTTGCCAAAAATGACTGAGCTTCATCTTCTGAGGGCTCCTCATCCACGTAAGGAATAACGCCAATCATCTCCACATTAGAAATGTGGACTTCCCAAATCGGGCGTCCGGCCGAAGAAGCAGGATTGACTACCACTTCTTCACCAGAAGGGTCATCTGTAGTTGGAACGGTTGCGATTGCACGGACGTGGCTCATTCCATTCCGAACTATTCCGAATGTTACATAACCCTCATCCTCACGATTTTCAGGGTCTAAGCCATGAGCTTCTGTTTCAGCGATATACCACTGTGAATCTGCGCTATCAGGATCTTGACTGCGAGCCATGCCAATCGCTCCATCTACATGCGACAGATTCTCATTGTGTTCCATGTCAACAGTTTCGCCTGTTCCACCACTTCCACATTCGAGACTAGTTGCTGGATAAACGCCAATAGTTTTGCAAGTTGGATCACCTGCTTGAGTTACGAAATCATCTATCACTCTGTGGAAAAATATTCCATTGTAGATATCATTTTCAACATTTTTAATCATATTCGTAGTGGTGT
>NZGQ01000107.1 GCA_002689565.1 Methanobacteriota archaeon | reverse complement strand
ATGGATACCGCTGGAACAGTAGCTCAATGGATGATTTGGCTTGGTATAATTGCGATGTTGCTAACAGCAGTTTTTGCATTTTGCTCACTGGCACAAATTACCAATAGCCGTTTTACAACCTATAGTGGTTCGGCGGCAACATTTTTGTTGTTCTTTGCACCTATTATTTGGTACATATTACTTCCTTCAGGTGGAACTTATACAAGTCTCGAAGCAGTAGAAGACTTCTTTTTCTTCGAAGAATCTCAATTTTCAACGAATTTTGACCCCTCTCCTTCAACCGGGTTATTCTTGTCACTCCTAAGTGGCTTTACTTCAGTTGCAATGATGGTTATGGTTTATCGACATAACATCTCAGAAGTAGTCACTGAAAAACCGAAGTGGATGAATTCGCTTTTCAATCTCAAATTCAATGATGAGGAAAAGGTAGCACAACCAATTAATTTCGCAGAAAAGAAAGAACAGGCAGGGCTCCTTCTTCAGAAATCTGTAAACGCATACAAAAGCAGCAGGACTATGCAAGCACTGACTGTCTTGATCGTATTAATCTTGATTTCAATCCCGCTTTATTCTATGTTATTTGAGGAAGAAGAAGAGGCTAATGCATATCAAAGAGATTTGGTATACTCTGTTGATGTAGACTATAACCGAATCGCATGGATTGAAGATACTACTGTTGTGCTTAATGATGGAGAAACATTGAGTTTGTCTTTTACAGAGGAAGATTTCCCTGATGAAGCAAAGGATAGTAACACAGTCCTGATTGAGTTCTACATCCTCATTTTGGATAATGGGGCGGGCGGAGATAATGAACAGACTAGTGGATTAGGCTGTGCTGCTAACTCTGGCGAAGACGCACCAGATTCAATAGGGTATCAATTCAATACGCCAGGAGGCAGCGAATCTTCTCAAACAAACCAAGCAAATAAATTCACCACTGCTATCGAACTTTTTGAATATCCTGAGGAATTTTATGGTCCTTTCACAGGATACACCGTTGCAGAAATAGAGGATTTGTTTGACTCAAGTGATGATGTTGAGGGTGATTATGAATTCAAGTACACAGCAAATACAGAGGCAGGAGATCCGACAATTGAATGTGATCGATCAGATTCTAGTGTAGAAATAGAGTACGCTGTTATCTTGGCTTATCAGGATGTTACAGTTTACGAATCGACACAACTTGATGAATAAACTCCCTTCAAAGGGTACCTATGCAGTTGCCTACAATATACTTCTNAGGTTTATTTTCAAATAAGACGATTTGGATAGGTGGCTTCATCATTCAATTTTGGACTGAGAANGAGTATTGAGAATGGGTNTCTCCATCGATTTTGATCTCANCNGATTTGATAACGAATTGAGATTTTTGTAGNGCTCGCCGAATAACATGGGCCTTTACATCACGACCTGCTTCTTTCAACGCATTTACGATTTCACGAATTGTGGCGGGTCCGTTGTCTCGCAGCCNCCCGACTATCCAGTCTGCTTGCAGACGATTTTGGCGCCGCTCTTCAGTCCATCTTCTTCGCATGATAGTATAATTTTGGCAATGGTTTACAGTTNTTGATGTGCTCTGTTTTTATCNAGTGAATAGTAAAAATCCGGAATTTCCTTTATATGTCAGACNNCGATACCANAATTTAGTGAGCAACATGATTAACACACTGACTCTAATTTACTTCAAGTTGGCTGAATTAATTTCAACAATTGCNCCATCTACGGAAGGTATGCTAAACCAATTTGGTATGNAAATNCTAGAANTGTCNAATGCTANTGATCCGGGGGCTATAATCGGNNTAATCTTTGAAACATTGNNNATGCTGGTTNTCATTATCGTTATTCTNCCAATAACCTTGGCATACAGGNTATTCATGGGATTGATTGGTCAACCAGTACCAGTTCCTTGGTTCTGAAATAGTAATCAAGCATTNGTNTCTTGTTCGTCACTNTCAGTTCTAGAAACAGGTGGCAAATCCAAAATCTTACGCTTTATGTTAGCTCTTAGTTGTTCTAAATCACCATAGCAAATTAGAGAATCACGGAATCGTAGTTGGATATCTGGATCTGGATTCCAAATCAGGTCACCTGCTCTAGACAGTGCGAAAACGGGCATCTCTCCTTTGAAAATATCACTAATTGGTGAACCAATCAAATGAGGGTGGTTTCTTAGATGTACTGAGAGTACGCCTTGGCCAGGAATTGTCTTTAGCAACTGGTCAACATTGACTTCACTGAAATCCGATTCAGAAATCACGTAATCGATTATTGCACCTGCAACATTCTCTCCACTTGCTTTCTCAATACCCTCAAGTCCGGGAGACGAATTAACTTCCAAAACCAACGGGCCATCATTGCCCTCGAGCAAATCTACTCCTGCAACGTTGAGGCCAAGCACTCTTGCTGCGCGACATGCAACTTCAGCGTATTCTTCAGAGATGTCGACCTTTTCGACGGTCCCGTTCAGATGGTAATTTGATCTGAATTCTCTACCTCTAGCTTTCCTGCGCATACTTGCTACGACTTTTCCTCCAACGACCAATGCCCTGATATCTTTACCATGGCTTTCTGCAACGTATTCTTGAATTAGAACTGCTTTACCAGTAACCAATAATCCTTGAACGAGGTTAGTGGTTTCGTGTAGGGTGTGGCGTAGGAATACGCCTTGGCCTTGAGTGCCTTGGGTCACTTTGACTACAACAGGAAGTCCGCCAACCGCCTCGATAGCCCTCTCGATGTCCTTCATGTCTCGGACATAGGAAGTGCGCGGAGTTGGAATTCTGTTTCTTGCTAGAATTTGTGATGAGTGCAATTTGTCTCTGCTTTGTAGAATACCTTGACTGGTGTTGGCGGTCCATACCTCGAGTTGTTCTAGGTGTCTTAGAACAGCGACTCCGTGTTTTGTAATCGAGTGACCAATACGTGGAATAACAGCATCGTAATCGAACTTTTGACCTTGGTGTAAAATTCCAATATCTTGTTCTGCAACAAAAAGAGAGAATTGCATTGGATTGATTACAGCCACGTCAATTTCGCGTAGTCTCGCTTCTTCAACAAGACGTCGAGTACTGTACAATCGCGGACCACGCGATAATACTGCCAACCTTGTTGTCATGGTGTGCATCTGTCACCCTTACCTTTTTGATTCCTTTGATTTATTACAATCGTTCACTTCAAGTTGTGATTACAGTTCGCATAACCATGTCCGATGAACTTGAAGAAGAAACACCCACCGATGTTTCAGATGAGGAATCGGCACCAGAACTGACTCTAGAAGACCACCAATCCGCACTAAAAAAAGCACGCTGGAATGTTTTCATGTACCTCGGTTTAGCAGCTTTGCTCTTCGCCTTTGCTCTATATCCTTTCATGTCAACTTCGATGGAGATCGAGCAGGGAATTGGCTCGACTGAAAAAGAGATCACGGTCTGGGGATTACCTGTAGCGGGTGAAGATTTCACAGATATACCAGTAGAAATACAAATTTCAGTAAAATCTCTTCCTACTAATGTTAACAATATTGAAATCTATCTGATTGAAAATTCCAAGGGCTGCGATGCTACAGATGGCTCGATTAGTAAAACTGCTGCAATGCTACGAAATGGAGAGGCAGAATATCCTAATAATTATCACATTATTGAAGATCCGGTAGAATCGGAAACTTATGACATTGAGATGAGCGTGGACCCTGGAATATACTGTATGCAGGTCACTGCAGATAGTAAGGATGGGGCAGGAGATTTTAGCGGAATCAACGTCGCTGCTGATGTAGAACTTTATCCAACTCAACTACCTTTGGCAATATTTGCTGTGTTGTGTTTATTGATGTCAGGATTCGCATTCATAGGTGCTCAAAAGCATGGTAAATTCGTCAAGAGTCTTGTAGAACCTAAGGCGGCTCCAAGTATTGAGAATGCAGTTCTTGCCGAGACATCAGTTGCCAGAATAGCAGCGGGGCCATCCGGGCCTCCGACCGGTCCAAGCGGTCCACCAACTGGCCCAACAGGGCCTCCAACCGGGCCAACCGGACCACCGGTCGGTCCAACGGGTCCTCCTGTGCAAGAAGCAACTTCGCCACAGCCTGATTTGGCTACTGAAGCGATTTCAGAAACTCCTGTGGAAGCCGAGCAGGTTGCCCCAGTAGAAGATGTGTATGAAGATCAAGGCGATGGATGGTACTTCCGCAAAAAGCCCGACGGCACGTATGATCAACAGGTGTATGTCATCAAAGACGGATTTTATGTTCCGTATGAAGACCCTAATGCTTGATTTGGCCCCTTAGGGGCCACAAGTATACCTACCATTGAAAGAGGGTGAAGTCTCCGTTGTAGACGATGAGTGAGCCAGAATCCTATGTTTCCTCTTCCCACACAGTGGCCGAATTAAAGGCTATGTGTAAGGAAAACGGGCTAGCGATCAATGGCAAAAAAGCAGATTTAATCTCAAGATTAAACGACTTCTTCACCGGTGTTGAGCCAAAAGAAGAATCAATATCACTAGAGGACGAGGAATCGATCTCTATGGAAGAAGAAATAGTTTCATTAGAATCGGAATCAGTACCACTTCCAAGCGCGAAAGATGACGTATTGGAAGCCGAAGTTCTCGACGCTGAATTCATTGATGAAGAAGAACCAGTGTTTGTCAAAGAATCAACAACATCTGTTACACTGCTCGACCAGTTAAAGAATCCAAAAGTTGCAGCTGTGCTGTTGACAATTTTAGTGGCGACAGGAGGTTGGTATTGGTATGTTAGTAATCAACTGCAACCATTCACCGCAGACGATCTTCGCTACGGCGACTCCATGGAGTATACCTTACTAAATGGAGAATTGGAAGTTACGGGCGAATATGTGGAACTAATCCGTGACAATGTCGATGTTGAACAATTAAACAAATCCTGTCGATTGTTGATGACCTTCTCAGGCATTGGGACAACATCGGTTACCGATGGCGGTCAAAGTGAACTAGATTTCGAAGCTGATGATTCTCTAAAAGGTGTGGTGAGAGCGAAAGGTGCCTATGGTTTAGACTGGCTAACTGTAGAGAAAGTCCAAACTAGAAATTTTGACCAAATCAACTTGAAAAGTTACAATCCAAAACCACTACAGCAAGACGAATGTCAGTCGGGCTCATCCATTTACGCGGTTGGAGGCAATCTCGAATTCAATACCAAATCTTGGACAGAAATTTCTGAGAGAGATGTAATTTCAACCGAGGCAGAATGGAAGTTGACACTAGGTGAAGATTATACTCAAGGCACAACCGTATCTAATGGCCTAGGCGGGATTCTTGGTCTATTGGAGGATGTTGCCCCAGGTGTTGCAATAGTGATCTCGCCAGTCGAGTTAAGAGAAATGATGGGCACTAAATTAATTGAAACAGGAACCAATGGTACCCACTTAGGATGGGATTGGAATGTACTTGGTGCTGATGAGGTAGATGGGGAAGAGTTGTGGAAGGTATCTGTCGAAAATCGACAAATTCGTGACAACTGTTTTGGTCATGCTAGAATTACCATGTGGGTTTCAGAAGATTCACCTTGGGCGGTAAGGCAGAATGTTGATGTCTACATCTCAGGAGATCAAGGCGACAAATCTGCATGTGGCACAATCTCAGAGAGGTTGGCAGATGTGGTGCTCCCTGATGGAGAAATTAGTTTGACATTAGAGATGTCTGAGAACACTCTAACACGTGGTGACAAGTTACTAGATTTGGGAAGGAGTTACTCTTCTGTGCCAAATGCTGGAGCTTATGTCCCGACTAGTGAGCAATTGATTGATTGGGGAGAAAATGAACCAAACATGCCAGATAACAGTTCACTTCGTGCAAATTCACTTGATGATGCTTTACAGTGCATCCAATCTGGTCATGTATCTGCTGACAATACTGGAAACAATCGCCTTGATGATAATGAATATATTTGGAGAGCGAGAGACGATAGAAGCCAACAGGGAGTCACAGTTTGGAACCTTTCATGGGTAGATTCGAATTCAGATACTGGGTGGGTAGAATTGGAAATGTCCGGGACTCCATCCTCTGAAAATTGTACTAAAATAGCCTCTAACAATAGCGATGAGACAATCGCATATAGCCGCTCAGACATTCCTTCAGTGCTCAGTATCGACATGATGGAGGAAGATTTGATTGATCAAATGAGATATCCGATTTTAAGTGGTCCAAATGGACTTTTCACTTCCTCTGGAGAGTATCACCCAGAAACTCGAGTAGGCATACTTGTAGTAACTCCTGATAGCGACCTTACTGAATGGCTGAGCGCTCTTGATACGGGAGAAGCAGGAGCCACAACTCTCGATATTACTCGCTCTTGGACCTCTACTGATAATGGAATTCAATGGGACAATACCCTTTCTCTTGCTATGGATGCTCGAACGGGCCAGGTCGTGGGTTGGAATTTGGCACAGTCTCCAATTTGAGGTGAAGTAGATGACTGGTAGAGGGCTTGATCACTTAATCGAGCAAAATGAAACAGATCTTGGCTTCCTCTCTGCTTATGGAGGCGGGGAATCGCCTGACGAATTACACCAGTTGATCAAGCAGTCAATATGCAAGGGGATGAAAATCAAGGTTGTAGAAGATGGTGTTATGTTTTCTCTAACAATGACTAACCTCCCACTGGTCAAATCAGATATTGAGAGAAGGGGCTTCCTGAATGGCAAATTGACGTCCAAAGGAGTCAAAGTTACAATTACCGATTTTGGTCCTGAACAACGCCGCTTTATCGAGCGTCTAGTCGAATTTATTCAAGACGAGTAGCAGCAGCCAACATGATTGCTCCTGCAGTCATCATTACGCTGATTGCTGGCAAGAACGAGTCATCAGCATCTTCAGATGCTTTTTCTGGACATCCGTCTCCGCCCCATTCTCCAGCATTGTTCCAACAATCAGACCATGTCTTGTAGTATCCTGATGGTGGGAATTGTTCGCTAGTATTGTCATCAGTGTAGGTTACTTTGACTTCCCAATTCACATAAGAGTGATCTTCGATAGTCGTAACAGCTGCGCTGAAAACCTTGTCATCATCAGTGGATAAATTAGCAGGATTAGGTTGTAAGCAAACTCCATCATTATTGCACATTTGTGTCCACAATTCAAAGGTCGTGTTGTTATTGAATGCGTCATCATTCAAAGTTAGGGTAATTTCCCAATCTTCAAAGTCAGTTGTCGTTTCAGTATGAGTAATTTCATCGAAGATAGTATCTTCAACCACTGGTTCGACATTCACTCCGCCTTCCACATCTGCAGCGCTTGTTGTGTTTAGCAAAGCGATGCTAATCAGAACACAAATCACCATTCTAGATTTCACAATTCCATCTCCCATAACTCGTCACCAACCCAATGGATGTTCTTCAGTCCCTTTCCTTTTAATTCTTTGACTAAACTGTTCCCATCTTTCATGGCCCAACCAATTGCTAGGGGCCTCTTGTGCTGTTGATCTCTTACCCAGACCAAGTCGCCTTCCGAGATGGTTTCATCAGCATCATGGACTCCTGCAACCATGCAATCTGCACCTTTCATCAGGAAGGGTATTGCTCCGTGGTCGACTTCTACGAACCTCTTTTCACATGGATAGGACAAAAATCCTCGAAGGGTAAGGAAAACGACTCGCTCATCATCTGGACTCATCAGTTCAACAGCTAGTGGCACTCTGTCTACTAGCACCATTTTCCACGGCCCATAGTCTGCCATTTCCAAGAAAGCACCATCGACCGCCAAGTCGATGCCAAGGGCTTCTTCCAAATCCTTGAGCAGGGGAGCAATGTTCTTGCGACGCACCGGCCTTCTCTTCTTGATTTGCCAATCCTTCGCCATAATGCTCCGTATGGATTCACAGGTTTGACCCTTCGGATTGATGAGCCTAGCACGCTTGGGATTGTCATGGACGTGTGGTGTGCAATCAGAACTTATCCCAAACACGCAACTGAATTAGGTAATCCGATACCAAGCGAGCCGGTATTTTTCCTTAAGCCAACATCGAGTATCAGTGAATTTGGCACAATCGATTCCTGTGGCGGTGATGTACATCATGAAATCGAATTAGTACTCAAGTTAGGGCAAAACCTAGAACCCACTCACATGACTATTGGGCTTGATCTCACAAAACGCAGCGTACAAGACCATCTCAAGGAAAACAGACTGCCATGGGCCGAAGCAAAGGCGTTTTGTGGAAGTGCAGTAATTGGAGAATGGGTAGATTTCAATCAAAACGCAGAATATACGTTGAACATAAACGGAAATACGGTTCAGAAAGGGTCACTCAAAGAGATGAGTTGGAATCCGGCCGAATTAATCGAAAAACTCGCGAACTGGGCGCCAATTGGGCCAGGAGATATCTTGTTCACAGGCACCCCCTCAGGAGTGGGCCCTTTGAATGCTGGAGATGAATTAACAGCCTCTCTGTATGCCGATGGCAAGCACATTTTGTCACATTCAGCAAATTGTGTTTGAAGCATACCATTCAAATATGAACGGCTGGTCGGCAAGCCGCTGGAGACAATTAACATGGCACAGTGGCACGGAATTTCTCGTCGCAAGTCAACAGGTGGTCGTCGCGTAGCTGCACGTGGAAAGCGCAGCACCGAAATTTCATCTGAGAAGCAATTCGCTCTTATCGGAGAACCTCGAAGAAAGATCTACCGTAAGACCGGTGGAAACACTCTGGTTCGTGTTCTTTCTGAGAACCGCTGCACAGTCAACGGCAAGGACGGTAAGTCTACCGTTGCTACCATCACCAACGTAATCAAGAACGATGCAAATCCAAACTACACCAGAAGAAACATCCTAACCAAGGGTGCAATCGTAGATACAAACAAAGGACAAGTCAAGATCACTTCACGCCCAGGACACGATGGTGTTCTAAACGGCGTTGTTCTTTGAATGGTTTCAAAGCCAACCGCCCTCTGAGGGGTTGACATGGACCACAATCCGGACCGCATCGCACTCTGGCCTGGCTACTTCGATGCCAAGGCCAGTCGCAGGAGTGGAAGGCGTGTTCCAAAGGACTCAAGTGTCCTGAAACCAGACCTTGAAGGCCTATTCATTGCATCACGCGCTTTAGGCTTGAAAAAAATTAAGCGCGAAGAAAGGGTTTCGCATCCAAATCGACCACATGGAAAAGAAGGAAGATTGTGGGTTTCCAAAAAGGGAGCACAGGAATCAATTGGTGCCGGCTCAAAAGAAGAAATCCTCCAATTGATCGGCGGCCAATGGCGGCAGATGCAGAAGGATCAGAGAAACGATGAGAAAGAAGCGCAAAAGCGCGGACCAAAAGTTGGCGATAAGCGCGCGCGCTCACAGCGCAAAGGCGCAAACAAAGCTAGAGCGGCACAAGCGCGCGCTCAGCGCAGTCAAAAACAAAGGCGTCGCCGTTGATTATTCAGCAAGCCAAGTGTCTACTATATCAGGCAATATTTCTCCTGCCTTGCCAAGATGAACCTCATCGAAATCTCCTCCGTTCAACGGCATTTCGTAATTCACTAGAATCGTATGAGCGCCACTTGATTTTGCGACATGCACCATCCCTGCTGCAGGATAAACATGCCCTGAACTTCCCACGACGATGAACACATCACAGGATTCTACCGCCTCATAGATTTCTTCCATTTGCATTGGAGTCTCGCCAAACCATACGATGTCTGGCCTCATTCTAGATTGCTCACTACAGCAATTACAGTATACATATTCATCATCCAAATCAGAATCGACCATCCTATGCTCAATCTGCTGTGATTTTTCACACCTCAGTGTCTCCAATCTTCCATGCATGTGAATAACGGACTTGCTACCTCCTCTTTCATGTAAATCATCGACGTTTTGTGTAATTAGTGTATATTCTTCCAGTTCGGCTTCTAACTTAGCTAAAGCTAGATGTGCAGGATTTGGCTCTACCTCACCCATCTGTCTTCGTCGTGCTTGATAGAATCTCCAAACCAATTCAGGATCATGCTCCCAAGCTTGGGGAGTTGCGACCTCCTCGATGCGATAGTTTTCCCATAAACCGTCATTATCTCTGAAGGTCCTCAGTCCTGACTCAGCACTTATCCCAGCACCTGTCAATACTACTACTTTGGTGCCCCGCATGAGAAATATGTTTGATTGAGGGGTTCAAAAACTATTCATTTTTGTTAAACCACCTTCTTCACTCCTTATCAAGAGTTCAAAGATTGACAGAAGAGATACTGATACTACTGGCGCCAATCATCAACCAAAGGCACTGCCGCCGCCAGAGGAGATTAACCCAAAGAACATTGTCAGGAAGATTACCATCACAATTATTGTAATTATTGCAATTATAATTGAAATCCAAGCCGCGGTGCCAAGTAATCCTTTTACAACAGATTTTGATGTATTTTTAACTCGGATTTTTTTGTCGAAGTCACCTGTCGAATTTAGCTGAATTTCAAGCTCTCTATTTTGCTTATCTTGTTTGTAAAACATCAATGGAATAAGGAGGTACAATCCGCAAAAAAAGGGCACTAGGCCAAATATAGGAAAGGTTTCGAAGAAAAACACGTAAATTCCGTAAATGACGAAAATCATACCAAAAGATGAAAGAAAAGCCACTTTGACATTTTGTATTTGATTACCCCTTTCTGTTTTATCAATGATTTGGGCAGATTTTTCTTTGGTTGCTATATTAAAAAAATCTTTGCAAAAAGGGCACTGGTGTCTACCAGGAGGAGTTTTAGCCATAGTTATGACCTCTCTACAATGAGGGCATGTAATTTTGGCCATAATGAAAATTAATTTTCATACCGCTTAGTATTTGGCCCGACAAATGATACATTTTTGTCCAAATTTATGGAATTTGATTATAGGGTTTCGTTTGGACTTCATATTCGATAGCCATGCAGATGTCACCTTTTGAATTTGTAACTATATTTTGTTCACTAATTCTTGGTTTGGCCCTATCTCATATATTGCGCGCGGTTACCGATTTGTATGAAATTAGAGATAGAGTCAAGACATATTGGCTCAACTCATTATGGGTTGTAACTGTGACGATGTGGTCCGTTTATGCTTGGTGGGGATTGTGGCAACTATCACTCGATCTAAACGAATGGCATTATGCTCAATATTGGTTTCTCGTCACAAATTTAGCCTCGATATATTTCTTCACAACACTAGTGTTACCCAAAGCAACCGATGATGGAGTAATCGATTTAGAAAAGCACTATTATTCTGTACATCAAGCGTTTTTCTCGATAGTAGCATTTTCTCTTTTCACATCATCAGCAGTAAACTATTCCTTGTTTGGCAAGGCGCTAATCTCCGATATGACAGTAATGCCATTCATAGTGGGTTGTGCCGCAGTTGCTGCTGCATTTAGTGAATCAAGACGTTATCATAAATTCATAGGAGTCTTCATGTTCATCATGTTTATTTTCTTCCAGATAAGTGATGTGACGGTAATCGAATACAATACTTAGTTTAGTAAAAACTGACAAAACATAGTTTAATTCCTGTAAATTCCTAATTGGTTATTTTATCAAATCGGAGCAATCCGATGTAGTGAATAAGGCTATAGCCTATAATATTGCCACAAAGGGTATGCGCAAACTAAGTTGTTGGCTAATTATCGCTGTATTGACAATTCACATGTCGGTTTACAGTATGGACTACTCGAATGACGAAATTGATTTTGAAACACAAGAAAGCGATGACGTCTCACAAGCATCAGGAAGACAGTCTTCAGGTATGCAAGGAAATCAAAGTAGTAGCAATCCATGTAATTTCACAGGGATATCGGATGGATTAGGGGGCCCAGTGTGGGAAAGCACAGCCTCTTACAACTTACATGACGTAGTCGAATGGCCTGCAGGTTCGGGCCATTTCTGGCAGAGTACCACAGCGGGTCCAACAAGCGAGCCTAACGCAACAGGTAAGTGGACAGGGCCATGTTCTTGCGAAGAAATCGCTGAAGCAACTGGAATTGTATGGGACTCAGCAGCTGCATATGATCCATGGCAGATTCTAAACTACAATGGTGCAATTTGGATTGTACAGGATGCAGGTACTAGTGCTGGAGACGTACCACAGGATGGTTCAGACATCTGGGCTCTGTGTGAAGATTCATGTGCCTCGATTGTCAATATGTCAACTCCAGTTTGGGAAAATTCTACTCTAGTGACTCAAGGAGAAGTATACGAATATCCAGCAAACTCAGGCCACTTCTACACAGTTGTAGGAACGGGAATGGCCAATCAAACAGTTGGCGCACCCGGCGTAGATCTTGATGCATGGGGCGAGCCTTTGGATTGCGATTGTAAGGAAATTTGGGCAGATAGTGGTCAACCTGTCTGGGATTCAAGTGCTAGTTATATGCAGAATGCAGTTGTTGAATGGCCAGCAGGCTCCAACACTCTTTACATCTCATTTGACCATGGTAATGTCGAACCTGGAAGTGCTAATAGCTCATACCTTTGGACTCCTTGTAACGGAGATCAACCAAGTTCAAATCCATGTGAAGAATTTGACGGCCACGGAGGATTTGCGTGGGATAGCACAATGACGGTTTCAGCAGGAGAAGTTTACGAGTACCCAGATGAATCTGGTATGTTCTACATGGTTTCTCAAGGAATAAGCAACCAATTGGTTGGCGCACCAGGTGTCGATTTGGATGCATGGTCTGAAAAGTACTGCACTTGCAAAGAAATTTGGGACGCAAAAGGACAACCTGTATGGGATGCTAATTCAGTATATGCAATCGGAGTTCTGCTTGAACATCCGTCCGGATCAGGGGACATATGGATTGCAATTGCACCATCAACCACTGCTGGTGTTGAGCCAGGAGAGCCATGGGCAGACGGAAATGAATGGGAACTATGTGGTCCTGAAGACAATACCTCTGGCGGGCCATGTGGTGGTCAAGATTATGTTGGAGTTTGGGATGAACTTTCTAGAGTTTCAACAGGCGAAATTTATGAGTATCCAGCCGGCTCACAAAATTACTACGAAGTCATTTGGCAAGGAGTAGTCGATTTGGAGGTTGCCTCTCCAACAGATGATGACGATATGTGGGCACCGGTAGATTGTCCATGTGGAGAAAAATGGGAAACTAATGGACAACCTGTTTGGGATGCCTCAGTAACTTATACTCCGAACTCTGTAGTTGAATGGCCAGCAGGTTCAATGATGCTTTACATCGCTTCACCTTCTCCAGGTCCAGGGGATGAACCAGGAGTAGATCCTGAATGGGAATTGTGCAATTCTCCAAATCAAACATCCGGCGGGCCATGTGCTGGTCTGAATGTTGTTGGAGTATGGGACTCTTCAGTTACCGTTACTTCTGGTGAAGTCTACGAGTATCCTGCCGGTTCACAAAATTACTACGAAGTTAACCCTGGAAGTCCATTCTGGAGCGTAAATGCACCAGATATCGACATGGATGTTTGGTCACCAATCGATTGCCCATGTGAAGAAACATGGATCGCAAATGGTCAAGATGTATGGATGGCATCGGGTGTATACTCGCCAAACGATGTTGTAGAATGGCCAGCAGGTTCAATGATGCTTTACATCGCTTCACCTTCTCCAGGACCTGGAGATGAACCAGGAGTAGATCCTGAATGGGTTCTTTGCAGTTCTCCGAATGAACCATCTGGAGAACCATGTGCAGGTCTGAACGTTGTTGGCGTTTGGTCAACTGGAATGAACGTCACCTCTGGTGATGTATATCAGTATCCAGCTGGTACTTCCAACTATTACATAGTTAATCCAGGAAGTCCATTCTGGAGCGTAAGCGCACCTGATATCGACATGGATGTTTGGTCACCGATCGATTGCCCATGTAAGGAAACATGGGTTGCAAACGGTCAACCCGTTTGGGACGTATCTACAACCTACTATCAGGATGAAGTCGTCGAGTGGCCAGCTAATTCTGGAGTGCTGTGGATGGCTTTAGATAATGCATTTGATGGCTCAGAACCCACTCTATCAGCTGGTGATTGGGAACACTGTGATGATTCCTATCCACCAGCATCCCAACCTTGTGCAGGATTGGACATAGTTGGCGTATGGTATCCAGGAACGAATGTTACTTCTGGTGAAATCTACGAATACCCAATGGGCTCAGATACTTACTATCAAGTCAACCAAGGAGGTCCATTCACGAATGTAAATGCCCCGGATGTCGACATGGATGTTTGGTCACCAATCGACTGTCCTTGTAAAGAAACATGGGAAGCCAATGGATTCCCTGTTTGGGATAGCACAGTATTCTACTATCCAGGCGATTACGTTGTGGAATGGCCAGCAGGGACTAGTAATCTGTACATCTCTGAAAGCGGAGGCTTAACCGGTGCAGGTGAACCAGGAATTGATACTCACTGGACTCTTTGCCAAGGTGACGGACCAAGTCCAGGTCCTTGTGATGGATTAGATGTTCCTGTTTGGGACAATACTACAGCACCTGTTGTTGGTGATGTCTACCAATACCCTGCTAATTCAGGAACTTATTTCGAAATTATCTTCGTTCATGATGGTGCAAACGGTGATCCTGACTGGATTCATGACCCTATAATGGATGGTGGTTTAGACGAGTTCTGGAAGCCTCACACCTGTCCATGTAAAGAAACATGGGAATCAAACGGTAACCCAGTATGGGATAGTACAATCACGTTCTACCCTGGAAACTATGTTGTAGAATGGCCGGCTGGTTCCGGTGATTTGTACATCACAGAAGGTGCTGGAATAACTGGAGCAGGGGAGCCTGGTGTCGATGGACACTGGATACCTTGTGCTGATAATGAGCAACTCGAAGATGAGGCAACTCCAGATAAGGAAGAGTCCGAAGAGGACGATAGCGTACCTAGCATCGGCGTCTTTGCAACTTTACTTGGATTCCTCGCAGCATCTGCTTTTGTCCGAAGAAAGCAAGAATGCTGAGCCACTAAGTGGTTGATTTACATAAACTGCGTAGTGTTCTGGAATAACATTCCAGACAAACGGAGAGAGGCTTATGGTAGCTGATGCTAATGAATTAGATGATCTACATTGGCTCAAATCAATGGCCTCTAAAGAACTAGATTTGCGCCCACCTTCGCTTGTTAGAATAGACCGTAATTGCATATTTATTCATGATGAGTCAGGAATGCCGATTGCTCATGCTACAGTAACAAATCGTTGGCAGGGTAGTGAAATCAACACTTTCTTGGTAGATTCAGAGCATCGTGGTAAGGGATTATCCCACAAACTACTGAGCAAAATTAATCGAAATCGTGTGTTTTGTTATACAAGAAATCCTAGGTTACAATCAGCGTTGGAAAAAGCCGGATACTCAAAGAAACTATTTCCTGGAATTATTGCAACACTGAATCTTATTCTCGCTAGAACCGGATTACTAATCTGGATGATAGTAACTTTAGATTTCAAAAGGATTTT
>NZGQ01000049.1 GCA_002689565.1 Methanobacteriota archaeon | reverse complement strand
CCAACAACAGCAATCGCTTCTCCTTCCTTCATATCGATATGAAGACCCCTCAAGGCAACTACATTTCCATCTTCGGCTTTAGACTCGTAAACGTGGTAAAGACCATCAGCGTGTAAAATAGTATCACTCATCTTTACTCCCCCTTCAATACACTGGCTAAGTCAGACTTCAAAGCCTTGCGAGTTGTAACTAGAAGCGCAACAACAACAGCAGCAAATACGGCAATTGAAACTAGTACTATTTGCGTCCATGGATACACCAAGGTCCGTTCTATTACCGTGCTTGAGCCTCCAAATATTTGGAATATGAATCCGAATATATCGAAGAATCCGTTGAATGACAATGCTAATCCAACCCCAAGTAAAACACCAAGAGCCATAGATACGATTACAATCGATAGAATTTCGAATAATACCAGCCTAATGATTTGGTTAGGAGATGCTCCAATTGCCTGTAATACTGCAAGTTCCTTCTGTCTCTGATTCAATACTAGGGACAGGAATACGAAACTCGATGCAACTGCGGCTACACTAGCAACAACAAATTGAAGGGATAACAGTCCAGGAGTTCCGAAGATAAGGCCGCCATTACGCTCTACTTCTTTGTGAGCACTTGACCAATCTAAAGTCTCAGACACTCTAGAATCTGCCTCTAATTGTGAGGCCAATGATTCCAAATCATCACCTTCTACTCCATCTACTCTAACTATCCAAGTTGTAGATGTGTAGTTGTCTGCTGCATCATCTCCTACTAGGGAGCGCCACTTCTCTTCTCCAATTATCAAGGTTGCTGATGCTACTGATGAATCAATACCTGGGAAATATTCGTGTACACCCATGTAATACAATTCGGTACTGAATTTGGTAATTTCCAATCGTACTGATGTATCTGCTAAGAATAGAGGAGCTGCTAGTGGGGGCGGTGTTGCCGATACTCCATTTACACATGAAGTATCATCGCTGTTGGTTCCATCTGGACATGTTGTGTTAGATAGAACCGCAGAAGACAAATCTACTTGACCAAATAATCCATTGAGATTAGCGTCCGTTAGGTCTGCATTCTCTATCGATCCTCCTTGGAAGTTAACAATGATTGCATTTTCCAGATTCGCACCGGTTAAGTCGGCACCAGATAAATCGGTGTTAAAGAAAATTGATTCACTCAAATTTACATTTGACAGATCGGAACCAGAAAAATTCGTATAGGATACGTCAACTCTGCCCAAATTTCTCTCATTCATGTCTTGTTCTGTCAAAGTTAGTCCAGACCAGTCCCCTTCCATCAAATCGGTATAAGCAAAGAACAAGGCATTAGGATCAGTTTCCTCCGAACCTCCAGCGCTGAAATTAAATTCTAGTTTTTCCCAAACCAATGTTAAAACTTCTGACTTGTCATCAGACCTCCTGAGAAGTTCATCATCCAATCTGTTCTCATCTCCACCCCTATCAGAGCCCGGTAAGTCAAGAGAATAAGCAGCGTCCTGACCTGCGGAGAAACCTCCGTTTTGATATGCATCTAAAGCANCATCAATATCATCTCCAGGAAGCGCTTGTTCACTCCACTTCAATACATCATTACTATTTTCAAGAAGCACATAAGTCTGAAGATTCTCTCCTCCAAGTTCATCGCTCAATGCTAATTGTGGAACNGTTGTTGCNATTGGTGTAACATCCGAATCAGCATATTCTTTGATAATACTGATCANTTCTGATTCGTTGACGTTTTGTTCCATCTGAATCTGNAAATCAGAGCCAACTGTTGCATCAACCGTTTTCTCATCAACCAGTGTACCCGTATACCCTTGAACTGCAGCTAGTGTGACAATTGAAAGGGTTAGAAGCATAATTACTGCAAGTCGGTTTACCGATTCTGCGGAACCTGAGCCTTTGAGGCCTCTCTTGACATCTTTCAGCAAGGGTGTTCTTCCAAAGATTACTTGCATGATCTGCGGACCTTTAGCACCAATTCTACCAAGTAGTAGAGCACCTCCAATCCACAGCGCAAATGGTCCGAAAATTCCAATTAGACCTTCTATGAAGAAATTCGATACGATTCCATCCTCACTACCGTTCATCTCTAACCAAGTATCNACTACAGCTAGCATTCCGAATAGGAAAGCAGTCCAGTGTAACCAGCGCTTCGGTTCAGATTTCTTGGTTGTTTTCTTGACACCTTCTTCAATCTCTAACTCGATGAAATCGCGAGCTCGGCTCCTTCCGAATAAAATTGCAAGACCGAGAGTTGTTACTGCTGTAAACAAAGTTGACCAAATTCCAAGAGTAGGATTTACATCGAAATCNCCGGTTCTGAATTCCATAAACCCTACTGCTGACAATACGATTGGAACTGCGAGCAATGCAAGAATNTAGCCAATTAGCCATGCCACAGAAGCCATAACAAACAATTCTAACAGCACCATGCCCTGCAAAGNTTTCCCATCTGCACCTATNACCCGATGTATACTAACTTCTCTTCTACGTTGTTCTAGAGACAGTACCAAACCATAAATCAGCACCGCAATTGAAAGGATAACGATTGGAATCATAATTATGTAATCGAATATCTGGATAAGACCCAAGAAGATGTTTAGGAATGTGATTGTTCCACTAACAATATCTGTGTAATACAAGTCTATTCCTTCGTCNGTGTAATTCTGCGCTTGCACTCTGGTACCTAAATCCTCTAACCATTCTTCAGCATCNTCNGTTGAAGTTGTGGGGAGTTGAGTNCTGTCTATTGTAACCCCNAGATACATGTGATCGTGGAACATCAGAGTTCCACGCTGGGATTCATCGAGCACTTCCCATGTAGTGAATATTGGATTGAAAGGTAGAGTTGGATTTCCAAAGTCCCACGGTTCATAAATTCCCATAACAGTAAGATTTTCCACAGTCATCCACATTCTACAATAAATCATTTCATTGTTCTCAGGAGTTATTTCTCCCTTACAATTCTCATCCGTAATNGACCCTTCAACCAAAGTTGATTCATCAACAACATAGGCAAATGTTAGCGAATCTAGTTTATCTCCGACATTTGCCTGAGCTTGACTTGCAATCGTAGATGGTAAAATTATTCCACGGGAATNGTTCATATTTTCAGGNCTNGGCCATTCTCCAAGACCAGGAATAATGTTTTCACCCAATCTATCAGCTAANTCACCGTCAAAGGCCCCTGGGCCAAGGAAACGAATTGCACGCATGTTTGAAATCGGTGGACCATTAGCATCCGCTTCGGGATACGTGAATGTTACATTAGACCAATAAGGGTTAGAAGTTGCTGAAATTTCTCGCATTTCTAAAGGCTGTGCTACAACAAATTCACGATTGAAAAAGCCGCCGCTATGTATTCCTTGGCGACCAAGGACCAAAGTACAGTCATTGAATTCAGAAAAGTCCTCTAATAATTCATCACAAACACTTTTCATTACAGTTGTATTATTCGACCAGCCTGATGCATTTTCAACAGGCTCACGAGCATACTCGATTTTTGCATCAAACGGTTCAGACTTCAGTGATTCCTCAAAGAATAGTTGAGACAATCCCACACCATATGCAAGAACTGTTGTAATTACAAGAGAAGAAAGGAATACTCCTGTGATCACAGCTAGTCCTCTTTCCTTACCACGCCATGCTCCTTGAGCGGCAAGACGGAGTTTACTTGGCAATTCCATCACTTTGTGTTTGATTCTTCCAAGTCTCGAGCGATTTGCGCTAAAATCTGAATCTNATAAATCGATGTCTATTCCACTCATTCTTCTTCACCACCGTCATCATCATCTAGACCCCATGCCGAACGGATATCAGAGGCTTCTGTTTTTCCGTCTTTCAACAACAACATCCTATCTGCATTTGAGGCAAGGTCAGGGTCGTGAGTCACCATTAGTATCGATATCGGGTTTTCTTCATCATGGCAGAGTTCCTTGAAAAGTGCGAGAACTTCTTTGCCACTGGCAATGTCCAAATTACCTGTAGGTTCATCGGCAAGAAGAATTGGCCTGTTACCAGCGATTGCTCTTGCAATCGCAACCCTTTGCTGCTGACCTCCAGACAATTGGTCAGGAATATGATGCATTCTGTCTCCTAGACCTACTTTTTCGAGAGAACTGATTGCTGCTTTTTCGGCATCTGAAGCTGCCATTCCTGATAATTCTAGAGCCATTGCTACATTGTCAACTGCGCTCAGATTATCCAATAAGTGGAAGTCTTGGAAGATCCATCCTACTAACTCACGCCTAACATCAACAACACTAGAAGGCCCTTTCAGTCCGTATTCCCTTCCCTTGAGTGAAATTTTCCCATCATCACCAGCCAATAATCCTCCAATGATGTTTAGAAGTGTGGATTTACCACAACCTGATGGGCCCATTAGGGCGACCATCTCTCCTTTTTCAATCTCCATTTCGATGCCTTTGAGCACATGAAGTTTATTTGATCCAGAACCAAACGACTTTGTCAAACCGGTAATAGTTAACATGATGGCACCCATTAACGAGCAGCATCATCGAGTCCTGATATATCAAGTCCTGTTTGATTTGAGAACTTTGCAGGTTATATTATATCCAAACAAATGAAGTCATTTACTGCCAAATGTCATCTTCCTAAGCCAGTGAATAACTCCACTACTAGAGAAAATACCGTTGCGGTATTGTTGTTTTTCCATAACGCCGTCAATCCAAGTTTCGAGTTCCCGATCCATTTCTTCTCCCTCACTTTACTTTTGGAACCGGCGCTATAAGTCGTTTTGGGTGTTATGTTTAAACTAAGTAACCTAGAAGATACCTGGGGTTTCCTACGAAAAACGTGCACTATGGTAGTTGTTCTAGCTTCTTGCTCATAACTCGCTTCCACAATGGAGGAATTATTGCCAGCCAGAAACAAACGTAGTATCCGCTTGGCAATTGGGGGGATTTTTCGTAGGCTTTCAGATCCCACATCGGAGTACTTGCCTTGAGATGGTGTGCTGGATGTAGAGGTAACTCTAGCAAAGTCCATCGGGACCAGACCCCTCTATGCTCCCATGAATGCATCTCCGTATGTCTTTCACCGACTTCTCTTCTTAGACCATAGTGCTGCATATAATTGACATACTCTAACAATATTATTGCCAACCCTGCTTGTATCAAGAACGCATACAACATAGGCAGAGAATAATATGCTAGAATTGATAAGAATACTATCTGCAAAAGTGTTCCATGTAGAATTGGATTCTTGAACCCAGTCTTCCCTTTGTTACTGTGAGTTTTCCAAGCAGATTTGTATTGACGAGGAATTGTCATAGCAATCTGCGTCCAAAGCCCCCGTCCTGCAGGTGATGAGGCAGGGTCTAGTTCAGTTGCATAATTTCTGTGGTGTCCGTGATTGTGTTCGGTAGTGAAATGTGAATAAAGCACGAGAAANAGATTTACTCTTGCAATTCTCCATATCATTGANCCNTTTTTCCTATGNCCGGATTCATGCGCATTGATGATCCCTGAAATNCCTCCAACAATACCTACCGAAAGGCNTCCTAGAATNACGGACAAGCTGAAGCCATCTAGGTTTGCNCGCCACAACAAAATTCCAATCGAAGCGCAAAAAAACAAGCCGTGTAAGTAAAGTAAAGCGTCCCAAGGTCGATTATTGATCTGAGAACGCAACGGGGCTCTTTCAGGCGCCAGGAAATCAATAATTGGACACAATCCTAGCGCATATACAAAACCGGAGAAGGCCCACCAGCCACCTTGGTATATTCCAAGGATAGTAACAACAGGCAAAATAAAGCCTAGTAAATGAGGAACCCAAGACTCCTCAGTCTCCTGCATGTGCCCCCCCAAGCACTCATTCCTCATAAGCGTGGGTTTGAAATCACCAATACCTGTCCGCTAGTTGATGGACCCGCTTCTAAAGGCGAAGTTGCAGAAGCAACGTTACCATATTGTTGGTGACCATGGTGGAGTAAAAATCTGTCATTGGACAAAGGAATCTTTGCTAAGAGATCGCCAATGTTACAAGGGCCGTTTCTATGGTGTTGCAAGCCATAACTGCATGCAAATGTCGCCGGTCGTTGACCAATGTAACTTAGCCTGTTCATACTGTTGGAGAGAACCACACATGGATAGTTTAGAATTATCAGATCAAGACCCTCTTGAGATGTTATATGATTCTGTAAAAGCGCAACGAAGACTTTTGTCAGGATTTGGCGGTAATCCAAAGGTACCAAAAGAAAAATTCTTGGATGCTCAGAATCCTAAGCATGTTGCAATTTCACTAAACGGTGAACCTACGCTGTACAATCGACTTTCGGAATATATGGAGTTATGTCACTCACACGGAATGACTACAATGCTAGTCACCAATGGTACATTACCAAAAGTAATAGAAAAATTGGACACACTTCCAACTCAACTTTATGTTTCTGTAGATGCCCCAAATAAGGAAGTGTTCGATGAAATATGTAGGCCAAAATGGAATTCTGCTGCATGGGATAAATTTGAGGAAACCATCGATTTGTTGCCTAGCCTGGATACCAGAATAGTTTGTCGCCATACATTGATCAAAGGTCGAAACATGAATCCCGAACATATTCCTCAATATGCTGCTCTAGATAACAGAGCTGACCCTGATTGGATCGAATGTAAAGGATATGTGCACGTCGGCAATTCAAGAGAGAATCTTACTGCGGAAAATATGCCATTCCATGAAGATATTCTTGAATTTTCAAGAACTTTAGCGCCGCTTACAGGCAGAAAACTCCTCGATGATTCGCCTCCAAGTAGAGTTGCATTGGTCGGCAAGGAGATTATCCCAATTCCAATTCCTGAAGCCACAATGCAATTCCCAGAGGATTTGGGGATTGCTAAATCCATCAAACATCTAAAAATCGTACAGTGAGGTTTTTCTTTGCGCAAAGTAATGCTAGCAAGAGGAGGTGCAATGTCACCTTACTCCGGACTAGGTAGCACTCACAGTAGCTTACTGAAGCGGCTTGAATCCGGAATAATTGAAGGATATGAATTGGGTGGAGTTCACGAATATAAAATCTCAAAAAACCCATTCACTCGATTGTGGAAACGGTGGTTTAGTGGGCCTTCAACAGTAAGTAAGATGGCTGGCAAAAACGATGTAATTCATGTTACTGACCAAGAACAGGCTGGACTTATTCCTGCTAAGAAAAATTCAGTAATCACTATTCACGATTTATTCCACCTCTTTCCAAGCGTTAGGATGGATGTAGAAATTGGAGAAAAGAATCCATCGAGTATACGAAAGAAGGATTTGAAGAAAATCAAATCCGGAATTTCAAGAGCTAAATTACTCATATGTGTTTCAAAAGATACTCAACAAGAATGTGAAATGAGATTCCCTGGCATCCCTACTGCTTGGATTCCGCATGCGATCAGCTTAGATAATTACCAAATTGAAACCGAGAGACCGAAATGGTTCAAGGACGGAATCAACTTACTTGTAATCGGTAGTGAAGAGCCTCGAAAGAGAGTTGATTTCGCAGTGAAAGTTTGTGCAGAAATGGACGTGACTCTACACAAAATTGGAGCCGAATCTTCTGCGGAATCGAAAGTAGAACTCACATCTATGGCTGAAGATTTGAATTGTGATTTGAACTGGGTCGGAAGATTGGAAGAAAAGGAAATGATTGCTGCATTACAATACGCTGATGCATTGCTTTTCCCTTCAGTAGCAGAAGGTTTCGGGCTTCCTCCACTCGAGGCATATGCTGCAGGGACTGTAGCCCTGGTGGCTGATGCTCCTGCTCACAATGAGATTCCTTTGCAACATCACATTCTACCAGTGGATGATATCGATGCTTGGCGTTCAGCAATTTTACAATTGAAAGATGAAAGTTCTGCTGTCAAAGAAAGGGCTGCAGAATTTTCAACAGAAAGGTGGGCTAAGCGCCATAAGGACGCTTATGATTCACTTTTTTGAAGTGAAGCCTTCTCCCGTTTAATTCATGGAGGAGATTGGTTTCGCAAGCAACATGCAACCTGTTCAGAGTGTGGCAATTATCGGTGCCGGCAATATGGGATCTGGAATTGCTCAGAAAACTGCCCAAGAAGAATTCGACGTTCAAATGGTAGACAGAGAACCACAATGGGTTGAACGTGGTCAAACGATTATCGCTGATTTCTTGTCAGAGGCCGTTGAAAGGCGTATCTTCTCATCAGAACATGTTGAACAAATCAAGAGTAGAATTACTGGTGTTGTTGGAACAGAAAACACTGCCTCTGATACAGATCTAGTGATCGAAGCTGTATTCGAAGACTTCGACATCAAGAGCGCTGTTTTCAACACACTTAACGAGGTATGTGGAGAAAACACAATACTAGCATCAAACACCTCATCTCTTTCTGTAAACGAATTAGCATTGGCATCGGGAAGACCAGACCGATTTGTCGGACTACATTTCTTCTATCACCCTGCCAAGAATAGATTAGTTGAGGTGATTCCTGGTGAGGACTCATCACAAGATACAATCAACAGGACAGTACAATATTGTCGTGGATTAGGTAAAGTAGTAATTCTCTGCAAAGATCGTCCTGGTTTTGTAGTAAACCGTTTCTTCGTGCCATGGCTAAATGAGGCCTGTAAACTTCTGGAAGAGGGAATTGGCAGCACAGCACAGATTGATGCAGTTGCTAGATCTTCATTTGGGATTGGATTGGGGCCATTCGCTTTGATGAACCTTACTGGACCTCCCATTGCGCTACACTCCACGGATTACTTGGCTGAGCAATTGGATACGCCCAGATATATCGGATCTGATTCCCTCAGGGAGCTTGTAGAAGAAGGGAGGTTATGGGAAATTGGAGAGTCAGAGGAGTGCGATGATGATACTGCAAGAGTAATTTCTGAGAGGCTATTGGGGCAGGTTTTCTCGGTTTCTGCTCAGATAGTGGATGAGGAGATATGCTCAATGGA
>NZGQ01000048.1 GCA_002689565.1 Methanobacteriota archaeon | reverse complement strand
ATTCTCCAATTGGCATTAGATGAAGAAGCCAATGGAACTGAACTTTCAGATGTAGATACATGGGAAGAAATGTTGAATCTGGTAATTGATGTTAATGAGTCAGATTGTCCAGGTGACGTTTCCAAGCAAAAAGAAGTAGCACAATTCATTCTCGATGGAATGCTGCACAAAGATTTCGATGGAGCCGAGATCTGTCTTTGGATTGAAACAAATACTGAGGAAGGTTCAGCAAGTGTCACAGCGTCGTCAACTCTTTGGATTTTGGAAATAGATCCTAATTTGTCCAGTGAAGAGCGAAAAGAGAAGCAAAATCAACTTAGAGAGATTTTCCAAGAGTTAAGCGAAGATTCGGATTTGCATTATGGCGTGGCATCTTTAGATTTGATATCGCATGATATAGATGAAGGAACATTTGACAATCTCGCCACTCTCATTCTATTGGCTGTACTTGTTGTGGTCTTGTTGTTAGCCATCTCGTTTAGAAGCGTGAAAGGGGTAGTTTTCCCACTTGTTGGTCTTTCCTCTGCTTTAATTTGGACGTACGGTCTTCTCAATCTCGCAGGTGCTAGATTTACCGCATTAGAAGTCGCAGTAGCACCACTTGTTCTTGGACTTGGTATCGATTATTCAATTCATTTGCAGAGAAGGTACAATTCCTTCAAGAAGAAGGATATTGATGACTCTGCAGAAGCTTGGTTAGCATCCTGTGGTAAGTTATCGACTCCACTTGGTCTTGCAGTAATAACGACTGTTGCGGCATTCTTAGCTAACATCATTTCTCCATTACCGCCATTGGAAACTTTTGGCATAGCCCTAGCAGTTGGTGTTCTCTCTGCTTTCATCAATGCTACAGTAGTTGTCGGTGCACTACATGTAGTGCTTGATTCTAGTCAAGACAAGGCTCCTGCTGAACCAATCAGGATGCCAAGGTTGTCTAAGAAACTAGTAGATTTACAAAGAACACAGCAAGTGTTGGTTCTAATCGTCGCTCTGATAATCTCAGGTGTTTCAATAATCGGTGCTATGGGTCTTGAAACCGAATTTGATCTCACTGATTTCCTTGACGAAGATATGGAAATAATGCAAGTAAGAGATGAATTGGATTCTAGTTACGAAAGTGCAGGTTGGAAGGTTGTGTACATCCTAATGGAACCTGCTGATTCTGCAACTGAGATCGATTCAGATTTCATCTTACTCAATGAAATGCGAGGATTACATAATGACTTGGCGAATAATCACGATGTAGTAGGAGGGGGCGGAGCAGACTCCAGTCCATCTTACGAAGGACCATACAAAGTTCTCTTTGATGCTGTTGATAACGATTTATTATTCGGAGAAAGATATGGTCTGGTAATCAGTAGTGGAGACTTGCGCAGAGGCATCGCATCGGAATTTGATTTAGGTGCAGCATTTGCGAACCTCTCTTCAAACACTTCAGTGGCAGACCCATACACAGGCGATTCATGGGCTGAAAGAGTACAGAATACAGTCCATCTTGATGGTGAGATGATTAAACATATTCGAATCGAGGTTAGAGTGGATGCTACAACTTCTAGCGATACTAGCAGAGTTGTTGAATGGTTCGAACAAGAACTTGGTGAAGAGTCTGACACAGGTAAGATGCGTAGCGAATTGTCCGGTAAAGCAAATGTGTATGTAGCAGGTGATCTGGTTGCTTTACAGAACGTTTTAGACGGTCTAAATTCATCTCAACTTTCATCTACGGCAATATCATTCGTCGTCTCATTCTTTGTCCTTCTATTATTGACTCGTCGCCCAGTTCCAGCATTCGTAGTTCTAACTCCGGTAGTACTTGCAACTCTATGGGTCGTCGGTTCGATGGTGGTTCTTTCATTGAAATGGAACGTTCTGACTGTAATGGTTACTGCATTATCACTTGGTATTGGAATCGACTATGTTATTCACATGTGGCGTAGATTTGAGGCAGAACGAGAAAAACGCGATGATGTATGGGAGGCGCTAGAAGAAACGATTTCCACAACAGGTGTTGCATTGGTTCTCTCAGCAGGAACTACTGCGCTTGGTTTCTTGGTCCTCTTATTCTCACCAATGCCAGTTGTCCAACAATTTGGTCTTGTTACCGCATTAACGGTGACCTATTCCTTGGTCTTGTCAATAATTGTACTGCCTGTACTTCTTCTTATGGCAGAGAATAATTCACCTAGATGAAAATGAATCAATTATTGAGTTCATCTCAAGATTCTGTTCTCGACTGATAAGACAAAGAGCCAGCCACATTGTACAGTAGCGTAGAGCTTTGACTTTCCTCTCCGCTCTACGAACAATTTCATCCCCTGTAATTCCAGATTGTTTTGCAATGAATTTTACTAGGCGTTTCTCCATTCTTGCTCTTGGGTCTGAACCATCATTGACAACAGGTTTCTTTGTTTCAATAACTGGCTTTGGCTCTTTTTTAGGAGTATTCAATTTCTCTGTCTTAACTTCATTGACCACTGGATCTGTCAATCTTGATGGTCTAGGTTGCCACCCTAGGGGTGCATTAATTCCTCTGATGTCACAATTTGGGGAAAGAACTCCTCCTTCATCAATAATCCATCCTGCGAAAATTAATGCTTTTATTGCATCATGAGCAGTATCCGTGTCAACCCAACCCATGTCAAACGATAGGATTCGTTCTAGGTCGTCTGCTGTCTGATTTACTCCACCTCTGAAACAGATGGTTAGAACGCGTTTAATGTCCTCTATTTCTTGCGACATAATTCTCACTCAATCTTNGTAAATGATCCATCACTTTCTAACTTCCAACGACCAATNGCATTGCCTGAATAGAATGTTCCTTCTGATAGGTATTCATAGTCGCCTCCNGGTGGAAGAGATTCGTAANTAGGAACAACCTGTTTTGTAGTGTCTTGTNTNCCNGGCAAGNTATTTACNGAAAGTTTNGCCATNGCATCAGCAACATTGGTAATCGTTTGTTCTTCAACAGATTTCTGTTTAGGCGGTGGGCCTCGTTTTGGTTTTGTAGAAACCGGTTTGTTTGTGGATTGTGTTTTTGGAGGTGGCCCGCTGCGTGGTAAATTGTCGATTGATGGCATTTTCTTTGCCTCAGAAATCTCGCTAGGTGAGCGTTTCTTTCTCAATAATACTACTAGAATTAGTAATGCTACACCCACTCCTGAACCGACATAAACCATCGAGCCAACTTCTTCAGGAACACTGTACTCTTTTGTGAAAGAGTTGTCATCTTCGTTTAATTCCCAAATTCTTTGCTCTTCATCTACAATTACCAAGAGCTCCCACTCACCATCTGGAACGGTTATTGCAACACGTTTGGTGATTCCTTGACCACTGCTTATTTGAGATTGTGAATATCTCCCAACTAATTCACGTTCACCATCAATAATAGTGTACACAGTAATGTTGAATGACTCTTGCAAATCTTCTCCTGAATTTTTCACAGTTATCTCTGCGCGTAATTCTTTACCTGGCTCAATTGTTCCATCAAGAGATACATCGACCAGTTCTATATTTGGTCCAACTGAAGTCAATGGTATCGATAACCATGGCTCGCCATTACCTGAGTCATCAAATGTTTCTACATCCCAACCAGAATCGTCTTTGCCACTGGCCCAACAATTCATATTTGCTTCGGGTGATAGTAACGAGGGGTCACCTAGTGATGAGAAATCGAAATTGAATGAAAACAATGTCTTTCCTTGAAACACATTTGATGGTAGACTAGAAATTGTAACTTCTTCCCATTGCACCTCACTAGATAATATCTGGCAGGTAAGGTTCAATTGACCAGACCAAGAGACATCTTCATCGACATTTACTCCTATTCCAACATCGTCTAAGTGATATCTTGATAATTGTTCAATACTAGAGTCTAGGATTACAGGTGGGTTCGCATCAATCATGTAGGTTGGAGCATCAAATGTTCCGATAGTTCTAGTTCCCAATGGGTCCATGAAAGCAATATCAAAATCGATAATTCCTCCAGAGCTTGGCATTGAAATGGTTGAATTTATTTCTCCGTTGATCACTTCAACAGTCGAAGATCCAAACCAATCCTCGCCTTGCAAATAACCCCACCACGTCATAGATAACTCACCCTGATAATTTTCTCCAGAAAGGGAATGAACAATCGAACCTTGGATTCTTAATTTTTCATTTATTTGCATTACAGACATGTTTGAAATTTCACCGGTAATTGGGCCGGAAATATCACTTACTTCAGAGATTGAGAACTCGAAGTCATCAGAATAAATCCACAAATTTTGGAATGAAGATTGACTAGTTCCATCAATATCAGTAACCTTAATTTCAACCAATCCTTGATTTAATCTTGAAATATCAACTTCCCAGTCTGAAAATAATTCAACTGAAAGTATCATTTCATTTCCAACAAATGTATGGCTGCAAGTTGTTTTATCAGTATTGATTCTAGTACCTAGCGATGTACAAATCGAATCAGCAATGCCATAATTAATTCCAAAATCAGAATCCCCACCCAGCTCAATCTTTACAGACATAATGTCGCTAAGTGCGTTCCCGTCTGTAATCACTATGTCCCATGATATGCCTCGAGAAACTTCCCAATACTGTGTGCTATCTGTGTTGTATATTCGATCAACAAAGGCATTTTGAGCATCTCTTGTTTTCCACCAAATTGTATTGTTCGAAATTGAGAATCCTGCATTATCATTGCCGATTATTCTCATGTAAACTAAATCTTGGTCGGCATTATCTTTGTCAGACTGTGTTCCATTAAACCACCAATAACTACCGTCGTTTTCTAGTGTGAAATTAATTTCTCTATATTCACTAGTTTGCGGCATACCATCCGGAAAACTTCCATCTGAGCCATCATCAATTGCTTGAACCCAAACTTCCAATGCAACCTGTTCTGCATCAAATCCAGAAGTGTCAGCGACCTGCAAAGTGAGTTCCCTATCGTACCTACTGTCAAGATAATCTTCGTTAGCAGGGATAGTGTCTATGATGAGTGGATTTTCATTGTCTAACAACAACTGAGAAAGGTTTGAATCAGTCAAAATTTGGAATGATTGGTCACTTCTTGCATCAATAGTGATGTCGACGATTCCCGAAATATCTGACGGTAGAGTCCAAGAAAGGATATCATCCTCACCAATTGTCAGGCTATTCCATCCTGTGGTTTGATTAATCCATCCAGAAAAATTATTGTTTGTTGGGTCTTTTACATGTATATTGAAATTAATTCTAGCTTGTAAATCACCGCTTGACAATGTCATTCCCGAAGATGGGAAACTATGGTTGACTCCTATGTTAATCGGTATACCTCCCGTAACAGTGTCTCCAGGTTCAAACTGTCCTAAGTCAGTAATTCTAACCTCGAGTAAGTTGTCAATTTCAATAGAATTTCCAAACATAAACTCGGTGGTTTCTTCTCCATCAGTTCCAACTTTCAGGCAAATGTGTGAAACTCCAGTCAGATCTCCTAAGTCGATATACCAGTCAATCAGAGTTTCTCCCAATTGTGTTGAATTAATTACTCCATTACTGTTAACGAACATGCCTTGAGTGTCATATTCTGTAGATGAAGTTCCATCATGGGATATACGTGACCAAATTCCATCAATTACACCATTGGAATCACAAGATGCTACCTCGAGATACATCTCCCCACTTGCGGTAATATCATGGCTAGTTTGGATGTGAAATGTTTCCGCCCTTGGGTGTAATACAGATGGGATACTAGATACAAATCCTGCATGTTCTGAACGGATTGACATTGAATTTAGATCTGGTTCGTCCCAGTTTTCTAGGTCAGTAACAATGAACTTGATTCGGTATTGTATGAAATCAGCATTTCTAGTTGAGTTGATATTTGTTATTCCAGTTGGGAAAGTAGTGTTGATTGTACCGTCTAGGCCTTCCCATAAGTTAGAGGATATACCACTATATGTGCCCGCAGTTCGATATTGGAAACTTAACTCGCCACCTGGAGTGTTAATTCCTTGTAAGTTTAGTTGAACGGGAGTGGCTCTAGAATTGGAATTTGGACGCAGGTCGATAATTGGTGAAGTAATCCATGCGGAATGTGAATTCGATTTGTTTTGATACTCGGAGTCTTGTGAAACCAATTGATTCCATGAACTGTAGGCGTATGATGACATATCTCCAGATGCCCAGATTATGCTTCCATTTATCTCCTCGACAACTGTGTCAAAATGTCCAATATATCCTATGTCATTGCCCTTTGACCAGGTGTCTTGAATTGGATTCCAATGGTANACTGTACTTTTTGTTCCACCATTATATCCCCCAACTAGAACTATCTCATCGTTAAGAACGGTCCCCGACCATCCAAACATGCCAACAGGAAGTTTGCTCATGTTTGTCCATGTATTTGTTGCTGGGTCATATCGTTCTACATAGTCTAGAGCTTGTCTATTCCAGGTTTGTGTCCCCATAAAACCACCCATCGCATACAATTGTCCATGGAAATTTACCATTTCGAATGATGCTCTTGGATGATTCATATCTGCCATTCTTGACCATGTATCATTTTGTGGATCGTATCTATACGTCTTGTTTGTTGCATCGTTAGCANTAGGATTGCTGACACCCCCTGCATAATACAGGAAACCGTTAGCTTCTGCCATGGCTCCTAATCCTCTTTCATTTCCGGATGGCATTGAACTTCCTTCATACCAAGTTTTGTTGTCAAGATTGTATATTTGTACGCGACCAGTTGGATATTGTGTNGGATTTGAGTTGCGAAACCAATCTCCTACTACNACCACTAAGTTTCCAGCGACCTCTGCTTCGCAATATTGCTGGGCGTATGGAAGATTAAATTCAGATGGCTCCCAAGTCTTGTTATCATTTTTCATGATTTCAATCAAATCTGTTGGCCCCTCATCATTTTGTTGCTGAGGGTCAGGGTCAATCCAACCCCCCATCANCCATACTTGTCCAAGAGATTCAATTGACGCTGAACATGCNCCAGTTCTNGACATAATTGGTCCGTCTACNGGGGTTAGCCACTGAATATCCGGTCGATTAACATGCACTTCCCCAGTTGAGTCAGTGTAAACTCCATCCTGAGTGAATCCAGTTTGATTGAACAATTGGTCTTGATGNAATGATTGATTGGTCGATGATGTGAGTAGTTCGTTTTGAACCGAAGACCATGTTGGCAATAGGAAAAATAGCACGATTCCAAATGCCAAAGCCCCCCTGCGCATGAAATTACGCAGAGCATACAGGGCTTGATAATTTTGGAATAATGAATGACAAAAAAAGCGAGGGTTCATTTCCCCCTTCGTTATGCCCCCATCGCTATGTCACGTGAATACATCGCTCGCGACCCCCGGACGGGACGTCCAATAAATGTAGGAGGCGGACGACGGCAAAGCAAGAAAAGGGAAATTCGTGATGGGCCTTGGATGGCGCTACCCACGCAAGCAGTGATTCCGTTAGCAACCGGACAAATCGAATCTTACAAAGTGGCTTGGAAAGAAAAAGATCACGAAATGAAAAAACTCGATGGAATCAGAGGCCTATCAAATCTTGGCGGAGCAATGGCACGTGAAGCGCATAAAGTGCTAATCGATTGCCTCATGGATGATGACCCAATGGTAAGGGTTGCAGCATTATTTGCTCTGCCATCTGTAGCCGAGTCGNGACCCGACGAGTTATTTGANCATCTTTCAGTANTGCTCGATGATAAGGAATCNTCCGTTCGAAGAGCTGCCAGTGAATGCTTGAAAATCGTAGCACCAACTTTCCCATCTGCAACNGATGGNACACTCGCTTTTGAGTTGAGACATCATGTNAAATTCAGAAGNGATGCAGCATTNNCGGGATTGGGTGGCTTNTGTACAACCTGGCCNGAGGTGGCNTGTGANCACATCGATGAGTTATTGCAAGAAGAATCTCTTGAATTGAGAAGGAAATCAGCCGGTTTGCTNAGAAGAGTTCTCTCTAAAGGAGGTGCAGCAGCTTGGGATTTGGTAGGATGGGCCTTAGAAGATGAAGATGTTGAAACTCGCAGACAGGCTGCTAAATGTCTAGTTCCTCTCGCCCACAAGGAGCAAAGAATCGCAACCATACTTGCAGAAAGAGCGATTTTGGATGAAGATACAAATGTCATGGTTTCAGCAATAAAGTGTATCGAGGTATTAGATACAGATCATGGACGTGCTAAGGACCTAGTTCTGGCAGGGTGCAACCACAAAAACACAAGCGTTCGATTGGCTTGTGTCAAAATATTACCTCGACTCATGGGTGATGAAGTATTGCGCAATCATTGTAATGCCTTACTTCGTGAAGAAAAGGATCCAAAGATCAGGAAAGAATTGCAAGAGATGGCTTTCGATGCGCAAATCGAAGGTACGGAGGCGCAAAAGAATGCCTTCTTGGCGCCTGCTCCAAAGGTTCCAAAAATTGATGTTGAAATCGCTGAATCTCAAGGTAAAACCGTGGGACTGGAAGAACTTCCTCCTCCTGAGAAAGATACTGGTAAGCCTCGACATGGTTAATAGGGGAATGCAGGTCGGCGAAACGCTCAAGGAGTACTACTCATGTCTGAGGAATCATTCAACGATAAAGAGAAGCAGTTCAACGACCTATGGGACGGAGTCACGCCTAACGGCATTAACCGTACCAAGTCTCTAAAGTTCCGTCAGTACATTCTAGAGCATGTTCGCCAGATGAAGAAGCCGCTCACCAGAGATAACGCCCACAAGTATTGGATGGGTGTTCTCAAGGCTGAGGCAAAGGATAGCGAAAACTTCTGATCGTGACACGGGGGTCACTCCCCGTCCCGGTGGCCCAATTTGGGAAGGGACGGAATGAGGTGACAAAATGTTCACAAACACACCATTCTCTGCATGGGATTTGAATGATGAAATATTAGCAGGCTTAGCCGATATCGGTTGGGAATTTTCCACTCAAGTCCAAAAGGAAACAATTCCTATTGCTTTGTCAGGCAAAGATGTAATCGGACAAGCAAGAACGGGCTCTGGAAAAACAGCAGCATTTGGTTTGCCGATAATGAATGCATGCAAACCTACTGGTGAGCTTCAGGCTCTAATTCTAGCACCGACTAGAGAACTCGCAAATCAAGTTGCAGAAGAGATGTCCAACATTCAGGGGAAAACCGGATTGATTATTCAAACCGTTTACGGTGGTACAGACTTGGAAAAACAAGCGAGAAGTTTGCAGGCTGGCGTTGACATAATTGTAGGAACGCCTGGTAGAGTAATGGATATGACCGAGCGTGGGCATATCGATTTATCAAAACCGGATTTCTTTACTCTTGATGAGGCAGATAGAATGCTTGACATGGGATTCTTCCCAGACATTATGTGGGTTATTGAGAGAATGACTAACAGAAGACAAACCTTACTTTTCTCAGCAACATTCCCTCAAGAAATTATTGATGCTGCTAACGAGTTCATGAACGATCCAGACTTCGTAATGACCAATACGGAAAAGTTGGACATACCTCCAATCGATCAGTACAGTGTTAGAATTGGTCGTGCAAACAAATTGTGGGTCGTTGGGCGTCTTCTATCAAGAATGACTGATGAGGACCAAACAATCATCTTCACAAATACCAAGAGAATGGTAGATTTACTTGTTCAACGTCTAAAGAAACATCGATTCGATGTTGATGGGATCCACGGAGATTTGTCACAGAATCAAAGAGACAAAATCATTTCAAATTTCAAAGATGGTAATTCAAAAGTTGTAGTTGCAACCGATGTTGCTGCTAGAGGTATAGATGTAGACGGAATTACTCTAGTGATTAATTACGACGTTCCTGATGATGTAGACAACTATGTTCACAGAATTGGCCGTACTGGTAGAATTGGCCGTAAAGGTGAGGCTTGGGCGCTAGTTGGAAGAGATGATATTCCACAAATGAACAAGATTAGTGCGACACATTCTTTGGAAATTATTGAATCAGAAGTTCCTGAACTTCCAGACGGAGTAGATAGAGATCCTGTCAAAAAGCAAGAAGATAATGCTGAAGCAGCAGATGTGTTTGGTATGGTTCCAATCAAATTGGACACAACCTCGCTCTCAAAGTTTTCAATAGTTGATCAAATAGTTAAATCTCTAAAGTGCAATGAATTAGCAATCGGTGACATCGTAATTTCAAGCGATCATACAATCGTAGAGGTTCACAATAAACATGTATCTTTGGCAGTTCGTTCTCTGAACTCTAATGGAATAGGCGCATCAATTGTTGAAGGGTGAACTATTCTTCCTCGGTTTTATTTGGAGTCTGAATTGTAATTATTGTTGCAGCGAACCCTAGCATGCCAAGAGTCGCTAATGACCAAGAAGATTGAATTTCTTGAGACCAGATGTCATTTGCTTCACCACAATCTCCAGTAACGCTCGAATAAAATTCACAGTTATCTACGGTTTCTTTTGCTTCCATTGCCTCATCATCCAACAATACATTAGTAAAAGCTCCAATAATCAATAACATTGAAAGAGCGATAACTGATTTACTTAGTGTAGTCCAATTCTTACGATAGATAAACTCCCATTTGTCTTTGCCTGCTTCATTTTCTCTTCGAATCAAGTCACCAGCATTGACCCACTTAAACCAAATTAGCCACATGATTACTAATACGATTAGGAATCCCCATTCATAGACAAATGCATGGAAATCGTGCATTGGCTGCTCACAGCCTAGCATGTCAGGATTTTCAGCACATCCAGATAATGCCAGAGGATAGAGGACAAGTAGTCTAACGATGTTCAGAACATATATGATTCCACAAGCGACCAAAGCACTCTTGATTCTTAGACGCTGAGGTACACCGGTAGTCATCATTATCAGTACTGATATGAAGATCATTTCATGAACACCAGCGCATTCATCTGAAACATATAATCGGAGTTCGTCATATCTAAAATCAGGGTGGTGGAAGGTTACAAGAGTAGTCCAACCGTTGTATTCGGATAGTGTTGCAGCACCTGGTCCATAGATCAGTTCAGTCAAGTGATACCAAATCCAAGCTTCTGATTCTTGGATAAGTCCCAGAGTATTTGTTGGCTGAGTAATAAACCAGTAAAAGGCCTCAACCAATAGAAGAGCTACAGGTATTCTCAGGTAAGTCCTTCCAAGTTGAGCAACTTCTGCCCAAGATAGGTCATCGACCTCCTCAGGAAGTGGCTTAACCTCTCCGGCCATGTTGCCCAATAAATCACTTCATTGATGAATTCTCACTTGTGGGAGGGTTGAAGTTGGCTATCCCTTCGGATAAATTGTGGAGCCGACACATAAACTGGATGTTCTGGGGCATTATTGTCCAGTTCCTGTTTCTCAGGCAAGGAAAGCCTTGATTGATTTAGGCCAAGGAGATGTTTTGATGGTTGTTGCAGATGACCCCGAAACAATGCATGATATGCCATTACTCGTAGAAAGACTCGGCCATAAGTTAGTTGATGTCGANAATTCTGCTGGAGAATTTAGATTTATCATAGAGGTGTGTCAATGATTGTAGATGAAGTTCCNAGCGAAGCACGNCTNCCTACAANNCACGGCGAATTCAATATTCGTGTGTTTCACGAATCTGAAACAGGTTTTGACCATGTTGCTCTTACCATGGGCGATATGACTGGACCGGACCCTGTTTTGATGAGAGTNCACTCAGAATGCCTTACTGGAGATGCATTTGGTTCGCTTCGATGTGATTGCGGACCTCAGTTGGATGCTGCTCTCAAAGCGATTGCTGAGAAAGGCTGGGGAGTGGTTGTNTATNTGCGACAAGAAGGNAGAGGAATCGGNCTTCACGCNAAGATTCAGGCTTACCATTTGCAAGATAAAGGTGCAGACACTTTAGATGCAAATTTGATGCTGGGATTGCCTGCTGATGCACGTAACTATAGAATTGCAAGTACAATGCTAGAAGCGATTGGAGTAGANGCTGTTTGCTTACTTTCTAACAACCCAGACAAAGCAAAACAACTGGAAGAATATGGAATCAATGTAGTCGAGCGAGTTCCATTGATTGTTGGAGTTGTAAACGAGAACCGGGACTATCTACAAACCAAAGCAGATAGGATGGGTCATAAAATTGATCTGGATGGTGAGTAAATGGTAAGGATTGAAGCTAGTTATGACGGCAATTTGAGATGTACTGCAACTCATGGACCATCTGGCAAGCAACTAATTACAGACGCACCAGTTGACAACAAGGGCAAAGGAGAATCCTTCTCACCAACTGATTTACTTGCAACTTCAATGCTAACATGTATAATGACAATCGTAGCAATCCGCGCAGATTCCAAAGGAATCGACGTATCTAGTATGTCAGGTAGTGTTGAGAAAACTATGGCTGCTAATCCTCGCAGAGTTGCTAAATTGGAAGTAGTTGTTAACCTTCCTTCAGACATGACCATTGAGGATAGGTCATGGCTAATCACCGAGGGATGTAACTGTCCAGTTTGTGTTTCAGTAAGTGAAACCATGGAAGTCGACGTAACTTTCCAATGAGGTCTATGTATGCCAAGTGATGCAAAACACTGGGATGCAGCCTACAATGATGCAGATACAACGCAATTAGGATGGTATCAGAAAGAACATGCGGTCTCAATGGATTTAATTTCATCGTGCGATGGGAAACGGATTATCGATGTAGGTTCAGGTGCTACAACCCTGATTGATACACTGGTCGAAAATGAATACGATGTGACAGTTCTTGACATTTCATCTGAGGCTTTACGTATTCTTTCTAATCGACATGGCAAGAACTTGAACTTCATCCATGGTGATTTGTCCAAACCATTAGAATTAGGAGATTATGAGATTTGGCATGATCGTGCAGTACTACATTTCCTGTTAAGTGATAATGAAAGGGATGCCTATGTTTCCAATCTTGAATCTTGCATACCGAGTGGAGGTTATGCTGTGATTGAGACATTCTCTAGGGATGGAGCCAAGATTTGTTGTGGGTTGGATTTGCATACTTATGATGAGGAAATGCTGATTGATCTTTTAGATGATAATTGGGATTTGATTGAATCGATAAGACATACTCACATCAACCCTTTTGGTGGCGANAGGCCATATATTTCTACAATCTTCAGGCGTAAGTAAATTGTCACTTACATAGGGGGCTTCATTCCCCTTGGTCTGAAAATTACCCACTTCATTTGTTTTATTAGACTCCAATAAAATTTGATTCCAATACCTATTGATCTGAAAGGATGACGAACTATATTGAATGGGTTTCCAATCCCCTTTAGAGGGTACATAATCTGGTCTACCATGTTTGGTTCAATATGTTCATCGACACCGTAAACTGATGGTCGTTTATCCTTAGGCATGTAGTAAGTTCCGAACACTTGATCCCATAATGGAATTGCAGCCCCATAATTTGTCCATATGGCATCTTCTTCGTTACTGTGGTGCCAATGGTGCATTTCGGGAGTTCCTAGGAAAGGGTGTAACCAGCGCAGTCTAAATCTTACATTGGCATGCAGTAACNATCCTAGTACAATCTGGAAGATAGCGAACAGCCCGGTAATTTGTGGACTGAAACCAGCTGCAACTAGGAATGCAAATGCTGGTGCAATTAGTGTTCCATCAAATGGGTGCGCTCTAAATCCACTAACCCAATCAAGGTGTTCTGTTGAGTGATGNATNGCATGAAATTTCCATAGAATTGGAATCTCATGGTAGAATCTATGAGTCCAGTAGCTAACAAAATCAAAGAGTAGAAAACCTACTATTGGGAGCCATTCGGTAGGAATTTGGGCCACTACAGGTCTCATCATCAGCCCTGGCACCCAAGCAAATGAAATGATAGCAACAATTACTGCAGCAATTAATCCGATAAGGTTGAGTAANGGTGAGGACATTGCATAACTCATGTCCAATTTATACAAGGGACGTCTAACCTTTTGGCCTCTATGNCTTGGAAATAGTTTCTCTACTGGTACAATGAGAATAAATAATACAAACATTGCAACTAAACCTTCAGTCGAGTAGTAAACCGCTGCACCAACAATCAGNAGTGATAACAAGCGNATAAATGCAATTCCAAGCCAACCCCTACTCTTCGGTTCTTGTTGTACAGGAGGCGTGAATTCTACTCTTTCAGCGGGAAGTGGTTCAAACTGAATACCATCTCCCATGATATTTGGAAATAATGTTCCCTAACCAAACTTTTGGTTTCAAAGGTTCTCCCAGACTTGGATCAACATCCAAAAACAAGCCTCTATATCATGCACCTATAACTTACCTACATGGACCTATACGACATATCCTTCTTTTTCTCTACCATGTGGGTCGGTCCCTTTTGGTTTGCAATGCTGGTTTTTCCAGAACATGAGATGACCAAAAAGGTACTCAGTGGCCCGTGGTTCTTCCTAGGGCCATTGATAGTCTGGTGGCTGGTTACCATTGCTAACCCACAAGCAATGCTAGATTTAGCAAAGGATGCTGCAAATCCAAACGGTATATTGGATGGTCTAGCGGCAATAATGGGTAGCAGACCAGGAGCGGCTGCAGCATGGGCCCATATGGTTGCAGGCGATATTTTCGTTACTAGATGGATTTGGAAACGCTGCTTGAACAACAACGCTCCCCGCTGGGTAGCTGCAACATCCGTATTCTTTGGTGTCATGTTGATGCCCATTGGACTAGCCATATGTGCAATATTTGTTAGAGAAGGGCAGGATCTCCAAGATAGCAATGCGACTAGTATCTAGCGACATAAAAACAAGTCTGATTAACCAACGAAATTGGCCCTCGCTCCCAAAGTTGGATCAACATTTGGTTTGACAAAACAGAGTAGTTTGGAGTTTAACAAAAATAGAAAATTTGTCTCAAAAAATAGAAAATCCGGGATTTTTATTATAAGAATGAGGTCTTAACTAACGGCCATGAGGAAACTGTCACTAACCCTGGTTGTGGTACTTTGCCTTACAAGTCTAATCTATCCCCTAGATCAAAGCCAATCGGAACTTTCAACCAACTCAGTTGTATTATGGTCTGTCGAAGAAGATGCGGGAAATGCCAGTGGATGCACAAACGTATCTGCAAATAATTACGATGTTAACGCAACAACAGATGATGGTAGTTGCGATTTTGATTTAGATGATGATGGGGTTCTAGATGCGGACGAGATTACCGGTTGCATGAATCATATCGCCAATAATTATCAGTCAAATGCAACAGATGACGATGGTAGCTGTGACTGGGATTTAGACGATGATGGAATCTTAGATGTGTATGAGATTAAAGGTTGCATGAATATTAATGCAACAAATTACAACCCTAACGCCACAGATGAAGACGGAACATGTGATATTCCAACCGGTGGTTTCCAATTAGCTCATATTCAAACTTCATTCAAAAGTATCACTGTAAATAATTATAACATTTATTCAATAAAATTTAGTCCTGATGGGGCAAATTATGCTACTCAACATCAATCGGAAATTATCATTTGGAATACTTCAACTAGGGTTAATGAAACAAGTTTTCAAGTCATTGGTAAAATACTAGACTTTGATTGGTCTCCTAGCGGCAAGCAAATAACAACTATTACTTCGTACAACCATAGTAATTGGCTAGACACTTACGACCTCGAGACCCAAGAAATAACTTATTTCCGTATCGGCCAATATTCTCACNANGGAGATCTCGAATACAGCCCGGATGGTTCAATGATNTCAGTATCCTACAACCATGAAACTTCAATTTACAATCTTAGTGATAATGAACTCATAGGTTCATTCAATCACGACAACNAACATTATTATGNTATCCATCATTCAGTATCTTGGAATCCGTCTGGAAATCAAATTGCATTCTCANATGGAGGTACAGTAAACGTGTATAATGTACCAGAGTTGACAGAAGTATGGCATTCATCCTATCATGGCTACAGTGATATTGACTCAGTCTCATATTCAGCAGATGGAAGGTTCATTATATCTTGTACAGAAAATGGCGATGTCGTGCTTAGAGCCGCAGCAAATGGGTACATGATGTGGGAATACACTGGCTACAGTAGTACCATCGCTACCAGTTGCACTGACATAGCATGGTCTCCAGATTTAAGCGAGGTTGCAGTATCCTACTCTTATTATGGATACTTTGCCTCTAGCGTGATCATTTTTTCAGTTGAAGACGGAACACTAGTCGACAGAATTGGAGCAATGCAATCATATCATTGCATAGGTGCAGCAGGTAATTGTGTTTCAGTAAATGGCCTTGATTGGCATGAAGATGGCGATATTGTATTAACAATGAATGGAGAAAATTCGGGAATATATCACTGGGAGTTTAATCAAAATCTCAATGTCATTTTCGGTTGTTCAAATTCCGCTGCAACAAATGATGATCCTCTCGCCACAAGAGATGACGGTAGTTGCTACTTCTACACTNCCACAAACAACCAAAATCCAGGGTATGATTATGGTGGAGGAGGTTACAGCGGAGGAGGATACAGCGGTGGAGGTCATAGTGGTACAGATATTGGTTTCCCAGCCATTACAGACTCTAATGGCGGTATGGGGTATCTCGGTCCCAGCGGTGAAGAGATTTCCAAATTCTGTTGCTTTCCTTTGATTATATTCATCGCGTTATTTAGCATGGCNCAAAATCTGAATAAAACCAAGAAGTTGCAACGCAAAGATGGCGATGATAAACCAAAAAGTAAGGACAAAAAAATGCAATAACTTGAGAACCTAAACCACTTGGGGGGTTCATGGCCAAGATTTTGATGATTACAGCAACATCCGATAATAATCGTGCATTAGCAGACAAATTNGCTGATGCTGCNCGTGANATGGGACATGAAGCTGACATCATTGATCTAGTGGAATTAGANATGCCAATGTTCTCGGTTGCTCGCTCNAAAGAANTGGATGTNGTTCCNGGAATGGCNGAANTNAAAGAGGCAATGTCTAGTGCAGACTCTTGGATGGTCATAGCACCTGAATACAACGGTTCAATGCCACCTACTCTGAACAACGCAGTCGCTTGGCTGAGCACTGAATGGCAAGACTTCCGTGCATTATTCAACCGACGTAAAGTTGGCTTAGCAACACATAGTGGTGGAGGCGGAGCACACGTCATTATTGCAATGCGACAGATGTTCTCTTTCCTTGGGTGCATTGTTTTGGGACGCAATTGTATTTCTAACAAGAATAAGGAAGCTAATCCTGAAACAATCGAGGATATGCTGAACCAACTAGCAAGTTTAGTAAGTTAATTTTGAAAACTTGAAATACTTAGGTTTGAAAGATATACCATGAGGGCGAGTTCAATACACATGTCCTCTTTGCCTCAGGCTCTACAAGATGAACNCTCGAGCCCCTTTTTGAAAGATGCAACTATCGAAAACGAATACTCGGAACTAGAAAAAGTTATATCTAAAAATCTGGATGATTATTTCGATGTGGAATTAATAAAAATCATTGGAGATGTGCCCCTTTTTAGAAGGAATGAATCATCAGATGGGTCGCGCGTATTTCTAGCATCTAGTCGTGTGGATGTCAATCTGAATTCGGAGCCAGAGGACGACATATTTGTGGCCATTGATTACTCAAATTTACGAGCAGAATTTAGCGATGTTGCTGATGCACGAGGCCACCTAAACGAGTGGGGAAATTATGCTTATGAGCGGTTAAAGAAACTTACTCCGCATGCACCGAAAATAAAATTTCATATTTACGAGTCAAACAATTTGCAATCTTTTAATGTGTTAGAAACATATAACCAATTGTACCATCCTCAAAAAACTAGCTATGAAGCAGGATATGTCAAGCCAGTAACGCCAAGAGTAATAATTGATTGTGGAGAACA
>NZGQ01000020.1 GCA_002689565.1 Methanobacteriota archaeon | reverse complement strand
CGTGATGAACTCGAACAAGTAGCACTGCGCTGGGAATACAGTTTGATGCTACGTCTACTCGGCCCTCATCAAGGAATACGTCTTGAAAGACTACGTTCAGAGTTGGATGATAAGTTCGAAAATGCTGAACTGTTAATGGCTTCTGATGACTTTGAGCCNATGACTGATGTGGAACAAGCNCCTATTGTAGAAGCTGCACAAAAGAATATTCCAGCAATCGAAACTACTCCTTCTCCAGATACTCCTGCAGACCAAACCGATGAACANGGTTATTCTTGGTTAAACTACAACGGGCAAAATTGGTACAAGACTGCTAACGATACAGAGTGGACAAAGCACGAGTGACTACCACTTAGCNAATGCTTCTGGAGGNGGAGGCAGAACCGGTGCACCAGGAACAGAGGTGTATTGTGATTGGGCTGGCTCATACCTAGAATTAGCAAACATCGATTGTTGAGCCTGTGGTGGCTTCTTTCGACCTAATACTAACATTGCTAGAAGTATTACTATCAATACTCCAAGTCCCATGAATATCATTTGATTTGTAGTTACATCGAAGTCAAAGGCAGAATCCTGCGTTTTTTCTTCTTCTTCGACAACTGGCTCTGGAGGATGCCATACTTCGTAAGACACGTACCATGTGACATAGATGTCTTGGACGCCATCTGAAATTATCGCATTGACTATCCAAGGGCCAATGAATCCAGTATGGTTACAAAGTACAATTCCCAAATCCTCAGTTTGGTTACCACAGTCCCAAGCAGCTTCACTAAACGAGAAGCCACCGCCTATGATTGAATTGTTTCTCAACCAAGTNATTGAGAGATTNAANCTGTTAATTTCGTCGTCAGATAGATTTACTGCAACTGACAAATCAAGGCTATCAAATGTAGCATTGAGCAAGATATCTGTACTTGTTGGTGTCCAAGAAATGTAAGATAGTCTATCGATTACCTCGTCTATTTGTTCATCACAATCATCGTCTAGGCCATTCCAAAATTCATCCTGATTTGGATTGATTAGAGGATTTGTATCATCACATTCCTCAAACCACCTAAACCCATCTGAGTCTTCATCTAAATCGGGGACAAGAGGATCTGTGAGTGTCTCTAATACTTCTGTGCCATCCTCAAGACCATCATCATCTGAATCTTTGTCCAAGGGATTAGTTGAGAGATTATTGTATTCGTATCCATCAAAAAGTCCATCAGAATCTGAATCTGGGTCAAATGGGTCGGTTGAGAGGTTGTTGAATTCATCCAGATCGAATAATCCGTCGGAATCGGAATCAAGTCCAATGAAGTCTTCATCAATTTCATCGTTACAGTTGTTATCAATTCCATCTAGTGATTCCNCTACATCTGGATTGATAGCAGGATTACTATCATTACAATCTTGGAACCAATACCAGCCATCGAAGTCTGAATCGTTATCTTTGACGAGAGGATTGGTAAAGTAGACTAGCACCTCATCTCCATCAGTAAGTAAATCCCCATCAGTATCCTGATTAGTCCAGTTGGTACCATAGGAATGATATTCAGAATAATCAGACAAATTATCAGTATCTGCATCTGTAGAATTGAANCCCTCATCCCAGAATATGTCACAATCGTCATCAATACCATTCANTAATTCAGGAGCTGCTGGGTATATCATCGGGTTTGAATCATTACAGTCTTGGAACCAATAGTAGCCATCAGAATCATCATCTGGGTCAGCAACTAGTGGNTTTGTGAAATAATTCAGAACCTCTANACCATCGGTTAGTCCATCGTCATCNGTGTCATTATCAAATGGATCTGTNTTNTTGACATTGACTTCAATTCCATCATTCAAGAAATCATCATCTGTATCTGCATCAACTGGGTCTGTTCCAGTAGTGAAAATTTCAACATAATCATTCAAACCATCCGAATCTGAGTCTGGGTTGTTAGGATTTGTTCCATAAACATCAGTCTCGTTTGAGTCTGTAATACCGTCACCATCGCTATCTAAATCGACCTCAGTTCCGTGAATCACCAATTCCCAGTGATTCCATATTCCTTCGTCTTGGTTNCCATCATCATAGACTTCTAATGTCCAAGTTCCTGCTGAAATTTCNCCCCAATGCTGTACGCTATTGAATTGCCACTCGTTGTAGTTGTTNCCATTGTCGCGGTTNGCGAAATAGTTNACNAATTCTGATTCTGTACCATCTGGAGAAATCAATGTTACATCTAAGTCGCTTCTGTAATTGTGATCTGCATCAAAAATCACGTCAACCGATTCAACAATCAGAGATTCTGAAACCACATGATTTGAGACTACAGGATTATTTGGTTCATTATCGGGAATTGTTTGTGAGACCGTAATTCTACCGCTGGTCACGTTGACCTCTGGGTCTAGGGTGTCCCAATTTGTTGCTAAGTCAACTGCATGTCCTGCGTCTACCACACCAAATCCATACTTGTGATTGAATTCATGTCCAGCTCCGTTAGTATTCCACCCTGGATCGTTTTGGTGATTCTTTCTCGCACTTTCAACAAGAATCTGTTGTACATCTCGCCAGGTGAGGTTTGAGTTAGCCTCCAGCATCAAAGCTACTATGCCCGAAACTAAAGGAGTCGCACTAGATGTACCGCCGAAATTACTGGTGTAATCGCTGCCAGTATATCCATTGTTTCCAGAGTTATCCGTAGTTGTAATTCCAACTCCACTTCCATCGGATGGTGAACTNATCAGAACATTNGCACCAGGCTCCCCNTAGGTAGTCTGGTCACCATCGTGGTCNACTGCGGTTACAGAGATTGTAAAACGACTGTTAGCATAGCCATCAAGATTTGAATCATCCTCATTGGATAGGCCATTTCCTGCCGCCCATGTAATGACATTACCTAGGCCATTTCTACCGTTGTATGCATCGTCTTCAAAGGCAGCAATCGTCAATGGGCCTGGACCTGACAAAGTATTTCCATTGTCCGAGGGGCCCCAACTATTACTGTAGATATCGATGTCATTGTTTAGATGAGAGAGTGTATTTGCTTCATCGGTGTCAGAATTACTACAAGCAATCAACATCAATCCTGCCAAAGAGGCGTCTGGTGCTGAACCACTAACGCCTATTCCGTTGTTCCCAGTTGCTGCTGCAACTCCAGCCGCTGCTGTTCCGTGAGCATCCCAGCCTGCAGGGGTTGGGTCTGTATCATAATTGCAATAATCATAATCCAGATTAGATTCATAATTTGCAGATAAATCATCATGATCCCATTCTAGGCCATCATCTACTACTCCAATAACGACTCCAGTACCCTTTACACTGTTCCATGCACCGGTGATGTTGACATCTTCTCCAGATACACCGTTATCTTGTCCAGTATTTTCAAGATGCCATTGGTTTGAGAAATATGGGTCATTGGGAATCCATCGAGGAATGTGTTGCTTTTCTACAAGTGGATAAGCGACTTCGATTTCACCATTGGATTGTAATTTTGAAAAATGTGATAATGCGACACTAGGTTCTACTTCTACATACCAGGTGTTAGCCAATAATCCAGTGGGTTCGCCTATTTTTTGTGAACTTACAACAACCCATTCTTCGGTTGATTGTAGTTCTGAGTGCGAGTATTGTGAGATGTCACTTACTCGGGCAAATGCGGCTCTAATTGCAGGAGAAAAGGAGTATGTTAGCGGTGCATCTTCGGGGTTATCACTCAAGGGAGCACCTAATTGCTTAACCTCGATATCTTGCGCAGAGATTATTGGTGTCAAAACTGATAGAAACATCAGCATGATCAAGGATGTAGCACTGAGCGAAACTGACCTCTGAGTAAAAGCGCTTATGCGTCTACTAAGGTCAATCATAAGCAGCATTGCGCGTTTGAAGTATATCAAACCCTGTTTCCGATGCAGCACAAGCAGATTCATCTGCGATTGTGATTGTTCCTCGATTTACCCTTATTGTCGCCGCCACGTCCACGACTACGGCCAGGGCCTTTTGGTGGACGGTTGTTTCGATTGAATCGAGGTTTTCCTCCTCCACCTGAACGGCCACCTTCTCGGCCACCAGGTCTTCCACCATCTCGGCCTCCACCTCGGCCACCATCTCGGCCACCAGGTCTTCCACCATCTCGGCCTCCTCCTCGGCCTCCATCTCGGCCACCAGGTCTTCCACCATCTCGGCCGCCATCACGGCCGCCACGGTTGTTACCTCTTGAGCCACGATTACCGCCTCTGGAGTTGTCATTGCCGTTTCTTCTACCGTAGTGCTTACGGTCCCGGTTACGATTATTACCATCATTTGGACGACCTCTTCGATCTTTACGATCTCTGGAGTTACGACCGCCTCTTCTCCTAGAGGGTGAAGGTATGTGGGAGGTGTCCTCGTGTTTGATGACATCTTTGAATTCAGGTGTCGAGAATTTGATATTCAGTCCAACTTCTTTTTGGATTTTAGACCATTTGCCCTTCTGAGGGTTTTGTACTAAACTGAAAACGTTGCCTGAACCGCCAGCGCGAGCAGTTCTACCAGAACGGTGCTTGAACGCCTTTCCGTTTTCTGGAGGATCAAAGTGTACCACACAATGGACTCCTTTGATGTCAAGACCACGAGCAGCTACGTCTGTTGCAACGATTGCATGAGTTCTACCTTCACCAAATTCTTCCACTGCTTGAGAACGCTTTTTCTGTGGCATTCCGCCATGAATGCTGGTTACACGCAATCCTTCATTTTCCAATTCGTCAGCAACTCTATCCACGCCTGCTCGAGTCCGACAAAAGACGAAACCTCGACCAGATTTACGAATTGCCTCAGAAGTAATTTTGCACTTCATAGAATTCGGCATTAACCAGAAATGATGATTCATTTCAGTAACTGATATCTCCTCAGGACCGATTTCAATTATCTGAGGTTCTTTCTGATACTTATCACGAATGTGTGCAACCTCATCGTCTAAAGTCGCACTGAACATAATGGTCTGACGCTTTGGTGAACACTCTTCCAAAATTTGACACACAGGCTCTGTGAATCCCATATCTGCCATCCTGTCGGCTTCATCTAAGATTACAATTTCAACCTCGTCTAGGAATACATTCTCTCTATCAATCAAATCTAGCAATCTACCTGGACAAGCGACAACAACATCAACGCCTTTATCCAGTCTTCTAATTTGCTTAGAATAAGATACTCCTCCGTAAATTGGCATTACCTTCAGGTTCAATCCCCAAGCAATTGGATCCAATACGCCGTGTATTTGCTCAGCAAGTTCTCTGGTAGGAGTCAAAATAAGGGCTTTAGGAAGGCTAGGTTCCCCTCTGCCAACTCTTTCCAGCATAGGAATTCCAAAGGCAAGTGTCTTACCGCTTCCAGTAGGAGCTCGACAGCAAACATCTCTACCAAGCATCATGTCTGGGATCGTTTCTCTTTGAACCTCAAACGGTTCAGTGAAACCTGCTCGCTTGAGCTCATGGCACATTTGAGTACTAATACCCAAATCGGAAAAACGGACCTCCATCCCATGACCTCCAACCAAGGCCGACTGCCTGCCCTATTTAGCATGACCAGTACATTATTTGCAAAATGTGCATAGTAAACCTAATTGATTTGTTGCGGAAAGAGATTAATTCTCTAACTAGACCTCAATAAAACGGACTATAACAAATCATTATTAGCAATTCACTGAAGCAGCATCCATGAAAAAGAAGGGAGTGCTTCTAATCAATGTGGGCACTCCTGATGAACCCACTGTCAAATCCATCAGGAATTACCTAAGAGAATTTCTTCTGGACCCGGACGTAATTGATGCTCCGTATCTTATCAGGCAGTTCTTAGTAAGAGGAATTATCTTACGTGTTAGACCAAGAAAGATCACCCCTCTTTATCAAAAAATTTGGATGGACGATGGTTCACCACTTAGAGTATATTCTGACAGAATTACAACATCGCTTAATTCAATGACAGATGATATAGAATTTGAATTTGCAATGAGATATGGCAACCCTTCGATTAGATCTGGCCTAGAAAAACTGCGCTCAAAAGGTGTTGAAGAGTTACTCTTACTGCCAATGTTTCCGCACTATGCTCAAGCGACTACTGAATCATCACTGAAGCATTCATACAAACAACTCAATGCCATGAAGTGGAAACCTGAAATCTTGGAGATGGGACATTTCGAAACTGATGAAGAATACATCATACCTCTTGCCAAATCAATTCAACCGCATCTAGACAAAGATACGCATCTTTTGTTTTCTTACCACGGACTACCTGTTTCACATGTTAAGCGAATTGACAAATCAAAATCTCATTGTCAAAAAGTGGACGAGTGTTGTACCATCAAAACTGATGCAAACCAACTTTGCTATGGGCATCATTGCAACGAAACAACACATACAGTGGTGGGTTTACTTGGTTTAAACAGTGACCAGTGGTCGATTAGTTACCAGAGTAGGATTGGTCCAGTAAAATGGCTAGAACCATCAACTATGAACAAAGTCGAAGAACTTGTAAAACGGGGTGTCAAAAAACTTGCAATCGTCGCTCCCGCATTCTTAGCAGATGGACTTGAAACTCTAGAAGAACTAGATATTGGAATTAGAGAGCATTTCATGGAATTGGGCGGAGAGGAATTATCTGTAGTCAAATGCCTTAATGACAATCAAGATTGGATTGATGGCCTATACAAGTTAGTTCAAGGGAAATTCGCTAAGCAGCTGGCTAGTTAAAATAACTCTGCGATCCTTTCAGACTGGTCAATTACATGAGTTATTGAAACTCCAGAATATGACCAGCCAACATATGAGCAATCCAGGCTAATTTGTGACAACTTGGACATGTGACCGGGTTTGTAATGAGGTATTTTNCTCTCACCTATTTTCTTGAAAANAATTGGATTAGTAGCTAGAAGAGATTNTGCNCATTCTTGCACCGAATTCAAGTCNTTATNCCAACGATTGTGAGGNACCATCAATCGAAATAGACGATGTCCTTTGGGACATCTTTGAGAATTATGAACATCACTTTCATGCAGAATTCCACTAATTGGAATTTTGTCATCAGGAATTAGAGTTCCATATCCTTTTTTGATGTGAGAAACTTGTTGTTCTGTGTAACCAATTGCAAATATCGATATTTCGGAAGAATCTTGATCTATCTCAGGATTTGGTGCAGCCCAAATTACCGATTCTAAAGGAACGTCGTATTTGGTTGCAATAGCACTTGGAGATTCTGCACTATTACCGCAAACTACAGTCACATTGTCAAGGTTTGAAATCTGCTCTGAAAGAGTATCAACTAACGTTTGCATGCCTCCGGCAAGAGAAGCAATTGTACCTTTTTTGGGGGTAAATATTGGATAAGATTGTGAAATTAGTTTGTTAAGTTTAGACTTCTTTAGCGGTGGATTTTGACCAAATTTTGTAAGTGAAGGGAATAAAAAATCGGCATCAACATTCTCTGAGGTTTCGTTAACAATCCCTAAACACATCGCATCAGCAATCTGCTTATTTGGAATTACTTGAGCAACAGAGAATCCACCCATTCTCGCCTTCTTGATAGAGCTAAGTAGTTTCATTGGACCTATTTTGAAAAGAGTGCGCCACGATAATTTATGCTGCTTTCCATCAAGCAATACCCATCTTGATTTTGCATCTGATTTTGAGGGTTTCAAAATTTCACCTAATTCAAGGTCATTGATTAATCTCCAGAAAGCAGGATGTGGCCTTGATGCATTAACTGCCACATCACAAATCCAATCGTCTTCCTTCCAAGTGGAGATCACTCCGCCTAAAAGCGAGGACTGCTCATGTATAATGACTTCAACATCCGGCCTTTTTTTGGCTATACGATAAGCACAGCATAATCCACTTAAGCCACCACCAACAATAACCAATTTTGAGGATTCACCTAACTTTGGATTAACGAGTATGGGCCGGCGCATTTCATCGCCATGAAGAACCCATTTATCCAAATCTGACATAGAAATCCCAATCTTATTCAGTAATCCAATCTTTTGGGTTGCGCAGTACTTCGAGCAAAAGTTCCTCTTCACTGTCCCCGTCAACTTCGTGACAATATTCCCAGCGTGCAGTCAGTGGTAATGACATGAGGATACTCTCTATCCTTCCATTTGTAGTCAAACCGAATGTTGTACCTCTATCATAAACCAAGTTGAATTCCACATATCTCCCTCTCCTAATTTGTTGCCATGCTTTGTGGTTTTGTGTATATGGCATATCTTTCCTTTTTTCAAGAATTGGAAGATATGAGGACAAGAAGGACTCTGCACAGTCTGTGACAAAAGCGAAGCAATCTTCTCTGCTTGCTGTATTGATGTCATCAAAGAATATACCACCAAGGCCTCTTCTTTCACCTCTGTGTTTTATGTGGAAATAATCATCACACCATTTCTTGAATGTGTCATAATCGCTAACTTCATGGCGATCGCATGCTTGTTTGTGCACTTTGTGGAAATGTATCGCATCCTCTTCAAACAAGTAACTCGGGGTTAAATCAGCACCACCGCCGAACCACCAACTGCCTGGTTTCTCCCCCTCTCCTCGCTCAAAATAACGGTAGTTTGCGTGTACGGTAGGGGCCATCGGATTGTGAGGATGAAGCACTAAACTAACACCGGTAGCAAAGAAATCTAGGTCCTTGCCTTGTAATTCATGACCTCCACCCATACTAGCTGCGGCTTGAGGGCTTAGAGTACCATGAACTACACTTACATTCACTCCAGCCTTTTCAAACACCTTGCCTCCTGAAAAGACTCGACTTCTACCGCCTCCACCTTCAGGTCTTGTCCATTCATCTTGACGATAATCGACACCATCTATTTCTTTGAGAGCTTCACAGATTTCATCCTGTATTCGATGAACCATATCCACCATCATCTGGCGCATATTCACTCACCTACTATCTCTCTTAGGACTGTTTCCACACATTCTATTCTAGCAGATGGAGCAAATCCATGTCCAAGGTTGAAAATGTGACCTGGCTTATCACCTGCCGCGTCTAGTACTTGGCGAGTGGCTAATTTTGCTGTTTCTGTAGAGCCATGCAATAATGAAGGGTCGAGGTTTCCTTGGAATGCGTATTTATCGCCAAATTGCTCACGGTTAACCGCTAAGTTGTCTCTCCAATCTAGAGAAATTGCGTTCAAATCAAGATCTCTTATGTCGGAATGTAAGTGTCCTGATCCTTTTGCATAGTGAATAATCGGAACTTCTTCTCCTACCTTTTCCCTGAAAACTTCGATGGTTTTTGCTGTAGCAGGCATTGCAAACTTGCGGTAAATTTCCGGAGATAACAATCCAGCCCAGGTATCGAAAAGCTGTACTGCATCTGCGCCACCGTGAATAACTTGGTCCGCTAATAGGTCACCTACAATCTCACCCATCTTCATCAACATGTGTTGTGCTTCTTCAGGATTTGAATAGACCTTAGCACGAGCATTATGGAAATCTTTGTCACCAGTTCCTCCTGATAACAAGTACATGCAAATAGTCCAAGGAGAGCCTACGAAACCAAGTCTAGCTGTGGTTTCACCGAGTTCTTCTCCAACTGATTTCAATCCATCTGCTGCCCAAGGAGCATGCTTTCTTGCACTAAACTTAGTCCAGTCATTGACATCATCAAGACTGAATTCACTTATTCTGATACCTCCGCCATACTCTACGTCATATCCTAAACTTGGTAGAGGGGTTAGAATGTCACTGAAAATAATCGCAGCATCTATTTTCTTGTACCTTTCAATCGGCTGTAAGGTGATTTTTGTACACAAATCAACGTCCATGCAACGCTCCCAAAAGTTGTGCTCAGCAGCAATTTTTCGGTATTCGGGCAAATGTCGCCCTGCTTGGCGCATAAACCAAACAGGCGTCCTATCTACAGGTTGAAGGTTTAGGGCGGAAACTATTCGTTGCTTACCGTTCATCATTTGACCTCCAATTCAGTTAACACTTCATCCAACGCGTGGACCATGCCCAGTATGTGTTCTTCGTCGTGAACTGTAGCAATAAAGCCTATCTCATAAGCTGATGGTGCTAACATGTAGCCCTTTTCCAACAAGCCTTTGTGGACATCTGAATACAATACTCCAGCATTGCTTGGTATTTGATCTGCCCTAGGTGGTGGATTATTTGAGCCCGGTGAAAACCAAAACAAACTGCCGCGTCTGACGAGGCGCATTGGATTGCCGTGCTTTTCTAAAATAGGTTCAACATTAGTTTGCAATAACTGGCCGAGTTCTTCTAAACGGTCATATGCTTGTTCATCGAGCAAATCTAAGGTCATGATTCCTGCAGCCATAGCAAGTGGATTGCCCGACAATGTACCTGCTTGATAGACTGGTCCAAGTGGAGAAAGACTCTCCATAATTTCGCTTTTTGCTCCGTATGCGCCAACAGGTAGGCCGCCTCCAATGACTTTGCCCAGCGCGGTAATGTCAGGAGTCACCCCTGACATGTCGCCATAACTTCCATCCTTGAACCTAAATCCGCTAATCACTTCATCGAAGATTAACAACGCACCATAGTCATCGCATAGTTTTCTCAACTTTGCTAAATACTCATGACGTTGAACCAACAGACCGTTGTTTGCTGGCAGAGGCTCGATCACTACTGCAGCAATATCTTCACCATGTTCTTTGAATAGAAATTCTACTGCCTCTTCATCATCAAGTGGTGCAACTAGCGTTGTAGCAACTGTATCTTTAGGAATTCCCGGGCTGCTGGCAATGCCAAAAGTGGCAAGACCACTTCCTGAACTAACCATGAGTGAATCTACATGACCATGATAACAGCCTTCGAATTTGATTAGTAAATCTCTACCAGTATAGCCTCTTGCTAGTCTAACAGCGCTCATTACTGCTTCAGTTCCCGATGAGACAAACCTAACTTTATCCATGTATGGAAATCGTTGCTTTACTCGCTTAGCCAATTCTATTTCGCCGATGTGTGGTGCGCCAAAAGAGGTACCATTCTGCATTTTTTGATAGACCATTTCGATTATTTTAGGATGAGAATGACCATGGACAAGTGGGCCCCAAGATTGAACAAAATCTACTAATTCATTACCATCAACATCAGTGACTATGGCGCCAGAAGCTTTCTCAAAATAAATCGGATTCCCATGTACCGATTTAAATGCCCTAACTGGAGAATTTACCCCTCCTACCAAATGGTGTAATGCCTCCTGGTGCAAGGTATCAGAGTTGGTTCTTTGCATTGATTCACCTCAATTAAGCCAGTTTCCAGCCACAGCCTCGCGGGTGTGGTAACTAACAATTATGTCAGCCCCGGCCCTTTTGAAGGAGTGGAATATCTCACGAACCATTTTTGCTCTAGACTGTTCATCGGGTGTTGCAGCCATTACCATCGAATATTCACCGCTGACATTGTACACAGCAACAGGTCTAGCAAC
>NZGQ01000109.1 GCA_002689565.1 Methanobacteriota archaeon | reverse complement strand
AAGTGTTCGTCACCTCCGAATCTGTCTGGTTCTGAAAACAAGATATTCAGACCAATCAGACTATTCTCAATCTTGTCGATCTCGTCTGCCATGATCCTACGAGGGATGGGGTATTGACCAAACTTGTCTAGTGTCTCCTCATCTATGTCCACCAGTACAATCTGTTCAGACAAAGATGTCTCTTGACTTCTCTGTAGAGAATCAAAGAATGAGAGTCTGGCACTCTCTAGAAGGAATGGGTCGAGTAACCTAACACCAATTAGAACCGCCAGTGTAATGAGACAATGCCATGTTTTCATTATACTATTTAGTCTATTGGACTATTCTAATCTCTGTTCCAAGTCCATTAATCTTGATTGGGTCTAGTTCTTTTCCATCCTGTTCTAGATTGATGGTGGTGGATGCACTCTTGTCAACTGTTATCTTAGCGATGTCATTGACCTCACGATTGATCAAAACCTTGTCTCCCTCGACAATGGTCGCAACCTGAGTGACTGTATCGAATCCCTCTTCTGTTCCTTGGATGTCCACCTCACCTGTACTCTGCTTCTCCTGTAGCATCTCTTCACCCAGAGAGTCAAAGGAATCAAGTAAGTCCTCCAGTAGATCGACATCCAGATAGTTGATGTCCAGTTCGTTAAACTCCAGAAGGTCTCGTTCCAGTTCTTCTTCTGCAAGTAAGTCCTCATCCAGAAAGTCTATGTCAAGGGGATTGATGTTCTTGTCGGGGTCAATACTGACCATGAACTCTTCTTTGGTTTCTTTCTTCTTGGGGGGATTGATGATCATAATGTTGTTGAGCATATCCAGAGTCAAGTCTAGTATAGCAGGTGATGAGGGTGGACTCTCCTGAACCACTGTACGAGTTGCCTCGAATGGTTTATTCAAGACCACCTCACCTGTCATTGTTGAAACAATAATCTCACCAGACGATACACCATTGACATCGGGCAAGAGTACTACGAGGGTTTGTCCGAACTCATCAACTGTGACCGTGAAGTCTGTCCCACGAATACCGATAGATGCGGTAGGGGTTTTCAGTCGAATATTCTCACGATCAACCTTTCCTAATTGTCCAGATATAAACCTCGCAGTACCCTGTGCAAACGTCATCGCCAAATCTGACTTACTTGGGTCATCATCAAACACTACATTGTCAATCACAATGCGAGTGTGTTCGGTCATACGTAACTTAGAATCGTCAACAAACACTACCTGAAGACGCCCCTCACCTGTGCGAAGGTCATCTTTCGATATTATCTCTTGACCACTTTTCGGTTTTATCTTCTCCTCTTCTCGTACAATTTGTCTCCACCCGACTGCACGATCAACTGCACCTACATCACTACTGGCAACCTGTTGACTCACCAGAGTCAGACTGAGTAATACAAATAGTTGCATCTGTCGAACTTGTTCCCGAACCATCATATTCTATCTCCAATGAATCTGTCTGTAGAGTAGATTCCTGATTAACTTCAATATCCCAGTAACTACCGATACCAGTCAAGACGAACTCGTGTCCATCATATCCACTTGCATTATATAGTAGGTTGTTGTTGTCTCCTGCCATATCCATGTTGAAAGTCAAAGATGAGGCATCAATGTTTATGTCTGCCGTGTTAAAGTCACCATCGACTATCATGTCAAAGTCCAGATCGTTAGCAGTGTCCAGAGAACCGACATCCAAGTCTAGTTCATTGTTGCCACCAGTAAGATCAATCACAAAGTCTCCATTGGTTGCGCCATATGCATTGTCCTTGTCTACATCAAAGAACAAATCATTACTCGAACCACTGACATCAATATCTACTGTAGAAGTACCGATAATCGAACCAATCAGATTATTAGTCCCTCCACTTACGTTGACATTGAAATCCATGCTGTCACCATCCAGTAGAAACTTAGTGTCATCAGAAGTTGATCCACCCACCTTGTTTCCTGAACCGTCTTGTACGATTTCGATAACAGAACTATCACCGACTTGGTCGATGTAAATTTCGTTATCAGCATATGCACTTCCTACCAAGAACATCATAACAAAAGTTAGTTTTTGTTTTGCGTTCATTTACTTTCTCCGTTAATTTTCCAAAACCCTCGTTGAGTTCCTCTCAAGATGAGTTCTAGAACACCTGCTTCTATCGCACGTTGGGTCGCAATAGAGACAGATTCGTTTTGGGTAACACCTGATTCAATCTCAATCAGTTCTGTACCCTGTTCTATAAATCTAAACACATCTCCACTTGTACCTGTGGAGAGTATGGTCTTGGAGGATATGACATCCAACAATACCTCACCTGTAGCAACTGACACCAATCGTATATTGATTGTAACTGTGTCAATACTAAATTCACGAGAAGTACCAATACCAAGATATCTGGCCCCCGCACCGCCCGTGTCAACGGAAGTATCGTATCCTACTATACCTCCTGCAATTATCATACCAGCAAAATACAGTGCTGGGAGTTGTTTTGAGTCATTTCCCTCGTAAGATTGACGAGTTTGACGTATCAACTGTCGTTCTCTCGTCAGATGGTCGAGAATTTGACGGTCTACAACCCTAAAGAATTTTCCATTACCCGCACGAGTCAAGGCCCTAATCAAGTACACATCTGGTGCCTGAGTCACCGCAGAACTAAAGGAAGTCCCACCCGCACTGTTCTGTCTCTTCTGCCCTGTCTGGTCATCAAACTTATAAACCGCAAGTGTAGGTTGTCTAATAGGCACACCCACATTGATCAGTTCCTCCTGTAATAGAGTATACTGAATCTCTGGTTCTTCTCTAGTTGGTATTTCNAATTGACCNCCGCCAATCGAAGCACAACTAGATACCAAAATCACCAAGGGGAATAGTAATAGTCGTGACATTTCCATTCTCATCTGTTACTGTTAATACCACACTATCACCATCAGTGACGTATGATATACCTGTTCCTTCTATGTTAAACTCCCCACTATCAGAAGGATTCTCCCCAAACATACTATCGACAATTTGTCGGGAAAGTGTAGAGTAAATTCTACTTTCTACGTTACGAATAAACTTTGCGAGTGTTGTGTTCTCGGCATCCCTCTCCAGTTGTTCTTGAAGGTCTTTCAACTCTTGTTTGATTGCGTCTTTCCGAGAGGTCTCTTGATTCTCAATCGTAAGGTAGTGACTGGATTGGTTTATGCCACTAAACGATGGAGACTTGAACTTGTGTTCTATGGGTGCTGCGTTTACATTACTTACCAGAAATATAAGTCCTATCCATACTCCTACGTTAATTCTCTTCTTCATCTTTTTTTCTCCTCATCTCAATTGCGGTATCTAACTTCTGTTGCAATCGGATAATATCATTATCAAGCATCCTAATACGATCAATTAACGCAATTAGGGTTGTCATTGCTTCATCTAGGTTTTTTTCTACTTCCTCTGTTATGGTCTTCCATACGAAATAGATCATATACAGCATACCAACTGCAGCGACTATGGGAAAACCAAAATCTTTTATTGTATCGACAATTTCCATTTTACTGACTTGCGGTTAAAATAAATGCAAATATCAGATAGATGAAATAACCAAGAACACCAACACCAGTCCAACCTGCGACATTCCAGAGGAATGCTTTCTGTCTCCTTGCCTGTGCGTATACAGTCTTCTCTCTCTTATCCCTTATATCTCTACGCATTGCGGTCAACTCAGCGTATGCGTTTGGGCCGTACATATAGAGTAAGAGTTCCCTCAGTTGGGTCTCTTGTTCTTTTAACTTCTTCTCTTGAATAAAAGCGTTCATCGCTTCTTCTTCAACAGATATACTACTCACCAGTTTCTTGAATAGTGGTGGATTCTCTGCTTGTCTCTTTGCTTCATTGAAGTCAGCAACCGCACCATACCACTTACCAAGTTGTCCAAAGGTTTGTTCTATATTCTGTCCTGCCTCTACCATCTTCTTTATGCCATTAAACGCAGTTGTTGCGGTTGCTACTGCCGTTATGGGATCAATCATTAATCTCTCCTCGCATCTTCTTTGCCATCTGCTCTACTAATTCTGTTCAGGTCTGGTCTTATTCCCAGAACAACACACATGGTAGTATCCATACGAACCATGTCATGATTCATAGTTTTTACACGATTATCGAGACTTCCCACTATACCACGTAACGACTTCACTTGTCCGATGACGCCATCCATAATATACTTGAGTGTTAGAAACATAAAGAAACCACCTATTAAGGCGGATGCGATAGGAAACCCCAATTCTTTTATTAGGGTAAATATATCCATACGCTGTTATTTATACGAATAAACTTTTAAAAAGGCAAAAAAAATCCCCTTTTCGGGGATTCTTCTTTCGATTATACTTTGTCTTGTCAGGCACAACCTTGTGTTTAAAAGGACTGTCCTTGTCGAACAAGACCCGACCATGACGAGATTTTATTCTCTTTTCCTTTTTCATAACGCACCTCTAAAACTAGTATTTATATTCTTTGAGTTTTCTCCTCTCAAATCTTCTGATCGCTTTCTTTTTGGCGTTCCTTTCCTTTTCACTTCTCGACTCAAAGTATTCCTTCTTCTTCAAGTCAACTAGTATACCAGACTTCTTGATCTTCTTCTTCCATATTCTCATGGCAGTATCAAAGTCACCATACCTAACGGTGACTTCCCTGCCACCGTCTTTCTTCCACTGTTGTTTAGGTTTTTGTGGTCTCCTATTCCATTTATTTTTCATCGCTTCCTTTTGTTAATAAGACATCATGTCTCGTTGTATTTCTTCCCAATGGTCTAACGCTGCCTGCATCGCCATCGGTATCATCATCTTGTCCTTCACGAATGCTCTCTCGACTTCCGCAACAACTACTTCTCTTGATTCATTGTAGTTGTCTTCTGCAATCACTTGACACTCGTAAACAAATTGTCCCATTCTACTCATACAATCACCATATCCAAAACAAAGGTTGTTAAAATTAAAATGTACAGTCCGAGGATTTCTCCTTTCAAGGTTTCATATTGCTCTTTATTCATAATCTACTCCGAGGGTTTAATTTCATTTCGGAAGATGGCACTCACCACTTCTTCCGCTAGTATATCGTGACCGCCAATGTGCCACGGGTAAAGGGTATAGGGTATAGACTCAGTACACCAGTTGTAAATGGTGACTGTTGCAGTCTTGGTATCATCGGGATCATCCGACAATGGGTTTTGATAGGTGACCTTAGCAGACCACTCACAGTTGACTTTCTCATCACGACCCATATCGACATAGGTCGGTTCACCCATGATTGATACAATCTTATCATAGGTAGTGTTGATCGTGCCTTGACGGCAGGTTCTATTCACATCAACATCGGTTACATATTCAATAATTTTCATAATCATTCCTCATTATCAATACAAGTATTATAACAGGCGTAACACTCTTTGTCAAGTATTATTTTTCAGTATTTAACCATCTTATGAAGAACTGGTAGGTAGGATCAAACTTACCAAAGCGAGGATTGCGGGAATTGTCGTGATGGTTCTTGTGATATAACTCACCCACCCAAAACCAAGCGATTAGTTCATTATTCGTTGGTCTTAGATTGGGATGTCCAAGAACATTCAATGATACCTGCCAGAGATAAATGAATGCAATGAACGATATGTATGCCTGTTCAAGATCAAGGATAAACATCAGTACTGCGAACGATACTGCAATCTCCCAGTAGAACTTTGCTTGAACTTGATATAACTTATCTCTCAACATCCATCGTGGAATTTTTGTGATCCTGAAGGGTGTACTGAACACTAACATATTACGCCAGATACTATGAAAGTTTCCATGCGGGTCTTTCTCAGTGTCGGCATATCTGTGGTGATTTATGTGAGTTTGTGACCAACCCATACTTGGGGTCAACAAACCACAAACAACAAGTAACGCACTCAGTACTTCTACGGGGCGACTAGGTTGCCAAGACTTATGAGAACAATACCTATGTTGAAATCCCGATATGAGATAACCCGCTAAAAGGTATGTAAACAGAAACCAGACTAGGAACTCACCCAGTGTGTGTTGTGGTATCCACATAACAGACAACACCACACACACCATATAGATTGATGTGTGTAGATGTCCTGTATACTTTCTACCAATAAAATCTGTTAACACTACACTTCCAGAATCAATGTAGACGATTTACCTCCAAAGGCAAATGAGTTCTTCATTGCAAATTTCTTTGTAAACTCTTGTCTATATTTAGTAACAAATTCATGGTCACAGTCATCCACATTAAAGTTTTGTGGTATAACTCCATTTGACAAACACATCAGAGTATAGATTGTCTCATTGATACCACTCGCTGCGAGAGAGTGTCCGATCTTTGATTTAAAACTTACTACAGGTACACTAGGTAATACTTGTTGAATTGCATGATATTCAAGATCATCCCCAATTGGAGTTGATGTTCCATGTGCATTAACAAACGCAATATCTTCTGCGATTCCTTCACTCGCCTTCATCATAGATGCAAGTGAACCAGTACAGTTTTCATCGGGGGCGGTAGGACTACCTAACGCTCCATCTGTGTGGTGAGAGACTGTGTTGATGTATCCAATGATGTTTGCACCTCGTATAATTGCATCAGACTCTTTCTCCAGTAACAGACAACCTGCCCCTTCACCCATGATAAATCCATCACGTTTCTTGTCAAATGGTCTCGACTCAGTACCGAGCGCACCCAACTGATTAAAGATAAACATATCATCATCAACTGCACCTGTATCAGTACAACCAACAACAACAAACTTGTGAGTGTTCAATAAGTACATTGCATAATCAATACAGTACAGTCCAGTCGCACAAGCGGCATCCATACTAGTACACGCACCCCGAAAGTCAAATGTCTTACTGATCAGTCCAGCAGTGAAATCTTTGAGATATTGTACAGCGGTTCTAGGACTTAGTCTTTTACCACCATGCATTCTTTCAATAAATGGTGCAGTCTCGGTCTCTGGTTTAGATGCAACCGAACTGAATACAACAGCGACATCTCTACTATCAAGGTCACCGATTGCCTGTTGCACAACATGAAGTGCGTTCTTGGTGGCGACAGTTAAAGAATTGAATGTTGGTTTACGAATACCATCTGGAATCTTATATTCCACTTCCCTCGCTTTGAAACACTTCAAACCTTTGAGAGACTCAATCTCTGTATTGAAAGTAGTGGGAGGTTCATAATGATCACTCATCATATTCTCAAAACACTCCATCGGATATGTTCCGAGCGTGTCTGTTAAACCTACACCAGTTATTACAACTCTATCTTTCATATCACCTACCATTTATATCATGTACATGAAGTTGGATGATCGCATAGTGTAACACCTTCATCAAGTCTGCACGATTGTAACCATTCTTGTTTCCATATCTCTGTGCGTACTTCATAATGTTACCGATACAGAAACCATCACCATGACCACCATCAATGATAAACTCAGTCGCCTGAAACTTATTCTTTGAGTAGTGTTCACCATAAGTGCCATCAATGTAGTCCATTAATTCACGCAGTGCTTTATCTTCACCATACTTATACTGTATGTTATTTTTAGTTGATCCTTTCATTATTGATTCCACCTATAAAATATATGTTCACCTATACTACCCACCATATGCATACCCTTGTCATTTGTCCAATCGGGATGGACATAGGTTGCATGGTAGTGAGTCGCTCCTTCTGTAATACCACGAAACTCTCCATATGTCAGAAAGTTAAATGATATTTGTCTGGCAGTATCCCAACTGTCCCCATCTCTAGGTTCGTCAGACTTACCATCACAGAACCAAGAGAACTGACACTTATCCCTCACAGGCATTTCTATACCTCGTTCAAGATGCCACGCACTCAGTACTGCTTGGTGTACAACATCACATATGGTATTGGGAT